>JAUWCJ010000185.1 GCA_030609365.1 Candidatus Eiseniibacteriota bacterium | reverse complement strand
CAAGATCGCCTTCGCCTATGAGGCCACCGTCGCCAATGACAACTGCGTCCGACTCGGAGGTCTCATCATCGACATACCGCCCGGAAAGGGCCGACGCAGCTTCGCCAAAGCCAAGGTCCTTGTCAGGCAGCACCTCGACGGAGCCTGGACTGTCTGGTACCGCGATGCCAGGATCGCCACACATCCGGCCACGGAGCTCACAGAGCCCCTCCGCTCATGGAAACGCAGAGCCAAGGGCGATCCAAAGGGCGCGAAGCAGATCCTCCAGATCTACCTCGCCTCCAAACCAGCACCCCTGCCGTAGGGGACATTATCTCGTTGCAGTTAGGAGGACAGAATCTCGTTGCTTAAACATAATCAGATGGAGAGCCGGCCGCTGGCGCCCTTCTCGCGGGGCCGGACTGCCCTGAGGAGACCCCTCAGGGACCCAGCACAAATGCTGCTCCGTCGGGAATCCTCTCCCACTCCAGAGCGATCTGGGAGACGACCTCCGACGACACGACCGCGACATCTCCGCCTCTGGCGACCCACGGCGTGTAGTAGAGCGGGCGCGACGTGTCGGGCGACATGCGCGCGTGGACAGCGATGCTCTCACTGGTCGCCAGGAAGCAGTTGAGGCTCGTGAAGTCGCGTATCTCATGCAGGATCTCAGCCAGGGACTCGGCGGCCCGGTTCGTATCGAGCAGAGTCAGCACGTGGTGAAAGAGCAGCTCGGAATCGATGCCGCCCGCGGGTTGGAGCGAGCTGTCACTGCGAAGCTGTGTCAGGTCACTGACGGCGCCGTTGTGGCAGAAGGCCCACTCCTCCCCGCGCCACTCCTGCAGAAACGGGTGGGAGTTCAGCACGTCGATGGTGTCACGGTGCGGCGTCCGCCGCGCGTGCAGAATGACGAGGTCGGTCTCGACCCCGCTCAGGGAATCGAACTCGGGGTCGTCCAGACATGACGCCGCGCTCCGGCGCCTGACGAGCCTGCCACCCTCCCGGAAGGCGACGCCCCACCCGCAGTCGTGGACCAGCGCCCCACCCTCCGCGCGCAGCTCGTGGTCGTAGGCGGGATTCGCGTTCGACGCCATCAGCCTGACGGCATCAACAAGAGGTCCCATCTCGAATCGCCCCACGGCAGCTATCATCCTGCACACGGGTGCTCCTCCTCACACACGGCCGGGCGTGCGGCTCGGCTCTGACGCCTCCGACCCACCGGCGACCGACAGCGAGAATGCATCGTTGTCCCTGGTCGCCGCCCGCCACAGGGGTGCGATAGTTGCTTTCAGAATCGGAGTGCGGGCCACGAGCTTCAGAAACCCCGGACCAAGACCGTACACGATGTCGCCCTTCTTTCTACTACCGTCGGTCATCGGCACGACCTCCGCCTGAACCCGCCGCGCGTACAATGCGGACGCTGCCTGTCCCTTCTCGATGGACTCGGACACGACCTCGGCCGCCAAGCGACCGCTCAGGATGGCGGCGGAGATACCCTCGCCAGTCACGGGGTTGACGAGCCCGGCGGCGTCGCACGCGAAGAGCACGCGCTCGGTACCGAGCGCATCCGCGGGCCTGCCCACTGGGATCGGAAACGCGAACGGGCCCTCGCTGCGCCATGCGTCGAAGCCCTGGAGGGTCACGAAGGCATCGAGGTCGCGCTTGAGCCTCGTGCTCAGTTCGCACTGACTGAAGACGCCGATGTTCACGTGGTCGCCCTTGGGGAAGACCCAGCCGTAGCCCCGCTTTGCCGCGGTCGGGTCGAACAGCACCCGCCCGCCCGGCAGTTCCGGCGGCCCGTCGTTGCCCGGGAACACGCGAACGTAGATGCCGCCGCCCATCAGAAGCGGACTCAGGCCGAGCATGCGGCGACCGGCACCGCGGGCCCCGTCCGCGACGACGACGTGTCGCGCCGTCATGGAGTCGCTCCCGACGCGGACGCGGACTCCTTCGCCCTCGTGCGCGAGACCGGTCACGGCCCTTCCGAGCTCCACTTCTGCACCAGCGGCCTCGGCCGCACGCAGAAGAAGCGCATCGAACTCAGCGCGGGTGGTTGTAGCGATGAGCGTCTCGCGCCCGACGACGACGAGCGAGAGGTACCGGTCGAATCCTATCTCGACCGTGTCGAAGCGCAGGTGCTCGACGGACACCTGCTCCCCGTTCAGCAGCCGCAGCGACCTCTCCGTCAGACCGGCACCGCAAGGTTTGAACCTCGGGAAGGTGGACTTCTCCAGGACGGTGACGGAGAGCCCGAGTTCGGCGGCGCGGCGTGCGCAGCTGCTCCCTGCCGGGCCGGCTCCCACCACTATGACGTCGAACGATTCGCTCACAACGGAACTCCCGCGGCGCGTGCGAAGGAGGAGGCCGATCGGGCCCGAGTTGGGTTGCGCGCCCCGAGGTGGGCGGCGCGACCCCCGACGTTACTCGAAGGCCACTTCTCCGAACGTGTTCGGGTCGTAGTCGATTGGCACCTGCCAGTCGGCCGACGCACTCGTTCGCGCCTGCTTCCGCCTGAAGTTGGCTCTCCAGGTGGGAAACTGCTCAATGTCGCCGCCGATCTGGGCGAGCGGTACCCTGATCTCCACACTCCACCGGTCGTCGGTGCGCTGCGTGGCGACCTCGTACTCGCCGTCCCATTCTCTGTTGGCGGTGTACCACATGGTCTCATCGAACGTGATCTCCTGGTCGAACACCGTTCCCAGGGGATTGACGTATATCTGGTAGACGGTCATCAGCTCGGGGTTCGGCTGGAAGAAGT
>JAUWCJ010000105.1 GCA_030609365.1 Candidatus Eiseniibacteriota bacterium | reverse complement strand
GGGCGAACATCCGAAGACCCTGACGGTCCCGCTGTCCGGCTGAAGGAGCCCCAGCACGAGCTTGAGCAGCGTGGTCTTCCCGCCGCCGTTCGGACCGACGACGGTGACGAACTCGCCGCAGCCGACCGTCAGGTTCGCGCTGTCGATCACCGGTGTGCCGTCGTACGAGTAGGTTAGGTCGCGGAGTTCCAGTGCCGGTCTCTCTGTCATCTGGCGTGTCCTTCCCGCAGAGCTTCTGTCACTTCGCGCGTGGTCAGTCCCGCAGAGCCTGTTTCACCTCGCGCGCGATGTTCCTCAGGTTGTCCATGTAGTTCGCCGAGAGCGGGTCGATGGGAACCACCACTGCGCCGATCTCCTCTGCGATCGCACGAGCGCTTCGCGTGGAGAACTGGGGCTGAACGAAGATGACGCGGACGCCTTCGGAGATTGCGTGGTCTATCAGTCCGGCCAGTTCGCGGGCGCTCGGCTCCATGCCCCCGAGCTCGATGGGAACCTGTCGGAGGCCGTAGGCGTCCGCGAAGTACCCGAACGCGGGGTGGAAGACATAGATGCTCTCTCCTGCGAGTGGTCCGAGCGCGTCCGTCAGCTCGGCATCGAGCGCGTCGAGGTCGCGCAGCAGTCGAGAGAGGTTCTCCTCGAGTTCTGCGCCGTGTTCAGGGGTGAGTTCCTTGAGCGCGCTGCAGATGTTCCGTGCCTGTACCTTGGCGAAGCGGGGATTCAGCCACGTGTGCGGGTCGGGGAGTCCTCCGTGGTCGTCGTCGTGCGCGGAGCTCGCGTGGTCGGTGGAGGCCGCGCGGTCGCCGTGGAGCGTGTCCTTGCCGGGCGCGGAGCCGTCCTCCTCGTCGTGGGCGTGAGCGTCCTCTACCTGCCGGCGGGGAATGCCCTCCGATGTGTCAACCATCTGGATCCCCGAACCAAGTTCCTCTACTCGTTCCAGCAGCTTGTCCTCGAACGGCAGCCCGATCGCGAAGTAGACGCCGGACTCGGCGAGGTCCGCCATCTGTCTCGGTGTCGGCTCGAACGTGTGCGGCGACTGACCGGGGCCCACCAGCACCTTCACCGAGACAAGCTCACCGCCGACCCGCTGCACGAAGAACTCCTGCGGCGCGATGCTGCAGAACGCCGAGACGACTGCCGGCGGAGGGCCGCCGGTGGGGGAGTCCACAGACTCGGCGCTCGCCGGTCCCGCGCCGAGGGCAAGCAGCAGGACGGCCGCTGCTGCGAGAGCCGATAGCGCCGCTCGCGGATGCGCTGCGGGCGCTCTCATCTCGCTTGCCTGTTGGAGCACACGAGCCGCACCTCCCGGCAGTCTTCGCACTCCTCGACGGAGTGGTCGGTCGCCAGGTCGTTCCAGTGTCGCATCTGGTTGGGCGTGAGTGTTCCGGTGCCGCTGCAGAGCGGACACGTGCTGTCGAGCGCCGCGAGGATGGCCGTGCGTATGAACTCCGACCGGTTCGCGACACCCCGCATCGCGTCGAGGAGAGCCGCGTCCGCCTTGAACGACACGACCTCTGTCTTGGATCTGGGCATGGTGTCAGGTCCTCCTGCACGGGGAATGAGTCGCTTCGTCCGAGGTAATACCACGTATTACCTCCCGGGTCAAGCGCGTTCGATTCGAGTGGGGAGGGGCGAGAGGACGGCCGGGGCTGTGTGCAACCGCCGCGCGGCTGAGTATGTGCACGAATCTCAGCGACCAAGGTCGGGGTTTGACATCGAATCTGCTGTGGCACACACTGAGAATAGCTCCTATTCGCATCTGTTGGAGACTAGTTATGAACAACGGTCGCGCCATCCGCATGACAGAGAGCCGCAAGGCCATTCTGTCTGCGCTGAGTAGGACTACGGCGCATCCCACGGCGGATGAGGTCTACTCGTTAGTGCGTGCGGAACTGCCGAAGGTCAGTCTGGGAACCGTCTACCGGAACCTGGACCTGCTGGCGAAGCAGGGTCTCATCAGGGCGCTCGCGATTGCGGGTGAGCAGCGGCGGTACGACGGCATGCTCGACGATCACCACCACATCAGGTGCGAGGTCTGCGGCAGGATAGACGATGTCGAATTCGGCAACACCGAGCGGCTCGATGAGCTGCTCGTCGACGATAGAGGATATGAGGTGCACGGCTACACGCTGTGCTTCACGGGTGTTTGCAGAGAGTGCGCTGGCAACGGGAAGAACCACGAAGAGAAGGGAAGGGGGAACGAGTAATGGGCCTCAAGGGTACGCAGACGGAGAAGAACCTGCTGACGGCATTCGCGGGTGAGTCGCAGGCGAGGAACAGATACACCTACTTCGCGAGCCAGGCGAAGAAGGACGGGTTCGTCCAGATCCAGGGTGTCTTCGAGGAGACGGCCAACCAGGAGAAGGAGCATGCCAAGCGCCTGTTCAAGTTCCTGGAAGGCGGGGAGCTGGAGATCCAGGCCGCATTCCCGGCGGGCGTCATCGGGACGACCGCGGAGAACCTGATGGCCGCAGCCGGCGGCGAGAAGTTCGAGTGGACCGAGATGTACCCGGGCTTCGCCAAGACGGCGCGCGAGGAAGGTCTCAATGAGATCGCGGACGTCTTCGAGGCGATAGCGGTCGCGGAGAAACAGCACGAGAAGCGCTACAACGACCTCCGCGCCAACATCGAGGCCGGACGAGTGTTCAAGCGCGACAAGCCCGTGGTGTGGCGCTGCCGGAACTGCGGCTACCTCCACGAGGGCCCCGAGGCGCCGGAGCTGTGCCCGGCCTGCGCGCATCCTACGGCTCACTTCGAGATCCTGGGCGAGAACTGGTAGACGGTCCTTTGGATTGCGACAACGGAGGTAACAAATGCCGGAGAGAACAGGCCTGGTCACACTCGGTGGCAATCCCGTCACGCTCCTGGGAAACGAGCTCAAGGTCGGGGACGACGCGCCGGACGTCGAAGTCGTCGACAACGACTTGCAGCCGGTGAAGCTCTCGACATTCAAGGGCAAGGTTGCCATCGTGGCTTCGGTACCGTCGCTCGATACGGATGTCTGCGACGTTGAAACCAGGAGATTCAACCAGGAGGCGGGGAAGCTCGGCGACGACGTTGTTGTGCTGACCATTAGCATGGACCTGCCGTTCGCGCAGAAGCGCTGGTGCGGCGCCACCGGAGTGGAGACCGTGAAGACGTTCTCCGATCACAGAACGGCAGCGTTCGGCGAGGCGTGGGGCGTGCTGATAAAGGAGTTCAGGCTTCTTGCCCGCGCGGTGTTCGTTGTGAACCGCGGGGGTGACGTCACGTACGTGGAAGTGCTGAAGGAAGTGGGAACAGAGCCGGACTACGACGCAGCACTCAAGGCGGCGAAGGAACTGCTCTAGAAGGATCACCGAACGACGCGGCGCGCCGTCGATGCGCGCGAACAAAGGAGAACGGACATGGCAGCGAAGCTCGAAGTCTACAAGTGTGAGATGTGCGGGAACATCGTCGAGGTGCTTCACGGCGGCGCGGGAGCGCTCGTGTGCTGCGGCGAGGAGATGGTGCAGGTCAAGGAGAACACCACTGACGCGGCGCAGGAGAAGCATGTGCCGGTCAAGGAAGACGCCGACCACGGCATCAAGGTGACGGTCGGCAGCGTCGCGCACCCGATGGAGCCCGACCACTTCATCGAGTGGATCGAGATCATCACCGGCGGCAAGGCGTACAGGGAGTTTCTTGAGCCGGGCGGCGCGCCCGCGGCGACGTTCTGCATCGACGGCGACATCGACGTCGTCCGCAGCTACTGCAACAAGCACGGGCTCTGGAAGGCCTAGGACCAGGAAGGCCCGGCGGCGCACGGGCCGCCCCCGGCGCTACCCCTCGGTAGGATCAAACCCGGACACACAACGCGGGAGGCGTCGTGACCGTAGAGGAAGCCATCAAAACATCGATCGAGTACGAGATCCGGGTCCGCGACGTCTACTTCGAAGCGGTGCGTGAGGCGCAGCGCCCGGAGGCGAAGAAGCTCTTCCAACTGATGGCGGACGAGGAGCAGCACCACGTCAACTACCTCAAGGTGAAGCTCGACGAGTGGAACAGTGACGGAACGGTGACCGCTGGCGGACTGACGACGGCGATTTCCTCGGGGAAGGTCATCGAGGAGGGCGTCGATAAGCTACGGGAGAAGGTCGGCGGCAAGCCCGGCACCATAGAGATCCAGTGGCTCAGGAAGGCGGACGGTGTCGAGCGGGAGACGAGCGACTTCTACAAGCGCATGGTCGATGAGCTGCCCGACGCGGCCAAGGGTCTCTTCCGGCGCTTCCTCGAGATAGAGGAGGGGCATCTGGCTCTCGTCCAGGCTCAGATCGACTTCGTGACGGGCACCGGGTACTGGTTCGACATCCAGGAGTTCAATCTTGAAGGGTAGTGACGGAGGCGGGGGGCGGTCCGCGCTCCGCGCCGAACCCGGCATCGACAGAAGGAAGCTGGAGAGGCTCTACCGGAAGCTGAACCGCCGCGAGTTCGTGCACCCGGACCCCCTTGAGTTCCTGTATCTCTACGACGAACCCGACGACCGCGAAGTCGTCGGGCTCATCGCATCGACGCTCGCTTACGGCAGGGTCAAGCAGATCCTGAGGAGCGTCGGAAACGCGCTGGACCGCATGGGCCCGCACCCCGCCGCGTTCGTGCGGGACTCGACGCCGGACTCGCTCCGGCGTGCGTTCGAGGGGTTCAAGCACCGGTTCACGGCGGGAGATGACCTCTGTCGGATGCTGGACGGGGTCCGCAGGACGGTCGACGAGCACGGGACACTCGGCGGCTTCTTCAGCACACTGCTGCGGCCCGAGGACGAGACGGTGCTTCCGGCGCTGACCTCCTTCGTCGGTGCCGTAACGGACGCGTCGTGCGTGGCGTCGGGCACAGAGGGTTCCTGCCCGTTGCCCGACCCCGAGCGTGGCAGCGCCTGCAAACGTCTGCACCTCTTCCTGCGGTGGATGGTGAGGAGCGACGATGTGGATCCCGGCGGCTGGGACGCCGTGCCGGCGTCGAAGCTCATCGTCCCGCTGGACACACACATGCACAGGCTCTCACTGACGCTCGGGCTGACCGACCGCAGGCACGCCAACGGTCGGACCGCCCTCGAGGTCACGAGCGCGTTCAGGAAGTTCAGCCCGGACGATCCCGTGAAGTACGACTTCGCCCTGACGCGACTCGGCATCCGGGACGACCTGAGCGAGGAAGCTCTGCTCTTCGGCCGGGGCGACCGGAAGCGATCGTGACGCCGGCCGGAAGTCATCGTGAAGCGCGGGTGGCGTCGTGAGACAATGACCGGACGCGACTGAACAAGAGAGACGCCCGCAGACGGCGGACTCGGACAGAGACACGCTGAGCCTGGGCGACGTCGAGCTCCAGTTTCTCGAGACACGCATGCTTCACTGGCCGGACAGCATGTTCACCTATCTTCCCGCCGACGAGCTGTTGTTCTCCCAGGATGCCTTCGGGATGCACCTGGCCTCGACGGAGCGCTTCGACGACGGTGTGGACGAGGCCGTGCTCTACGACGAGGCCGCGAAGTACTACGCCAACATCCTGATGCCCTACTCGCCGATGGTGAAGAAGCTGCTGGGACGCGTCAAGGAGCTGAACCTCCCGTTCAAGCTGGTGGCGCCCGACCACGGGCGCATCTGGCGAAGCAGGTTCGACATGGCCGTCGAGGGCTACGCGAAGTGGTCCGAGCAGAAGCCGACGCTCAAGGCGGTGGTCGTCTACGACACGATGTGGGATAGCACCGCGAGGATGGCGCGTGCGATCGCCGACGGTCTGGCGGCCGGTGGCGCGCGGCCCAGTCTCGTTCCTCTCCAGGGGAGCCATCGCAGCGACGTCGCGGCCGAGCTGCTCGAGGCGGGGGCGCTCCTGGTCGGAACGCCGACCATCAACAACAACATGTTCCCGAGCCTTGGGGATGTGTTCCTCTACCTCAAGGGCCTGCGGCCGAGGAATCTCATCGGCGCCACCTTCGGTTCGTATGGGTGGAGCGGCGAGGGAGTGCCGCAGGCAAACGAGATACTCAAGGAGATGAAGGTCGAACTCGTATCCGACGGTCTCAGTGTACAGTTCGTCCCGGATGCGAAAGACCTTGACGAGTGTCGGAAGTTGGGGCAGCGCGTGGCCGAACGCCTCGCTGCGACAGTGGACGGTTAGGGGAGAGTGCCCGACCGGCGCACGACGTGCGGCCGGACAGACGAGAACGTGACTGCGCGCCGGGGTTTCCTACCCCGGCGCTTTGGCAACTCCGCATCGGACGTGAGGATAGTGCGTGTCAAAATGCCTGACTTGTGGTATAATGCCCCACATTTTTGGGGCCGGCGGTCAAGAACGCGGTGGCGGCCGGCACGTTTCCATGTGCATTCCCCGCACAGCAGTGTGGTCAGGAGGGAAGTCATGAGGATTGCTCCATGGATCGCAGCGGCACTGGTGCTCGTTGCCGTGTCTTCACCGGCCAGCACGTTTCTCTTCGAGGAGAATCGTGGGCAGGCCGGACTTGCCATGCCAATGATGAACGACTCCTACATCGACGTCTCCCTCAAACTTGACCAGATGAGCATCGATGATGTCGATGTTGATGGCACGATCTTCCAGCAGATCTCGATTCCCGGCGTCATGTTGCCGAACGACGAGGGCGCACCTAACCTGCCCGGTTTCGGGCGGTTTGTGGCCGTTCCGAACGGCGCCGTCCCGAGACTCGAGATTCTCTCCATGAAGAGCCAGGTGTTTCACGGCATAGACGTTCTTCCCGCTGCTGAGATCCCTCTGGACACTGACGACTCTCCTCCGGTCTACGTCAAGGACGAGGCCATCTATTCGGTGAACGCCTACTTCCCCGAGAGTCCGGTTGCGCTTTCCGAACTGACGAGCATGCGCGGTGTCAATGCGGTAGTGCTGGGCATAACGCCGTTCCAGTACAACCCGGTGACGCGAGAGCTCATCGCGTATACCGACATCGAGGTGCGCGTGACCTTCGAGGGCGGGAACGGGATTTTCGGCGAGGACAGGTTGAGGAGCCGGTACTGGGAGCCTGTGCTGGCCGCGAACCTCATGAACTATGGATCGCTTCCGGAGCCTCAGTTCCGCGTTCCCGACACGCGGGATACGGACTACGAGTACGTCGTCATCTGCCCGGACGATCCCGTCTACACCGCCTGGGCGGACAGCATCGCGCAGTTCCGTCTGGACCAGGGCATCGACGCCGGCGTTGTGACGCTCACCGAGACGGGCGCGACCTCGAGTGCGATCGAGTCGTGGATTAACACCGCGTACGCGAGCCCGACCCCTCCGGTGGCGATTCTGCTGCTGGGCGACTACGTCTCGAGCGGAGGCACGACGGGCGTCACCTCGCCCATCTACGACGGCTACTGTGTTTCCGACAACATCTACGGTGACATCGACGGCGACCATCTGCCAGAGATCGCAATGGCCAGGATGACGGCGAACCCGTCGAACGTCTTGTGCGCAAGGCCATCGACTACGAGCGCAACCCACCGACGAACCCAGACTTCTACCAGAACCCCATTGTGGCTTGCGGGTGGCAGGAGGACCGCTGGTTCCAGCTCTGCGCCGAGATCATCTACGGGTTCCTCGCGAACGTCCACGGCAAGGACCCGGTGCGGGAGTATGTCATCTACACTGGAACGCCGGGCGGAGCGTGGTCGAGCAACGAGAACACCTACATGCTCATCGACTACTTCGGTCCTGACGGGCTGGGCTACGTCCCCGAGACGAGCGCCCATCTGTGGGACTGGGGCGGCAACGCTGATCGGCTCAATGCCGACATGAACAACGGGGCCTTCATCCTGCAGCACAGGGACCACGGTGGCGAGACGGGATGGTCACACCCGGACTACCACATCAGTGATATGGCCGGCCTCACTAACACCGATCTGACATTCGTCTTCTCCATCAACTGCCTGACGGGCATGTACGACTGGTCGAGCGAGTGCTTCACGGAGGCCTTCCACAGGCACGAGCACGGCGCTCTGGGTCTCATAGCCGCGTCAGAAAGCAGCTACTCGTTCGTTAACGACACCTTCGTGTTCGGTATGTACGATGAGATGTGGCCGGAGTTCGATCCGGGCTACCCCGTCGCGGGGCGTTTCAACGAGTCCGTCGGCGAACTGAGGCCCGCGTTCGCCAACGCGTCCGGCAAGCACTATCTGCAGGCTTCCAGCTGGCCGTCCAACCCCGACCGGAAAGAGGTCACGTACAATCTGTTCCACATGCACGGTGACGCGTTCACCCGTCTCTACTCCGAGGTGCCGCAGCTGCTCACGGTCACGCACCAGGGAGTTGTGCCGGTCGGAGCGGGGACGTTCAACATCACGGCGGACGCGGGCGCCATTGTGGCGCTCACACTCAACGGTGAGATCATTGGAGTCGCGGAAGCGACCGGGGCGCCGATGGACATGACAGTGACTCCGCCGCCGGTGCCCGGCGTTGCGAAGCTGACGATCACGAAGACCAACTTCTACCGCTACGTCGAGGATATCCCGGTCATCTACCC
>JAUWCJ010000127.1 GCA_030609365.1 Candidatus Eiseniibacteriota bacterium | reverse complement strand
CGGACAGCTTCTTGTAGACACCGCCCGGCAGCCACGAGAACAGACGACACAGCAGCCGGGAGGCGGCGTCGGGGTTTCGGAACGCGAAGAAGAGCAACCCGATCGCAAACAGGAAGATGGCGAGGACCGTGTAGATGAGGGCGGCCAGCGTAGCGCTCATGCTGATGGAGAGTATCGGCACCATGGTGACGACGAAGAGGATCGAGACGAGTTCGAAGAGCTTGTCGACGAACACCGTCGGGAGGCTCGTGGCGATAGGTGTTCCCTTGAGGCGCTTGAGGAAGAATGATTTCGCCACCTCTCCCGCTCTGATGGGGATCACGTAGTTGAGGAAGTACCCGGCCATCAGCATGTGGAAGCTCTCGGAGACGCGCACCCGAACGATCGGGTGCAGGATGGCTCGCCATCTCAGGCTTCGTACGAAGTACGCCGTCACGTACAGCACCGCTGCGGCGACCAGCCACCCGATCTTCGCCCCGGCGATGCTGCGCCGAAGCTCGGTCAGGTCTACACCCCAGAGGGCCAGCGCCAGCAGGACCACGCCCGCCACGACCGCAAGCGTTATGCGGAGTCGCCGGTTCAAGCGGTCGCCTCCCCCTCTCCTACCCTCTGCGCCAGCACGCCCCGGTGGTGCGCGAAGAAGATCTGGAGGGGTTTGAACCCTGTGTTCTCTATTGCGAAGTGCTTCTCAATATCGGACAGCAGCGTGGCAAGGCGCTCGTCATCGAAGTAGGGCAGCGTGTCGATGGTCCAGGTGTACCTCTCCAGCCTCTTCGAACCGCTGACGAACCTCTTCAGGAAAGGGAGGAACGTCGCGGCTACCTCCTCTATCGGTGAATCGATGTCGGGCCACCACGGGACGTCTACGAGCAGGCGCTCGACGACCTTGAATCCCCGGTCGGACAGCTTCCTGGCGACCGCACGGATGTTCATCACAGAGATATTCCCGTGGCTCCACGGCTCACCGGCCACCTTGTGGTGGAGCCGGTGGATCGGGAACCCGTAGTTCCAGGTATTGGAGACGAAGACCATGACGAACCTGCTGCTGGCCTCGCACATCTCGTCCAGAAGCGCGTCGGCCGAGGCGACCTGCGGCAGCGAGTTGAAGTTCCACACGAGGTCGTGCGAGCGCGGCTCGACGCCGAGAGCATCCCCGTCTGCCGCCCGAATGGCGACCCTGTCGCTCAGGCCGAGCGCCTCCCAGGCGCGTTCGGCAAGTGCGACCTCGTCGGTGTTACCCAGCACGAGGTCGACCGAGGCTCCGGCCCGCGCCAGCGGGACGCTGTTGATCCCACTGATGCCCGTTATGCCGTCGGTCGGGCCCTCGAGGACCTTCCTGATGGTGTATCGGTCCGTGAGGGCCGCCAGGAGCCGCGCCACAGCGACGCGCTCGTAGCTGGTCCCTAGTCCGGTGTCCTTCTGGGTCGCCGGCATCCGCTAGAGTTCCTTCCTCAGAGTTTCGGCCACTTCCTCAGGCGTGGGCGGGCACCCGCTGATGTGCGTGAGGTGCTCGCTCTGCGCGAGTGCCTGCGTGCACTGCCCGAGGCAGATCACGCGCCCGGACTCCCCCGGAAGCCGTGCCGCCTTGCCCTGGATGATGTGCAGCTTTCTGAACACGCCCCAGTACGCTAGCTTCGGTACCAGCGTGAACCAGTACTTCGGCTTCCGCACAGCCAGGTGTGCGGCTCCGCTGAACGAGTCGATGCACATGGAGCAAGCCGTGGGGTCACGCCACGAGTAGATGTTCGCGACGCGGCCGAACGCCTCGTTGGCGGGCTCGAACTCCCTCGAGGGCGCGTGTCCCTTGACCTCGGGGTCCATGTCGCCCACCCCGAGCTCGTGCGCCAGTCTGAGGTGCTCGATCTTCGTCGGGTCGAATCCCATCAGCCGTGCGGCCACGGAGTCGACTTCCAGCATGTTCGTGCCGACCGCGAAGACGCGCGACTTCACGACCTTGCCGTTGAGCGGTCCGTCCCCTTCGACTCCGGTTATGCCGTCCAGCACGATGAGGTCCGGCGGGCGTATGGTGGCCTG
This sequence comes from Candidatus Eiseniibacteriota bacterium, assembly GCA_030609365.1. Taxonomy (GTDB): domain Bacteria; phylum Joyebacterota; class Joyebacteria; order Joyebacterales; family Joyebacteraceae; genus JALGZG01. The sequence goes on along the minus strand of JAUWCJ010000127.1, from coordinate 4,658 downwards.
CTGCGCCAGTGGGTCATGCAGCCCCAGCTGGTGATCCCGTTTCTTGTCGGCCTCGGACAGCAAGCCCTTGTGGTTCTTGACCGCCAGCGTGACCCTCGTGTAGCCGTGCGTCTTGAGCTTCGGCACATTGACGTAGAGGTCGGTGTCCTCGACGATCGCGGGAACGCCCATCTCGCCGTACTTCCACTCTCTCTTCCGTCGCTCCGTGGTGTTGAGATTGACGAGGTCGACGCCCAGCCGCTCCGCGAGCTTCGTATACCCGGTCACCCGGAACACGTTCTCGACGTCGAGTCCGATCCCCGGTCCATCGCCGATGGAGATCGACGTGAGTCCTCGCTCCCGTAGCACGTTGACCAGCGCCTCGACCACCACCGGATGCGTCACCACGGCAGTCTTCGGCTTCGCGGCTATGACCAGGTTGGGCTTGATGAACGCCGTGCGCTTGCCCGAAAGGTCCACGCCCAGCTCGTCCAGCGCACGACCTATCGCGTCCTGCACATCCCCGAGCCGGTAGTGTCCTATCTCGTCCAGAAAGACCGCCACTTCCTATCCTCTCCCTGTTTCTCCGCCCCGCCGTCGGGTCGCGATCTCGAAGCCCACGCCGGCGACCGTCGGCACGTGCATCAGCATGTTGGTGTAAGCGGCGTTCGCGAGCGGGCACGCGCACTCGCCCGCTCTGACCCTCTTCCGCTCCCCGGCCGCCTTCTCGCCGTACCAGATGCGGCCAAAGTCGTAGTCGACGTCGCGCAGATTGCCCATTGACTCGGCTTTGATACAGCAGAACCACACGTACCCGTCGGGAGCGATCTGGGCCGACGCCACGCCGGCGTAGCACGGGATCGGCTGTGCGCCCGACGCAAGGACGCGCTTCACCAGTTCGTAGTAGCGTATCCGAAACGACTGGGTCACGCGCGAGATGCCCGAGTAGTGCTGTTCCTTGATCTTCGTGATCAGGAAGTCGACCGCGCCCGCGTAGGCCGACGCCGGCGGCGTGATTGATAACCCCACTGTCTCGAGCTCCACTCGCTCCTCGGCTATCTCTGTGATGAACGAGTCGGGCGCGAGTTCCCGGGCGACGTACTCGTAGATGGCGGGTATGCGCTCCACGTTGTGGACCGAGATCACCGTGTGGACGCCCACCGTGAGGTTCGGGGACCGGAGGGCCCTGAGTCCACGGTAGGTCTCAACGGCTTTCTCGAAGCTTCCGTCTACTCCCCTGATCCTGTCGTGCTCCTCGCCGATGCCGTCCAGCGAGAGGTTGATGATAACCTGCGTCTTCGGGCACCGCCCGGCGATTTCCTCGACCATGGAGGGTATCCGCGACGAGAGGAGACCGTTGGTCGGTATGTTTATGATGCCGGGCTTTCCGTGTCGGTACGCACTCGCGCAGATGTCGGTAAGGTCGCGCCGAAGGAACGGCTCCCCGCCGCTCATCGTGTACCAGTAGGGGGCCCGACCCAGTGAACGGAACGTTCGGTCGAACTCCTCTACGGTGAACTCATCCGCGTCTTTGGTGTAGACGTTGCACGTGAGGCAACGGGAGTTGCAGCGGTAGGTCACGCTGACCGTCAGGTTGAGCGGCAGGATCCTGGGCCACCCGGTAGCGTGCGCCATCTTGTAGAGCGGTATCTTCGCGAGGATCTCAACCATCGAGCGCCCCCGCCTCCCTGCCTCCTGCGTCCTGGGTCGCGGGTGCGTCGAGGCTCTTCGTGCTCTGTGACACCTCCCACGTATAGGGATTCCTCTTCAACACGTAGTAGTCCATCGTGCCGAGAAGCCGTCCGACGAACTCAAGGAAGACGCCACAGAACGTCCAGAGCAGAGTGCGTGGTGCAGGCTTCAGGTCCTCCAACAGGACTGAGAGGATGCCTCCGACCTTCTTCGTGGAGACCTCGTACGACTGGACCTTCGAGAGCCATATGTGACCGGCGTAGATTCGGCGTCTCTGTTTGAGAAAATCGCCGACGGTCGACGCGCCCTTGTTGTAGATGATGGCCTCCGGCGCGTAGGCCAGTGAGTTCCCATGCTCGATGACGAGGGCCTCTATGCTGGCCTCATCCACCGCGGTGTCCGGTGGGATCGAGCGGACGAACGACCGGAACGCGACCATCTCGCCCAGTTTCGGGGACTTGAGTGCGAGCATGTGGTGAAGTCGCCACAGCATGTGAACAACGAAACCCATGAACGTGTTCGGGTCGTCCACGGGAGTCGGTCTGCCGCCCGTCATGCCCACTCCGGGGTCCTGGAAGGGCGCGAGCATGCGCTCCACGCAGTCAGGCGCGGGGATAGTATCGCCGCTCTCGAGGATGAAGATGTCCGCTTCCGCCGCGTCCAGGAACAGATTGATGGCGGAGGCCTTGCCCATACGCTGTTCCTGCCTGATGAGCGATATGCGCTCGTCCTTCGCGGTCCACTCCTGAACGATGTCCTCGGTGCGGTCGGTGGAGCCGCTGGACACGACGATGATCTGGCCAATCTCCACACTCTGGACGGACTGTCCCGTGAGCGCCGCCAGGAGCTTGCCGATATTCTGGTCTTCGTTGTATGCCATCACGCCGACGCTTGCAGTCAGCAACGTAGATCCTCCGGTCAACTCCCTACTGTCCGAGCAGGAGCCTGTCGCCCAGGAATCTGGGCAATCCACTCTCGAGTATCTTGGCCCGCGCCGTGTCAATATCATACGGGACCTGCACCAGCGATGCGCTCCGGTCCTCGAGATCCAGGACCGCGAAGCACGCCCGCGGGTCGCCGTTCCTCGGCTGCCCCACGCTTCCCACATTCATCAGCACGCGCGCTCCTGCCGGAAGGGCGACCTCTCCCTCCAGAAGCTCGCTGGTCCCGACCTCCGTTCTCAGAACTATCATCGGCACGTGTGAGTGGCCGACGAAACAGAACGACTCCCTGAAGCTCGAGAACTCCCGTGCCGCCGCCTGCGGGCTCAGGATGTAGCGCCACTTCTCGGGCTCACTCGGAGACGCGTGAACGAGGTGGACGTCCGGAAGGGTGGCCTCGTACGCCAGGCTCGCGAGGTAATCCAGGCTCTCCCTCGTCAGCCGGTCGCGCGTCCAGCGGATGGCCTGCACCGCCCACGAGTTGAAGTGCGCTTCCTGGGCGGGATCGATCGCGGCGTCGTCGTGGTTGCCCCTGATGGTGACCTCGGCTCGCTCTCTGGTAAGCTGGACGACCTCGTTCGGATTCGCGCCGTAGCCCACCACGTCCCCGAGACAGACGATGCCATCAACGTCCATCCCGTCGATGACGTCGAGCACCGCAGTGAACGCCTCGTAGTTGCCGTGTATGTCGCTGACGATGGCGTATCGCACGGGAAGTCTGTCAGTCCTCCGTGTCCTTCTGGCACCTGATGTCCCCGGCTATCCGGTCGAGGACCCCGTTGACGAACTTGCCACACTCACCCGAACTGAACTTGCGTGCTATATCGACGGCCTCGTTGATGATAACGGCGACCGACGTGTCGGGGCGCTCCAGCAGTTCGTACACACCTATGCGGAGCACCGTAAGGTCCACGATGCCCATGCGAGGTATGTCCCAGTGCTCGCTCGCCTCGGATATTGCGGCGTCTATCTCCTCGAGACTGGAACGTACGCCGGAGACGAGTGCGTTCGCCAGCTGGAGCGCCTCCTCGCTGGCGTCTTCCATGTCCGGTATACCCAGGTCCGTGAGCCCCGTCAGCTTCTCGCGATACAGGAGCATAACGGCGAGCTCGCGGCCTTCCCTTCTCACGTCCATGAACGGAACGCCCCTCTCGCCGTCTGTCACTTCATCGAGGCGTACAGATCGGCCAGCTCCATCGCCGACTGCGCCGCGTCCCATCCCCTGTTTCCACTCTTCGATCCGGCGCGCTCGATGGCCTGTTCCAGGCTCTCGGCCGTCACGACCCCGAAAACGGCTGGAACGCCGGTGCCAGCCGCAACGCTCGCGACGCCCTTCGCGACCTCCGAGGCCACGTAGTCAAAATGCGGGGTCGCCCCACGGATGACCACGCCCAAGCATACTACTGCATCGAAACTCCCGGAGTCACCCATTCTTTTGGCGACCGCGGGGATGTCGAAGGCGCCCGGCACCCAGGCGACGGAGATGTCGTCGTCAGCCGTCCCGTGTCTCCTCAGGCAGTCCATCGCGCCCTCGAGAAGCCTCAGCGAGACGAACTCGTTGAACCGCGAGATGACGATCGCGAACCTGCGCCCAGCACCGGTGATGTTCCCCTCATAGACCTTGCTCATGTCTCCACTCCCCTCCGTTACTCGTCTTGCGCAGGATCAGAACCGCTGCCGCTTGCACACACACCACAGCTCTCCAACCCCAGCAGATGCCCCAGCTTCTCCTTCTTCGTCGTCAGATATCGCCTGTTCGCGTCGGTGGGCTCCATCTCAATCGCCACTCTCTCCACGATCGTCAGACCGTAGCCCTCGAGCCCTATCACCTTCTTCGGGTTGTTCGTCAGGAGCCTGATGCGACGGACTCCGATATCAGCAAGTCTCTGCGCCCCGATCCCGTAGTCCCTCAGGTCGGCTTCGAAGCCCAACTCCTCGTTGGCTTCCACTGTATCTCTACCATTGTCCTGGAGTTCGTAGGCCTTGAGCTTATTGAGAAGGCCGATCCCGCGCCCCTCCTGACGCATGTAGAGGAAGACGCCCTCG
>JAUWCJ010000081.1 GCA_030609365.1 Candidatus Eiseniibacteriota bacterium | reverse complement strand
GGCCGTCCGCCCGCGCCGGTCCCAAAGCAAACACCCGCCTCCGAAGAGACGGGTGTTCGCATCAAGTTGGTAGCGGGGGCAGGATTCGAACCTGCGACCTTTGGGTTATGAGCCCAACGAGCTACCGGACTGCTCCACCCCGCGTCATGTACTTCAACTCATATATAGCACTGCCATAGTGGCCAGTCAAGCGCAATCCCCAGAAACCCCGCAACTTACGGCGCCACACCTGTTGCACCCGCTCGCTGTGGTCTAAAGGCCTGGTTGCGGCTCCGGCTCATCCGGTGATGATTCGGATTGGGAGGATTCCGTGTCGGGCTCCGGTGGCAGCTCGGGTGACTCGATTCGGGGCTCCGGTGACAACTCTGCTGACTCGATCCGGGGCTCCGGTGCCAGCGCGTCGCGAAGAGGATGCTTGCCAGGTGTCGGGGCATCATCCGGAGCTACTTCAGCGGGTGGTGCGATCTCGGGCGCAGCATCCGCTGGAGGGGCAGGACTCGGGGTTTCCGGATCGCCGCCCAGTGCCTTGACCAGCTCGTCTTCCACGATCTCCGGCTCGCCGAGCATGCCGGTAGCGCGGAACATGAGCTTCCCGATCGCTCCTGCAGTGAGGGTTTCTTCGATCCAGAGACTCACCCTATAGCTTGGCCAGTAGGTCCGAATAGCCAGTCCAAGCATGAACGCTGTGACGGCGATGTAGAGGAGCGTCACACCCCGGTCGTGGCGGTAGGTGAGGACGCTGCCCTCATACGGATTCTCGAGCGTCAACGTGTAGCCTTCGACCTCCAGCGGCTCTCCCGCGGACAGGTCGCCCAGCTCGATGCGTTCGGGCGGCGGTGGGGGAGCGGGCGCCACGATGGTGTCGGCCTCCGCGAGTTCCACTCCTGCTGACTCGGCTTCTGCCTCGGCCAGCTCGCCTGCCTCATCCGCAGGTGGCGCTTCCTCGACCGCAACCTCGGCCACCATCTCATCGGCCGGTGGCTCCGGCTCCTGCCATGTGAGCGCGATGTGAGGAACGACCGGCACCGGCGTGTGGTACTTCTCGTAGAGCGTCCCGACGCGCAGCGTGCCGGGGAAGAACGTCCCCTCGAGTGACTCCAGGGTGAAGGGCACGTAAGCATTCGCCTTGACGCGCTCCACCTCAGTGTCGTTCTGCCACACGACCACGTCGAATTCCTGCTCGTAGGCCATCTGGTAGAACGTGAGCCCGCCGGCTCGGAACGGCCGGTTGACCTCGATTATCTGCGAGGGCCACAGCATCTCGGGCCCGTGACCGGTCACCTGGATGGAGACGTCGCTTATCCAATCCCGGGGGTAGTACTTGTCGTTGTAGAGTTCCCACTCGGTGATGAACTCGTTCAGCGTGAGCGTTACCTCTTTGCCGTCACTGACAGTGGTGTCAGGCATCGCTCCCTCGAACGGGTGCCACGAGACTATGTCAAACGCGGCAATGCGGCACCTGAACTTCTGCCACCCTGTATCCCGGCTCGTGGTCTTGACGACCACCGGCTCGCCGGGGTACAGCGTGACGTCGCCCTCGAACGAGTGCAGCGCAGAGATGATAAACCCGACTATCGCTATCGCCATGGCCAGGTGGTAGAGCAGGCTCACGCCTTCGGGCCACGGTCCGCGCCGCGCTGACACCATCCCGCCCTGCACCCTGGAGACGAAGTAGCCACGCTCGGTCAGCGCGCGGACAGCCCTCGAGATCGCGGAGTCCGGCTCGCCGCCCATGGCGATGGATCGTGCGGTCCCCGGCGCGGTCGTCCTCGACACACTCACACTGCGTCTGCCCGACAGCCGCACGATGCTGCCGACCAGCAGGTTGAGCAGGAGGATGATGCCGAGCAGCAGGAAGAACTTCGAGTGGAAAAGATTCAGCAGTCCCAGCTTGGAGAACACCGCGTAGCGCGCTTCCCCCCACGACTCGATGTAGGTCTCGGCGCCGTAGCCCTGCGGGAATACGGAGCCCACTATCATCGTCACGGTCATGACGATGAGAAGCCACACGGCAAGCCTGATCCGCATGAGTTCGTGATACACACGCTCGAACACGACACGCAGGAAGGTCTTGTGCTTCTTCCGCTTCGGCGCGTCCGGCCTCTCGGCAGTTATGACCTTTGGTTCTTCCATATCAACCCTAGTAGAGGTGCAGACTTGGAATGCCGAACAGCTTCGCCAGCCAGCTGACGCCCAGGAACGTCGTAACCATGCACAGGAACGCTACGATCACGATAACGGTCGACGGCGCGCCGCGCCACGTGGGGCGAACCCGCGTGTGCAGATACAGCGCGAAGACGAACCACGTGATGAGCGACCACGTCTCCTTCGGGTCCCACTGCCAGTAGACGCCCCAGGCCTCGTTGGCCCACGCCGCGCCAGACATGATGCCGAACGTCAGCATCGGAAATCCGAACAGCACGAGCTGGTGCACGGAGCGGTGGAAGCGCCCGATGTTCTCGCGCGTCAGTCCGTAATCGACCTTGGCGCCCAGCTTCCAGAGCCCGAGCTGTATCAGGTACGATATCTCGACCGCGAACGCGACGACGAAGATGGCGTAGGAGCCGAACGCTATCGCGACGTGCCAGAAGAACCACGGGCTCTGAAGGGCGGGGAAGAGCGGCTTGATCTCGGGGTTCTGAGCGAGCAGCGCATAGAGCACCGCGCCGCCCGCGATGAGCGAGACGAAGAAGCCGGGGATCCGTACGTCCCTGCGCCACTCGATGATGAGGTAAGCCACGACCGTCATCCATGCGAACCATCCCAGGCTCTCGTAGAGGCTCTGGAACGGGGGAGCACCCTTGAGGACGACTCGGAGGATGATGACGACGGTCTGAAGGCCAGCCGCAGAGAGCAGCGAGACCGTCGAGCCTGTGCGGGAGATCTTCCAGCTCGGGCGGATGATGTGAGCGATGTAGAAGAGGAGCGCGACGCCGTACGCGGCGCACGCGATCCAGAGGACCACGCGCTCTGCGGCGAACAGCCCAGCGTCTCTTGCCAACAGTGCAGACGGGTCCATCTACTTCTTCTCCTCGTCCTCGAGTACCACGCGGTAGCAGGTCTCGCCTTCTTTGATCATCCCGTACTCTTCGCGCGCCAGCTTCTCAACCGTCCATGGATCGTTCCGGAGGTCGTCATTGTAGGCGGCGGCGTCATCGCGCGTCTGCTCGAGCGCGCTGATCTCGTCCTGAAGCGCGCCTTTCATGCCCTTCATTCTCATTATCGAGAAGAGCCCCGAGTCGCCGAGGAGTATAGCAGAGACGAACCAGATTGCAATGGTCCAGCTCAGGATCCTCAGGACCTTCGCGGGTGCGCCGCGACCGTAGCCGTCGAAGGCCCGCCGCAGGAAGCGAGGCTCCTCCTTCTTGACTACTCGCCTTCTGTTCTCTCCTGATGAGGTGGGCATGATATCTCCAGTCGGCGCGAAACGTCCCAGCGGTCGCGCGCATTCTGCGCGGCACGACCGCGCACGCGAGCCCGAGCTACTTGGTTACGCCGAATATCGTCTTGCCGGCGTAGGTCGCCGTCTCGCCTAGTTCCTCTTCAATGCGGATGAGCTGGTTGTACTTGCACAGGCGCTCGCTTCGAGATAGCGACCCGGTCTTGATCTGCCCCGAGTTGACGGCCACCGCGATCTCTGCGATCGTCGTGTCCTCGGTCTCGCCCGAGCGATGCGAGATGACCGTGGTCATCCTGTTCCTGTGCGCCATGTCGATGGTGTCGAGCGTCTCGGTCAGCGTCCCTATCTGGTTCGGCTTGATGAGGATGGAGTTCGCGGCGCCCTCCACGACGCCGCGCAGGAGGCGTTCCTGGTTCGTCACGAAGATGTCGTCGCCGACTATCTGGATGGTGTCGCCCAGGCGCTCCATCATCAGCTTCCACCCGTCCCAGTCGTCCTCGGCATGCCCGTCCTCGATGGACACGATGGGGTACTTCTCAACGAGGCCGGCGTAGAAGTCGACCATCTCCTCGCTCGTCCGGGTCACACCCTCGCCCTTGAGATTGTAGACGCCGTCCTCGTAGAACTCGCTCGCGGCCGCGTCGAGCGCGAGGAATATCTCGTCGCCAGGAACGTATCCCGCCTTGTCGATGGCGCCGACGATCATCTCGAGCGCCTCGTCGGCGGACTTCAGGTTCGGCGCGAATCCACCTTCGTCGCCGACGGCCACGGACAGCTCTCGCTCAGCAAGCATGGACTTCAGCGAGTGGAAGACCTCCGCGCCCGCGCGCACGGCCTCGGCCATGGTGTCGACACCGGCCGGGACGATCATGAACTCCTGGATGTCGAGGTTGTTGCTCGCGTGGACGCCGCCGTTCAGCACGTTCATGAGAGGAACAGGAAGGAGGCGCGCGCTGACGCCGCCGAGGTAGCGGTAGAGCGGGACCTCGTACACCGCCGCGGCCGCGTGCGCGCAGGCCAGCGACACAGCGAGCATCGCGTTCGCGCCGATCGTGCTCTTGTTGTCTTCCTCATCGAGAGAGATGAGAGTGGTGTCGATGAGGACCTGCTCGTCCGTGTCGATGCCGATGAGCTCGGGGCCGATGATCTCGTTGACGTGGTGGACCGCCTTCTGGACACCCTTGCCCATGTAGCGCGTCGTGTCTCCGTCCCTGAGTTCGACCGCCTCGTGTGTTCCGGTGGAGGCGCCCGACGGCACGGCCGCGCGGCCCATGATTCCCGAGTCCAGCCAGATGTCGGCCTCAATGGTCGGATTGCCCCTGGAGTCCAGGATCTCTCGGGCCCAGACCTCTGTGATTATCGTCATTAGTGCTCCATGTGTTCGCGTTGCGGCAGGTGAGTGCTAACCGCCTTGTGGAAGGGAACTTCCGCGAGATGTTATGGGCGCGCGAGGGAGGGTGTCAAGCGTAAAAGGGGCCCCTTGGCGGCCGCAGGCGCGATTGGGATCGGTGGAGGGGCCGTAGACGCTGCCAGACCCGCATGGGAGGGCTGCTCAGTGGCCGCGTGAGGGAGGTTCATTTTTGGTCTTGACGAGTCAGGCAGGGCGTGGTAAGATGACCGCGCTGGAAAATTAGACCGGTTGGACGAGAGCCATCGGACATGCGACGCATCCCTGGCAGGGAGTGAAAGTGAGCCACAGGAACGGGAAAACGACCTCGCCGCGCAGAGAGCTGACCGTCGTCGATCGCGACGTGCAGATCAAGGCGCTTGCGAACCCCAAGCGGGTGCGGATACTGACGCTCCTGGTTGAGAGGTCCGGGACCGCAAAGCAGGTAGCCGACTGGGTCGGCGGCACCCGGGGTCGGGTGCACTATCACATCAAGGAACTCGAGAAGGCCGGGCTCGTCGAGAAAGTGCGCACGGTCGAGGCCGGCGGAGTGGTCGAGAAGTACTACCGTGCGGTGGCGAGGAACTTCTATCTCGCCCGAGGGATCGGGGAGTACGAGGGGCTGGCGGGCGACGTGCGAGAGATGATCTCCAGGAGCATGCTCGGCTGGCGCAGGCGTGAGATCCTGGAGGTCGACCAGGACGAGATCGCGCAGAAGGTCGTGCGCGACTGCCTCGGCACGAAGAGCGGCGACGTCGTCGTTCTGAAAGGTGACCTGGTTCAGAGGGACATCATACAGCCGCTCATCCGCGCGGTCGAAGCGGTGGGCGGGAGCGCCATCACGATATGCACGCCAGGGGGTCTGGGCGACTTCCTGCTCAAGTGGAAGGGCGACCTGAGTTCGGTCGTTGTCATAGAGGAGCCGCTTGACTACCCGGTTCTCAAGGGAGCCGTGGACCCTCAGAAAGACATCGGCGAGAGGCGGCTCGCGTTTCTCAGAAGGCTTGTCCAGAGCGGGCGCAAATCACGGTACGCGGGGATCCCGGGCTATCCCCTCGAGGACCCCGTGGCGCGCGAGCTGATAGACGCGGGGAAGCGCATCATCTATCTGGGCTACCCGACGCCTCAGAAAGCGGAGGTCATGGGCATCGACTTCCGCGAGCTGCACGACGCATGCTGGACCGCGCTCGACACGGAGTACCGCGAGCTCGAGCAGCGCGGCGAGCATCTGAGCGCTGCCCTCACTGGCGGGAGCCGGGTGCACATCACCTCACCGGGCGGCACCGATCTCACCTTCAGCATCGAGGGTCGGGAGGTGTTCATCGACGACGGGATCATCTCTGATTGGGAGGTCGAGCACGGCAGGGCATGGGGACACCTGCCCGCGGGGAAGGTCATCGTCGCTCCGGTCGCGGGGAGTGCGAACGGCGTGCTTGTGTCGGACATGACGGACTACTTCGGCGTCAGGATCGGCGGGACCCGCATCGAGTTCAGGGACGGCGAGGTCCTCGCGGCCAAGGCGGAACAGAACGACGAGCTGCTGCAGCTCGTTCTCTCCGAGGGTAAGGGAGACGTGCGGAAGCTCGGCGGGTTCGAGATAGGAATGAACCCGGAGATATTGGAGCCGATCGGCTACTCGGTCTGGGACTCGAAGTCCTACGGCGACGTGACGCTCTGGATCGGGGACAACACGCTCATCGGCGGCGAGAACAAGGCGAGCCTCTCGTGGGGATTCATGGTGGTGAGGCCGGCCGTGTCGCTCGACGCGGTGATAATGCTGGAGGACAGGACCTTCCGAACGTAGCGACTGTTTACCCGCGCACCTCAGGCGCGTGCCGGACGCGCCGCTTCTCGGGACGAGCGCCTCCCCGGAAGGAGTGAAGCACCATGCGCACGATTCTCATCACGCTTGTGGCTGCAGCGTTGCTCGCGCAACCGTCTGTGTGCCTTTCGCATGCCACGTTTGCGTTCGACCAACCACGCCTCGAAGCGACGCCGTTCGGAGAACCGGGCGCCACCCGCTCCCGCGACTCCCACTCGGACACGCTCTGGATCTTCGATGCGGACTTCGAGGACCTGCTCGGCGACAACGCCGGGTGGATCTCCGAGGACAGAAGCGGCACGCTCGCAGTTCCCAATCACTGGCACAAAGACACGATCCGCATCAACGGGTTCGAGTGGCTCGGCGACAGCACCTGGTGGTGCGGGACGTACAATCCCTGCTGGCGGCAGCCGAGGGGGTACGGGAACGACTGGTATCAGATCCTGTCCCGGGAGTTCCCGGAGGTTGCGCTCTACACAGACCCCGGCGACCCGCTCGAGCTCAGGTTCGATCAGCGGATCGCGATGGAGAACGACTACGATTACGGATACGTCGACATCCGCTGCCAGGCTACCTCAGACACTTGGTACACGCTGATAGCCGTCGACAACCCCGGCTTCGCGGGAACCCCCGGCATCTCTCAGGACTGGGACAGCACGCACCCGGTGGCGGGCGGACACATCGAGCTTGATCTCACCGACTACTCCGGGCACGCGTTCGACCTGCGCTTCCGCTTCGAGTCGGACATGGCATACTCCTCTCAGGACCAGTGGGACAATCCTCCGCATCACTCCGTCCTTGATGGTGCCTGGCAGCTGGACAACATCGAGCTGGTCGCTTGGACGCCCGACCCGGTTCTGGTCTTCCTCGACGACTGCGAGTCCCCGGGCAACAACGGTTGGGTGCACGACGACATCCCCGCTACTGGTCAGACGGGGGTCACGTTCTGGCGGGGGCTCTACGGCACCGACATCTGGACGAACCGACCTTACTCCTGCGACGAGCAGGAGGGATGGATGTACGCGGCGGTCGACCCGCTGACCAGCCGCATGGTTGATGGCGAGTACGCGTGGCTCATTAGCCCGCCGATCGACATATCCGATGCCGAGAAGCTCGTCGGGCAGTGGTATATGTGGGTCGACCTCCCTCGTGATACCGAAGACATCTTCAACCTGTCGCTTGCCTCCACCGACGACGAGTTCTGCCTGGATCCGCCCGCGGGATTCTGCGATGAGAGCCCGGGCTGGTGGTACGGAGGACCCTTCTGGGGCACGTGGACAGATAACTGGGACGCCTTTGCGGGAAACAACTGGCTCATGATCCGCTGGGAGACCCAGAACAGTGACGATACGCCCTCGGGCGTCGAGCACATGGGCGGCATCTTCCTCAACAGACAGCGCGTGGGGATCCCGATCGGTCCACCGCCGACCTCCTGGGATTACGACATCTGGGACAGGTTCTGCGACACGTTCGACCTGGCCGAGGCACTGGCGCACGAGACCCATATCGGGATCTCCGATGAGGACGGCATCGAGTCGGCATTCATGGTCGTTTCGAACGACGGCGGCCAGACATGGGGCTCGTACCCTCTGACCGGAAGCGATCCCTACGACACGTGGTGGGACGTTCCCAACCCGAGCGCGCACATCGCGGAGGCCACGGAGATTCTCTACTACTTCGAGGCTACCGACGGGACCGGGGTCACGACCACGCACCCGAACGGCGCGCCTTCGGACTGCTACGAGTTCTCGGTGCTGCCGATACTGGGGAGTGTCTCGGATCCGGGCATACTGCTGGTCGACAAGCACGGCCGCACGGTTCCGGGGGAGGATGGCGGCTTCAGGAGTACGAGCGAAGACTATTTCCGCGAGGCGCTGGATATCCTCGGATACGAGTACGACGTCTTCGACGTCTGCGTGCCGTCGGGGGTCATCCGCGGAGACGGGCCGGACACATCTGGCATGAAGTACTACGACACGCAGATCTGGGCCTCGAGCAGTTTCTCCGCGTACTCGCTCACCGGTAGTGACCAGTGGAGCCTCACCGAGTGGCTCATTGAATCGGTCACCCCGGGCGCCGAGAGGAACCTCCTGCTCACCGGCAACGACTTCGGCTCGTGGCTGGAGGAGGGCCAGGCCGATACCCTGAGCTTCTACACCTACTGGCTCGCGTCCGACTGGGTGCAGGACCTGCCGCTGTCCAGCTACAACCCGGACACCACGGCGTGGGTCCGTGACGCGGCGGGCGGATTCGACTTCATGACCTACGACGACGGCGAGTGCCGCCTGTGGGATGGTTGCCCGCTCATCGCGTACTACGATGTCGTGCAGCCCACGTCGGCAGAGGGGGCTGAGCTTGTCGCCGAGTACGTCCTGCCCGACATGAGCATCTGGCCCGCGGGTGTCGCCTACACGCACGCTGTGTGGGGCTACCAGACGGTCAACCTCGGGTTCGGCATGGAGTTCATGATGGACGAGTTTGTCGGAAGCGGCGCGTTCGGCTCCGGGGCGTCCGACCGTGTCGATCTCATGGCGAACATCATGGAGTACTTCGAGAAGCCGCCGACGGGCACGCCGACCGGCGCGGAGGAAGGGGAGGTCTTTGCAGACCACCTCGGCCATGCGCGCCCGAACCCGTTCAATCCTGTGACGACCATCGATTTCAGCCTGGCATCCGGCGGGCACGCGACCATCCGCGTGTTCGACGCGGCGGGACGCGTCGTGCGGACTCTCGTCGACCGTAACATCGAGCCGGGTGAGCACAAGGTAGTCTGGGACGGCACCACCGACACCGGCCAGCGGGCGGCCAGTGGTGTCTACTTCGTGAAGATGGAAGGAACTGGCGACGCTGGCAGGTTCAGCAAGGTCAGCAAGGTTGTAATGTTGAAGTAGGAGCGGCTCCTCTCGGGAGCTGCATCGAAGGACTGAACGGACCGGACGCCCCCTCGCGGAGGAGGTGTAGGAAATGAGACCGCGCACACACGGGCGCCGTGCGCGCCACACGTGCACCGTAAGAGGTGGCGCACAAGCAGCCGCGTCCATGTGTCTCTTCCTCGCATGCGTCCTCGCTACATGCGCCATCCTTCTGATGTCTGCTGTGCCCTGCATCGCGGCGCGAGAAGACACAGCACCCGAGTCGTTGTCCGCTGTCGAATCCCCCGCGTCATCGTGCGGCAAACGGGCAGACGAGCTCATCGGTGTCCGCGGAGAGATCGGCGACCTGGACGGCCGTGGCTTCCGCTCGGTAGGAGAGGAGACGCTCTGGATCTTCGACGCCGACTTCGAGGACCTGACGGGCGACAACGCCGGTTGGACGTCGCTCGACAGAAGCGGCACGCTCGCGGTCACCAACTACTGGCACAAGGACACGATCCACAGGTGGAGCCAGGATCCGGCACACCCGCTGGGCGACAGCACGTGGTGGTGCGGGACGTACGGGAACTCCTGCTGGCGGCAGCCCAGAGGGTACGCAAACAATTGGATCTGCATGCTATCAAGGAGCTTCCCCGAGATCGCCGACACCGAGCCCGGCGACGCGATCCGGCTGGAGTACGACCAGCGGTACGCAATGGAGAACCACTACGACTACGGCTACACCGATGTCTCAACGGATGGTGGTGAGTCGTGGACGACAGTCCGCTTGGTCAGCAACTGGGGATTCGCCGGCACGCCTGGCATGCCTGTGGACTGGGACGGAACGAATCCCGGCGGTCCCGGGCACATGGTCGTAGACCTGAGCGAGTACGCAGGTCAGGAGCTCGACATACGCTTCCGCTTCGAGTCCGACGCGGCGTATTCCTCGCAGGATCAGTTCGACAATCCGGGGTTCCACTCCGTTCAGGACGGCGCGTGGCAGCTGGACAACATCGCCATCCATATCAACGATGCGCTCCACTGGATCGACGACTGCGAGTCCCCCGGTGACAACGGGTGGCTACACGACAGCCTGCCAGCCTCGGGGCAGACGGGGGTCGTGTTCGAGCGGGTCTACGACCCTGATCCGCTGAGGGTGTGTGCCATTCCACCGGGGCACTGGTGGATGGCGGCGCTCGACCCGGAGACCGGGAGAATGGTCGACGGACAGAACTCGTGGCTCATCAGTCCTCCGATAGACATATCCGGGGCGGAAGGACTCGTCGGGTACTGGGAGATGTGGGTCGACTGCCCGAGCCCGACCGAGGATGTTTACAACCTCTACCTCGCCAACGAAGACGAGGTGGGGTGTGTCACCAACCTGATAGCGTTCGTGGACGAGTCGCCGGGCGTGTGGCACGGAGGCCCTGCCTGGGGAACGCAGTTCGACAACTGGGACAGCTTCGCCGATGAAGACTGGCTGGCCGTAGGCTGGCACCTCTACAACGATGCTCCTCCGTCAGAGCCGCACATGACCGGCTTCATGCTCGACCGCCAGCGCGTCGGAGTGTCGATCGGAGGACAGCCTACAATCTGGGACTACTCCATCTGGGACCGGTTCCACGACACGTTCGTGCTGTCGGACGCTCTCAGCGACTCTGCGACCATCGTCATCAACGACGGCGACGGCATAGCGTCGGCCCGCATGCTCGTTTCGAGCGACGGCGGGCAGACATGGGATGAGCACGCGATCATCCTCCGGGATCCGGAGAGCGGCACGTGGATCGTCCCGCCGCCTACGGCCCACATCGCGGAGCACGCGGAGGTCCGCTACTACTTCGAGGCGACCGACGGCGTCGGCAATGTCAGGAGACACCCGAAGACTGCGCCTCAGGCCTACTACGAGTTCTCCGTGCTGCCCATTCACGGAAGCGTCACGGAGCCCTGCATACTCCTTGTCGACAAGCACGGTCGGCTGACCCACAGTGAAGACAGGCACGCGACCCGGATGAGCGAGTCGTTCTACCGAGAGGCGCTCGACATCCTCGGGTTCGAGTACGACGTATTCGACGTCAATGTCCCTTCTGGCTCCATACTGTCGGAGGGACCCGACAGCGCGGGCATGAAGTACTACGACACGCAGATCTGGTTCACAAACGAATTCAGTGCATACACGCTGCGGACGTCTGATCAGTTCAACTTGATCGGGTGGCTTGCACAGTCCGCCGAGGGGAAGGAGCGAAACCTCTTCCTCACTGGGAACGACATCGGTAAGGACTTGATGGAGTTCTCGAGCGATACACTAAGCTTCTACACGACCTGGCTGGCCTCGGAGTACGTCCAGAACGACCCGGGCGATGCCTTCCCCGACACGATGCCCATCCTGCAGGACGCCACGGGCGACTTCGACTTCATGACCTACGACGACCGGTTCTGCCACCTGTGGAGCGACTCGTGGTACTCGCCAAACTACTACGACGTAGTGCAGCCGGGTCCGGCTGCTGAAGGAGCAGAGCTGGTAGCGGAGTATGTGATCGAGGACATGACGGTCTGGCCGGCGGGTGTCGCCTACACGCACCCGACGATGGGCTATCAGACGGTGAACCTGGGCTTCGGCGTGGAGTTCATGATCGGGGACCTCCTGCCGAACGGGCATTACACCACGGGTGCCTACGACCGCGTCGACCTCATGGCGAACATCATGGAGTACTTCGGGAAGGAACCGACGGGGCCTGGGACAGGCGCGGAGGACGACGGCTTGTTCGTGACTAGGCTGGGCCACGCACGTCCCAATCCGTTCAACCCGAAGACCACGATCGCCTACAGTCTCGCCGGCAGGTCGCGCGTCACCATCCGGGTCTACGATCTTGCGGGACGGGTCGTCAGGACACTGGTCGATGACGAACGGGAGCCGGGCGAGTACGCGGCCCTCTGGGACGGCACGACCGACTCGGGTAAGCACGCGGCGAGCGGTGTGTACTTCATAGGGATGGAGGGAACCGGCGACGGCGGCAGCTTCAGCAGGACCGGGAAGGCGGTGATGCTCAAGTGATGAGTCTGACCGCAGAACGCGCGCTTGTGGTTTGCGCCGTTCTCATACTGACCACGGCGCCGTGTTGGGCAGCACGCGAACCTGCGGCGCCCGAGTCCCACCCTGCCATCGAACCAGCCTCCTCAACATGCGACGGGCGCGCTGACGAGCTGTTCGGCGTCCGCGGCGAGACCGACGCCCTCGAGGGGCGCGGCTTCCGCTCGGTAGGAGAGGAGACGCTCTGGATCTTCGACGCCGACTTCGAGGACCTGATGGGCGACAACGCCGGCTGGACGTCGCTCGACATGAGCGGCACGCTCGCGGTCACCAACTACTGGCACAAGGACACGATCCACAGGTGGAGCCAGGATCCGGCACACCCGCTGG
>JAUWCJ010000009.1 GCA_030609365.1 Candidatus Eiseniibacteriota bacterium | reverse complement strand
TTGGGGTCCCCTGTCGGGCGAGTCAGTCCGCGCTACTGGTGGCGTGTTGGCCGTGCCCCCTTGGGCTCGGGCAGTCCGCTCGGGCGGGACCGCTGGCGGGTTGGGTCTCCCCCTGGTGCGCGAACAGCCCTCGACTGGGCTGAATCGCACTGCGGGGGAGACCCAACCCACCACCAACAGCGCGGGCAGACTCGACCCGCGGGGCGCGCCAACGCGCTATCCGAATCGCGGCCGTGCCAGGAACATCTCCACGGCCAGCAGCGCGAGCGCGACGTAGAGAAACGCTCGCCAGAGCTCGCGCCCGTATCTCGCCTGGAGCACTTCCTCCTCGAGCCGCGCACCGGGTTCTATGAACGTGCGTGGCAGCGGAGACAGGTACTCCTCGATCTCGGTTCGGTCAGCGGGAGCAAGGTCAGATTCAAGCGGGTTCACATTGACGGCCCCGAGCGCCACCGTTCGCCCGCCCGCGTGGAAGCGGTAGATTCCAGGTTCGCTGACGCGCTCGACGACCGCCGCAGAAACGCCCGTCGCCCTAAGTTCAGTGGTCAGAGTGCGGCCGGAAGGCAGATCTACCTCCACGCGCTCCGTAGGAGCGTCGCCGAGCCGGACCACAAGGTCCTCCCCGACGATGGCCGTCGCGGGGCGCGAACTCGTCCGCGACAGCCGCTCGACCAGCCGGTGTATGAGGGGGACGATGAACCCGCTGCGAGGCAGGTCGCTCCAAGAGGGGTCGATACCCATCGTGAGGGCAGCGACTTCTCCTTTCGGCAGGGCGGGATCCAGCGCTGCGTCGTCCACGACAGTGCGGTTGACGACGAGCGCCGGGCCGATGCCCGGCAGCTCCAGCACCTCCTCGACCCTCGCCGCACGCACATCGAACGCGCGCCGCACGGCTATGTCATCGATCAGGCGCTCGCCGAACACGAGCCCGTCGAGCAGGGGGTGCCCCTGCAGGGCGGGCGCGAGCCGCACACCCTCGGCCCGTTCAATGGGCGCCCTGATCTCGATCCCGGTGAGTTCCGGGAGCCGTCCTGCGTTCCAGAAGCGAACGTCGGTTCGATTCCCAAATACGATGAAGACGCCACCGCCGTCGTTGACGTGCCGCATCAGCCACCGCTCGGCGTCGTCGTCCAGCCTTCCGACGTCTGCAAGGATGACCACCGGGAATCTGTCGTCGGCCTGGCGTGACAGCGCATTCAGCTGCACCACGGAGACCGAGAACCGTTTGCTCTCGGTCGTCGGGTCGAGCGCTCGCTCGATGTAGTCGGCGTCATCGAGCCCCTGAGCGAGGTCGGGCCGAACCACCAGGATCTCCGTAAGACGCGCCGCCGGGATCACGAAGTAGTGCCTGTTGTCGGCCGTCAGTGCATCCGGCGGAAGCTCGATCCAGCCCTCGTGCCACTCGGACTCGTCCACCGTGACCGCAAAACGCGCCACCGCGGACCCTCCACGCTCAACGTCGATGCCTGCCTGTCCGGCCTGCTCTCCGTCAATGAAGAGCCGCACCAGAACCTCGCGGCTGCGCCGATCGTAGCTGGACACGCGCACGCTGACAGAGTACAGGCCTGTCGTGCCGCCATACTTCCGCTCGACGACGGCGGTGGTGAGCCCAAGGTTCGCCGTGGGACCATCGAAGGACAACAGATAGGCGCGCGGACCATCCTCGACTCCCTGGGTCCCGGCCTCGTTGTCCAGAGTTCCGGCTACGTCGGGCGAACTCCCAGTGGCTGGTCGCACCCAGCCGGTGCGCTGCAGGTCACCGAGCACGTAGAGCTCACGGTTGAGATTTCTGGATGCGTCGAGCAGCTCGAGCGAGAGGTCCAGTGCCCCAGAGTAGTCTGTGGCGGCGTCCCCCGCTTCCATCGAGCTCAACGCCTCCAGAAGAACGTCGGGACTGAACGTGCCTTCGCCGAGCACCGCGTGGGCGGGGTCGCTCGCGGCCACCAGGAAGGCCTGGTCTCCGTCATCGAGAAGGCCCGCGATATCACGCGCGGCCACCAGTCCCGCCGCGAGAAGGTCACCGCCATCCCCGTCCCTCATCATGCTCGCGCTGTTGTCGATGACGATAGCGACCGACGTCCTGGCGTGCGCACCACCCCCGCCCGCGAATGTCCCCCTGAGCGTAGGGCGCGCCAGCGCGAGTGCCGCGGCCAAGATGATAAGGCTCCTGACGATGAGCAGCAGGATCTGCCTGAGGCGCACGCGCCTGATCCGCTTGCGCTCCAGTTCCTTGAGGAATCGAAGCGAGCTGAAATCGACGGTCGCGACGCGCCGTCGGCTGATGAGATGGATCAAGAGTGGCAGGAGCGCCGCCAGCGAGGCGAAGAGGAATGCACCGTTCAGGAAGGTGAAGTTCAACCTGCTCTCCTTAGCCGAGCCGCTTTCTCTTCTCCAGATAAGAGAAGAGAGCGCGGTCGTACGGCGTCGACGTCAGCACGGGCACGTAGTCGATCCTGCTCTCAGCGCACTCGCGTTTCAGCATTGCCTTCCAGCGCTCCACTGCTTCCACATAGTCACCGCGAATAGAGAACGGCTCCGTTGTCATGAGTTCGCCTGTCTCCATGTCACGGAATGTCGCATCCGCCTCGAAGCGAAACTCCGCCTCCGCGGGGTCCAGCACATGGAAGACGATGACCTCGTGCTTCAGGTGTCGGAAGTGCTTGAGACCGGGAAGCACGCGCTCGGGATCGTCGAGTAGATCGGACACGAGGATCACCAGCCCGCGACGCTTCACACGCCGCGCCAGCTCGTGAAGCACGATGCCGATGTCGGTCTCGGCCGAAGCCTCTGCCCGGTCGAGTGCCGCGAGCAGAGTATGAAGCTGTGTCGGGCTCGACCTCGGAGCGACGAACTCGCGGACGGCCTGGTCGAATACCATAAGTCCGACGGAGTCCTGCTGCTTGAGCATGAGGTAGATGAGCGCGGCCGACAGGAAGCGCGAGTAGTCGAGCTTCGAGACACGTTCGGACGCGTACTCCATCGACTTGCTGGCGTCGAGGAGGATGTAGCCCCGCAGATTGGTCTCTTCCTCGTACTCTTTGATATAGAACCGGTCGGTCTTCGCGTAGACCTTCCAGTCGATGTGTTTGAGCGGGTCGCCGGGCATGTACTGACGATGCTCCGCGAACTCGACGCTGAAACCCTTGTACGGGCTCCGGTGCATCCCGGTGACGAAACCCTCGACGACGAGGCGCGCGCGCAACTCCATCGTCGCGAGCTTCGATACGACAACGGGGTCGAGGAATCGTCTGTAGGACTCGTCGGGCATCGTCGTCCTCTTGTGTGCGCACACGTTGGTTAGAGCGCGCCCGGTCCCGGCCATTCCCCCCGGGCTCGAGCAGCCCTCAACTGGGCTGAATCGCCCTGCGGGGGAGACCGGTGCCGCCGCGCTTAATCAGCGTCCTTCACGAGGCGGTCGACGATGTCCGACGCGGACACGCCGTCTGCCTCGGCATTGAAGTTCGTGACGATGCGGTGGCGCAGAACCGGCTGCGCGACCGCCTTGACGTCCTCGGTCTCGGGCGCGAACTTGCCCCTGAGGATCGCGCGGGTCTTGGCGCCGAGGACCAGGTACTGCGACGCGCGCGGGCCTGCGCCCCAGCTGACCCAGTTCCGGATGTAATCGGGTGAATCGTCGGTCGGACGCGTGCTCCGCGCGAGGCGGGTCGCGTAGGCCAGAACGTGGTCCGGCACGGGCACCCGGCGGACGAGCTTCTGCAGCCTGATGATGTCCTCGCCGGTAAGGACGATCTTCAGATCGGGAACGTAGGCGCTCGTGGTCGACTCGACGATCTCCCGCTCTTCCTCCTCGGTCGGATAGTCCACGTGAATACTGAACATGAAGCGGTCGAGCTGCGCCTCCGGGAGCGGATACGTCCCCTCGAGCTCGATGGGGTTCTGCGTGGCCAACACGAAGAACGGCAGGTCGAGCGAGTAGGTATTACCCCCGGATGTCACCTGCTTCTCCTGCATGGCCTGCAGCAGAGCGGCCTGGGTCTTGGGCGGCGTCCTGTTGATCTCGTCGGCGAGCACCACGTTCGCGAATACCGGGCCCTTGATGAACTTGAAGCTCCGGGCGTGGGTCGTCGGATCCTCCTCGATGATGTCCGTCCCTGTGATGTCGGACGGCATGAGGTCGGGCGTGAACTGGATGCGCTTGAACCCAAGATCGATGACGCTCGCAAGCGTGCTCACCATCAGGGTCTTCGCGAGTCCCGGCACGCCTATGAGCAGGCAGTGCCCGTCCGCCAGTATGGCCATCATGAGCTCGTCGATCACCTGGTTCTGCCCGACTATCGCCTTCCGCACCTCCTTGAAGATCGCGTCGCGCGCGCTTGCCAGTGCCTCGATGGCTTCCAGGTCTCCCTTGCCCTTACGGGACACTGCGCCTTCTGAACTCATGGTCTTCCTCGTTTCCCGTGGGAGCCTCTCGGGGCCCCTGGCTTCATCGGAACACAGGTGGTGTGACGTGAATGCACCTAGCCGCCGCGCCGGGCCGTGTGCACGTCCCCGCGCCGCGGTTGTGTCATTTGACAATCCCGAACCACACGCGTCTTAAGACACATGCGGTCCGGGTCAGTTTAGCAGAATATGAAGGCTCTGTTCAAGGGCCGCTCGTGGCCGAGCATCGCACACGCGTGACCTAGCTTATTCGCGCTCGCTTCATCGGCTCATCCCTATCGGTACATCGACTTGATGGCGCCCCAAGTGATGTCCTCCACCGGCACGACGGGGAAGCAGTCCTCGTCGCCTTCAATGGCGTCCTTGCCAACACCCCCGTGCATCCACACGCAGTAGTAGTCCACCTCGCCATACGGCTCATGGCAATCCACAATCCATCGAGGCCAGTCCGGGTGATCAAGGACCATGATGTCGCCGGGAGTTCCCAGGTAGAACAGGTCGAACTTCCCGAAGTACAGGAACTGCGTCGTTATGCACTCCGTCGACGCGATAGATATGCCCTCTTCCCAGGTCCCGATCGCGAGATCCCCGGGAAGGAGATTCGTGAAGACGGGCGGCGAGGACATAGCGGGCGTCACGGATGCCCGGAAGCAGATGACCGTGACGCCGGTAGTCTGGAAGAGACAGAGGTAAGCCACGAACGCCGTGTATGGCAGCGGATCGATGCGACTCTGCACGTCGTCCCACGAGTTCGCGGTCCCGGAGAAGTCGATGCAGACCTTGCAGTCCGGGTTCATCCCCGCCGTGGCCGGGAGGGTAAGCGCCACAACCGCGGCAATCACTATCAACGTTCTCATCGAGCACACTCCTTCTTTCAGCGCAGGTGGCGCGCCAGGGTCGCGCTGACCCGCTAGCGGTACATCGATTTCATGATGCCCCAGGTGATGTCCTCCACCGCCACGACCACGCAGTCCATCTCCCCCTCGCCGATGAACTCTGGTTCCATTCCAACTCCGCCGTAGCTTGCCACACCGTAGTAGTAGACGTTGCTGTTGCAGTCGACGACCCACCTGGGCCACTCCGGGTGATCCAGAATCTATATCTCGCATGCCCCGCCCAGGTAGAACAGGTCGAGCCTCCCGAAGTAGACGATGGGGGCCGTCAGGCACTCGGTAGACGCCAGCGTGATTCCAGTGTAGACGTTCCCAATGGCGAGGTCGCCCGGGAGGAGGTTCGTGAAGGTCGGGGGCGCGAACACGCCGGGACACATCGCCATCACGTCGGTCAGCGCGAACGAGATCGACGTGAACTCCTCTCCTGGCTGGTCGTTGCACGACAGGGCCAGGTAGGCAGAGAGCGTGACATAGGGGGCAGGGTAGACCGACGTGTGGATGTCACTGTCCGGGATGCCGTCCTCATCGAAGTCGATGAAGACCCCGGGCCACAGGGGCGATGGGTTCGAGGATGCGATGGACGCGAACGCAAGGACTACGAGGAGAACGATAGCCGTTCTCACAATGGAGCTTCCTTTCCATTCACAGCACTATGGTAAGCACATCCAGTTTCGGATGATACCACACTCTGCATGCTTTCGCAAGAAAGGCGCTGCCGTGCGCGGCCGACCCGATGCGGAGGGCCCCGATCCAATGGCCGGGGCCTCGAATGCTGGGATCAGTGCGGTCAGACCGGTCGCTCGCGTGTATAATCGGTTGTGAGACCTCGCATTTAGCGCACTGGAGGTAGTTGATGACGGCACGCTGCCCCGTTATCCCTGTTCTCGCCGCCGTCTGGTTGACGGTAGTGCCCGTCGATGGAGCGGCGGCGCGAGAAGCACCTTCCCGCGACCCCCTGGCGGTGACGCTCGGGGCGGTCGAAGCGCCCACATGGGAGCGACCCGAGGGCACACCGCTGCACGGGCGCGGACCGGATGAGCTCCTCCCCCGGACCCCTCCCGACTCGCTCGTCGCCGCACTAATGGACTCCACCAGCCTGACCAGAATAGTCGGCACCATCCAACGCCTTCAGGATTTCGGAAGCCGATACGTCATCGTCGACTCCTGCTGGGCAGCAGGCTACTGGATCCGGGACAGGTTTGAGGAGTACGGATACGCCGATGTTCACCTTGACACCTTCCGGACAATGTCGTTCCAGGACAGCGTCGATGCCATGAACATCATAGCCGTCAAGGAGGGAACGACACGACCATCCGAGTACGTTGTGCTGGGAGGACACTACGACTCCGTCAACGCGGAGAACTTCTACGACCCCTTCGCCCTTGCGCCCGGCGCCGACGACAACGCGACCGCCGTGGCCGCTGTGCTCGAGGCGGCCCGCCTGCTTGAGGGTGTCTCCACCGACCGCAGTATCATATTCGCCTGCTGGTCCGCTGAAGAGGTGGGGCTGTGGGGCAGCCGGCACTTCGTCGCCGAGGCAGTCGAGGAATCGCTGGACATCGTCGTCTATCTCAACATGGACTGCCTCGGGTACATCGAGCCGTCGCCCGAGGAGGCCCCCGTGATCGTCTTCACTGACTCCCTGTCGCTCGCCATCGCCGGATACATGCAGACTCTGGCCCACACGTATACGCCGTATGAGCTTCAGACCTGCATCCGCCCGATCGGCGCGAGCGACCACACGAGCTTCTGGGAGGCTAGGTACAACGTCGTCGACATGGGTACAACCATCGCATCGCCCTACCGGCACACCACCGACGACATCCTCAACAACCTGGATCCTGACTTCGCCCGGGCGCTCGCCGCAGTGAACGTCGCTGCAACGGCCGCCGTCGCAGGTGTGACCGGAGAAGACCCTAACCTGCCCCCTGAGACCATGCGCATCGCCAACTGCGCCGCCTCAGTGTCACCAGTTACCATGCGACCGACGTTCGAGTGGATCGGAATGGATTTCGATGGGGGCATCGCACGCTTCGAGTACGCGGTCGAGTCGGACATCGACACGTGGGACGGCGCACGCCGGGACCGGCCACCGAATTGGGAGCCGCTGCCCGCACACCAGACATCGCTGACACTCGACGATCTGGACGCCGGCTCGCACATCCTGTACATCCGCGCGATCGACGACAAGGACGTCGCGGACCCATCACCCGTGGTTTATGAGTTCGTAACTGACGCGGCGCTCCGCCCGGCGCTCACAGTGAACCTCAACTTCGACCCAGGCGCGCGGACGTTCCATGGGTGTCGCGCGGGAGACCGCACGCCGCCGGCCGTCGTCTATGAGGGCGAGCGGCTCGTCTTCACTGTCGCCTCAGACGCGTCCTCATACTGTGGCCTCGCCGATTCGGTCGCGATCGCGGTCGTCGATTCGACGGCATGGTTGGAATGGCACGAGTCGCCTTACGAGTTCGTGCTACGCCCGGACCCCGCGGACACGGTCGTGTTCATGAAGACCCGGGACGAGAACGGCGCGGTGACCACCGGCAGCGTCTCCTTGCGCACGGTTCCCGCACCGATGGACCGGCCACTCCTGCGTGTGGACGACTGGTTCGGTGGTGACGTTCCGGAAGCCACACACGATGCATTCTACGGCGCGGTCCTCGCGGGCGAGAGCTGCGACGTCTGGGACCCCTTCGAGCACTTCGAGAACTATCTGCCCACGCTGCCCTCAATGGAAGAGCTGGGCCGCTACCGAACCGTGCTCTGGACGCTCGACCGGCAGGGCGGGTTCCTCCGCCCGGTGCAGGCGGAGAATAGCTATCATTATCTTGAGGGATTCGTACGAGCCGGTGGGAATGTCATCCTGGAGGGGCAATCCTCGCTGGCGACCATGGGCGGCACAGACCACCTCTGGTACGAGGCCACCTGTGGGCCAGGTGACTTCATCTTCGACCACATCGGGATCGACAGTCTGAGGAACGCCGGAGCAGGCTGGAACGAGTCGTACCCGTGGCAGTACGGCTATGCCTTCCTTGGCGGGATCGCCACGGGGACCTTGGGTCTTCCCGACGTTCCGGTCGATACGCTCGGGAGTTGGGGGGACGGCTACCAGACGTACGGTGGCGTCCCGTACTGCGAGATCGTGCGGCCGCTCGAGGAAACGCGACGGCTCTACCTCTTCGACTCGCACATCAACCCGGACCTGAGCGAGCGCCCCTGCGCTACGGTGCGGTACCCTGACGATGGGACCGGCACGTTCGCCTACTTCGGATTCCCTTTCTACTATCTTCAGACCGACCCGGCCACGGAGATGCTCGGGCTGCTTCTCCGCTCGATGGAGAGCTGGCAGCAACCCGCCGCCCTCTCCTACTTCTCCTGGGAAGCGGAACCTGATTCCGTCACGTTGTCCTGGTACCTGACGCCGGCCGACGAACCCATCGGATGCGGTCTTGAGCGCGCGGCCGGCAGTGGGTCCGGCGGATACCGCGCTCTGAGCGACAGCCTCCTGCGACCGGGTGACAACGGGCGATACCACTTCGTGGATAGCTCGGTTGAACAGTCAACGACGTACTCGTACCGCCTCCTTGTCGCGGAGCAGTGGGGCGTGACCACAACGCACGGCCCTTGGGAGATCCCGACACCCAACTCGCGAATATCCCCGTGGCTCGAGAGCCCAAGGCCGAATCCGTTCTCACAGACACTCAGTCTCCACTACGGCGTCGCGGCGGACTACCGGTGGGTGTCGGTCGGCGTGTTCGATATCTCCGGTAGACTGGTCAGGACGCTGCGCGAGGGGGCGGCGCAGACGGGCGAGTATGACGCGACCTGGGACGGGACCAACGAACACGGCGATCCCGTCGCCAGTGGTGTCTACTTCGTTCGTGTGCGCGTGGGACAGAAGACGCTCGAGCGCAAGGTCGTGCTCCTGAGGTGATACGGGACGGTCCGGCTCCGCCGCTCTGTTTGGCCCCGGGGGAGCGTCGCGCGCCAGTCGCGCGCCACCTGGATTGACCATCCCCCAACCTGCTGGTATATTGGCAACGGGCCTGGTGGATGCGTGACCGACGCGACGTGCGCCACCGCGACGCAGCCAGCCGAGCTGCAGACCCATTCGTCAGCGAACCCTTGAAGTCCAGGAGACACCGTGACTCTGCTCGAGCAAATCGCCGAGATCGGACGGGCAAGGAGCAAGGACTACCCCGATGAGTCCTTCCTTATCCGTGGACTCTGGCGCACCGATCTTCTGTTCCGGCCCAACCCGGAGGAACGGACGTTCAACTACACATTCCTCCTCATACAGACCGTCGGTGAGGGCGCCTGCTACTGCGCGACGATACCCGCCTTGACCGAGGGATTCTCGCTTCTGGGTAAGGACTGCAGAAATGTCCGCCCGGAATACCGATGCTTCCAGGTCGCCGCGACAGACGCGATGTTCTCCGCCTTTGAGAAGCGCCCGGACGAGACGATGACGATGACGGGCTCCTCAGCCAAGAAGGCAGTGTGGCGAAGCCGCATAGTGGTCAACGAGGTTCTGAGACAGCTTGAGCTCGCGGGCGTAGAGAACGGTTGCGTCGTCAACGTCGGCGTCATAGGTAACATTATCAAGGCACTCACGGCGGAAGGCATCGAAGTCACCGGAACCGACGGAGACCCCACTCTCGTCGGAACGGAGATAGGTGGCGTGCCGATCTTCGGCGAGGACAAGACGCTCGAGTACATCGAGAAGTGTGACGTCGCTGTGATGACGGGTATGGTCATCTCCACTGACTCGCTCGAGGATGTTCTCGAAGCGGCGAAGAGAGGCGGCACGCGGCTCGTGCTGTTCTGTGAGACAGGAGCGAACCTCTGTGAGCAGTACGTGAAGTTGGGCGTCGACAGCGCCATCGCGGAGTACTTCCCGTTCTATATTTTCGGTGGTACGACGCACATAGACATCTTCCGGAAGAAGTAGCGACCAGACAGGAGGCAGCACTCTGTTCAGGAATTTCTCTGAGACCGACGGTGTCCTCGAGGTGGGCGGCGTCCCGATCACGACCATCGTCGGCCGGCACGGCACACCGATGTATGTATACGATGGGGACATGATCTGTTCACGCTACAAGGCACTCAAGAGCGCGTTCCCCTCCTTCGAGATCTTCTACTCGATGAAGGCGAACCCGTCGTTCGCCCTCGTGGGGCTATTGAGGCATCTCGGGGCCGGGTCCGAGATCGCGTCCGGCGGCGAACTCTTCCTCGCGAAGGAAGTGGGTCACGACCCGCTCGACATCGTGTTCGCTGGACCTGGTAAGACCGACAGAGAGCTCGAGGACGCCATCATCTCGAGCGTCTTCGCTATCAACGTTGAATCATTGAGAGAGTTGGACCGTGTCGCGCGCATAGCGAAGCTCCTCGGCATCCCGGCGCGCGTGGCTCTTAGAATCAACACGGCCGTCGGGCTGTCCAAATCCGGCGGCGGCTCGGCCGGCCCACTTCACGAGCGTATGGCCGGCGGGCCCAGCAAGTTCGGCATCGATGAGGAGAAGCTCGATACGCTCGCCGACCATTGGGACAAGCGCGCTGTCGAGATCGTGGGTATCCACATCTACACGGCCAGCCAGATCCTGGACGCCGACGAGATCGTGGAGAACGCGAAGCGTACGGTAGCCGCCGCGGAGCGCGTGGAGAAAATCACCGGCGAGCCGATGATGACTATAGATTTTGGCGCGGGATTCGGCGTCCCTCACTACGAGGAGGAAGCGCCCCTGGACCTCCCGGCACTCGGAGCGCGAGTAGAGGAAGTCTTCAAGCCTTTCTCCGACCGGAAGGGCATGAGGCTCATCCTGGAGCTGGGCCGATACCTCGTGTCGGAGTGCGGCGTCTTCGTCACGAGGGTGATCGAGCTCAAGGAGTCCCGGGGGGAGCGTTTCGTCATCACCGACGGCGGGATCAATCAGTTCGTCCGCCCGGTACTGATGAAGGTCAAGCACGAGGCGCGTGTGATAAGCAGGTTGTGTTCGCCGACCCCGACCGTCGCTAAGGTCTCGGGACCCCTGTGCACGCCGATTGATATCATGAGCGAGCAGATCCAGGTTCCGGAAGACATCTCTCTTGACGACCTCGTCGGAGTCTTCAACGCCGGCGCCTACGGGTTCTCGATGAGCCCGCAGCTTTTCCTTTCCCATCCTTCGCCGGTCGAGGTCCTGGTGTTGGACGGGGAGGTCGTCGAGGTACGAAGACGTGGAACGTACGAGGACTTCCTTCTGAAACAGAACCCTCTTCCCGGCTCCGTGTAGCCGGGTGAAGCGCTCGGCCGGTCCGGCCGCGGCGCGATCCGGAGCAGACACATGACGCGCAGAATCACGCCCTTCGTTGCAGCGGCCGTCGCGATCGTCCTCCTTGTCATCGGTTGTTCCGACGATCTCGTCTGTCCGGAGCCAGAGCCAACGCCCTACATCTCTGCGTTCGTGGTACAGAACCCAGGCGGCGGGGACGAATCGACCCACGCTGAGCTTGTATGCACGGCCGATCCACTGCCGTCCAGCCTTGCGGCGTACGTGAACGGGCGGGCTCTGGCTGCCGGCGTGAGCCCGGACGGCCACGGTCTTATCGCCACGCTGGATGCCGATGAGGTGTTGTGGTCGCCTGGGACCCAGTGCTTGCTCCAGGTGTCGACGAACTACGGCAGTGCGGCCGCCACGGTCGTCATGCCGGACGCGGCCACGGTGACAGAGCCCACCGAGATTTCTCTGGGAGACTCACTGAAGCTCGTCTGGAGAAGTGTGGCGGACGCAGACTACTACGAGGTGTCGGCTGTTCTGGCTCCCGATGCCAGCGCGGCGATGCGCGGCGCCCCGGGCAACCGTGACACGCTCTCGCTCTCGGCGACCACGCGTGAGACCTTCGCGGTCTTCCTGTCGGAGAGCATCGTCTCAACGGGTGTTGTATCGGGCTTCGTGGAGGCCGTCGCCGGACCGTTTCCAGAAGCCGGCGCGGCCGGCAACATCTCCGGAGATGGCTGGGGGTTCTTCACGCTTCGATATCTGAATTCCGGCAGCGCTTTTGATGTTACCGTGTCGGACGTTCCGTAGGGATTGCCGCGTCCACAGCGCGTCTGCCCGCCGGTCGCGGGAGCCGCGTGGGCTACCTGCCCGACGTTAGGATGCGGGGGCCGAAGTAGATGGCCAGAAGCCGGCCCGCCTCCTTGAGGGCAAGCACCTCCGCCTCGCGCTTTGCCTCCTCAGAACTCTCGACACCGACTACTGCCGTCGCCGTGATCCGGGTCGCACCCAGTTCGGACGCGGTGCGCTGATCGAACGCCGACGCGGAGAGGACCGCCAGGGCCGTCCATGAGTCCCGCCCGCCGTGTGCACTCAACGACAGAGATCCAGTCACGACGATGGCAACCCCCGGGTCGCACGCGCCCATCCTGTATCCGTCCCTCTCCATCCTCCGTGTGAAACCCGACATCACCTGGGCCGCATCGGCATCGGACCCGTTACCGAATTGCGCACAGACAGAGATTGCATGCGCTCCTGCAACCAGGTGGACGGTCCCGTGCGCCAGGGGGCGCAATAGATGCGCCGAAAGATCGTCCACCAAATCCAGGGCCGCCCCGGACGAACCGGATGACTGTGACATGGCCGCCTCTGCGGCCGCGCCGTCCAGCCTGACCGTGAGCTCGTACGCACCGGGCGGGCCGTAGGCCGCCACGATCCGGCACGTGGCCGTCCCGAACTCATCGGTCAGCGGGTCGGCATTCAGCACGGCAGAAGCTCCCGGCATGTCGAAACGAACTGGCACGCCGACCGCCGGAATCGTCACGCCGTTCCACTCGTAGGTCCAGTGGAACTTCACGATCGCATTCGCCGCTGCACCGACCTCGACCACATCGACGACGCCGTCGGTACGCGCGGCGAGAGTCTCAGTAGCGCTGGCCGCCGACCGCGCCCACCGGAACAACCCACGCAGCCGCGCATCAACCGACGTCAGCGCGCTGGTCGCCGTCGGCCTCGGCGCATCGTCGATGGTCGCCCTGGTGGGTGTGTCCGTGATGGGCGCCCCGGTCGCAAGAACAGCGTCCGCGATCCTTGCCGCGTCCAGAAGTCCATCGTGCCAGCGCCCGGCCGACAGGTGGTCTTCCGACGACGACCTGAGGACCTCAGCTTCGTTGGCCGCCCTGCCTCTCTCCCAGAGGACGTTATTCACGTCGCCCCGGAGATGGCTTATCGGGTACTCCACAAGAATCGCGGCTCGCCAGACGGTGTCTGGATCGGCGCCTGTATCCTCCGCAACCGCGACACATTCCTCCCACTCCCGACCGACTATGGCCATGCGCGGGAACGCGATGTCCGCACCCCTGCCCGCTGCGCCGACGACGTCGTCGACTATCCCCCGCCGTCGCGCCGCGTCGTACGCGACTCCGCGCTGGCTCAGAAGCTCCAACGCCGCGTCCGCGGCGCCTTTGACGGCGCCGGCCATGGCGTCCCCTTGAGTCGCTCTCCCGGGAAGGCCCGGTTCCTCGAGCCTCGTCCGGTGAACAGAGAGCATGCTCCCACCCTCTGCCGTCCATGACTCATCGCGCCCGGCAAGCCGGGCGGCGCCGGGGCCATCGAGTGGCAGGCAGGTCCATTGGCGCTCAAGGACAACCGGCCCGTCCGAAACGGGCTCACCGCCGACGTGCCGGCGCGGCGCGCAACCCGTGATGACAAGAACGACCGCAACAGCAACGATGGCTGTGCGAGCGACCTCTGTCCTGGCTGTTCTTCTTGCTCTCATACGCTCCCGCTCCTGATGACGAGGCACTCTACCATATAGAGGAGGGACCGCGTGCGCAAGCGCCGGACAACGCCTCCGTACAAGAGCAACGGCCGGCTTGTGCCGCGCCGGCCGCTCACCAGCTTCCGCTGAGCATTGTCCCCACGAGGGGCCGCTTCTCACTTCCTGCTTGTTTCCCGCCCGCTACTCCTCCAGGTATAGCTGGATCTGCGATGCGAGCATGTTCGTGTCTATGGGCTTGGTGATGTAGCCCCGGCATCCCACGCGGGCCAGCGCTTCGATGTTGCCGGGCACATCCCCAGGGGTCAGCGCGACCACGGGGACGTCTTTCATCTCGTCCATCTGGAGGATCTGTCTCGTCGCCTCGAGTCCGCTCATTCCGACGAGCTGCAGGTCGATTATCACAAGATCCGGGTGTGTCGTCTTCGCCAGAGACACTCCCAGCTCCCCGTCCGTGGCCTCGAGCACTTCGTAGCCGCTCGCCCGGAGAACCAGCGATGCGACACCGCGGTCGTAGTCGTCATCCTCGACGAGGAGGATCCTGCTGGTCGTGACTTCCTCCGATTCGAAGCCGTCTTCGCCCTCGGGGAATGCGACAACGCAGCGGTTGCGGCCTTCCGACTTCGCCCGGAATACCGCAGAATCAACCATCCGCAGGAGCGTAGCAGAGTCGCTGGCGTGATCGGGATACGTGGCTACTCCGCAGCTGACGGTGATGACCGGTTCTCCTTCACCCAGGCACGTCCCGCAGTTCTCAAAGGCCGTGCGTAGTCGCTCGGCCAGCACCGCCGCCTCCTTGCCTGCGGACTCGGGAAGTATGACGGCGAACTCCTCGCCTCCATACCGCGCCACTATGTCGGAGGACCGGGTGCTCGACAGCATTACGTCGGCAAGGATCTTCAGCACACCGTCGC
This sequence comes from Candidatus Eiseniibacteriota bacterium, assembly GCA_030609365.1. GTDB lineage: Bacteria > Joyebacterota > Joyebacteria > Joyebacterales > Joyebacteraceae > JALGZG01. The sequence goes on along the minus strand of JAUWCJ010000009.1, from coordinate 24,580 downwards.
CGGCCTGATGCCCGTGCGTCGCGTTGACGCTCTTGAATTCGTCTATGTCGACCATGACGCACGAGACCTTGCGGCCATACCTTCGAGCCCGCTCGATCTCCATTTCGAGGCGCTCGTCGAAATACCGCCTGTTGTAGACTCTGGTAAGCTGGTCCCGCTTCGCCGCCGGCTCCTGCTGCGAATCGGCCACAACCCTCAAGATGGCGCGCACGCGGGTGAGGAGTTTCTCCTGGCCTGTCGATTCGTCGATCCAGTCCAGAGTGCAGTTGCCCCGTACGAACCCGGTCATCCCGTCGCCGTCCTTCGTCAGCACTAGCGTCGGCGCCGGCACCTCGCTCTCAGAACACAGCACGACCATCTTCGCCTGCTCGTCGGGATTCATACCCTCGAGACTGACTACCATGAGGTCGGGATGCTCTTCCGCGGCCATCTCGACGAGCTTCCTGGCTTCCTTGTACCGAATCAGATGGTAGCCGGAATCGACGAGCCACCGCGCGAGGCGCTCTCCCGCGCGGTCATCGGGTGCGACGACGAGTATCCTCTGTCGGGTTGACGAAGAGGCGCTGTCTGTCATGTCAGATCCTCACTTGAGACGCCGAACAAGAGATACCGCGGCAACGCTCGCCCGTCTCATGACGGCCGAGTAGGCGTGCCGGCCCAAGTCTACATACCGTGAGTTTAGCAAGGTGTGTGCCACCACAGTGCCACGAGGACCCCCGGGGAGCCGCGGAGGCAAGAGCCGGGAATGGACTGACGACCGCCTTGTCTGGTGGTTGCGGGTCGAAAAACGACGAGGACGGAGCGGGGCCAACAGGCCCGCTCCGTCCTCGTCCGTGCAAAAGGCAGTCAGTAACGCTCTTCCTGCATGCCCTGCCGTACCACCCTATTCGGGATATACGGGCGTCACTATTGCCCTTCTGTTCTGGCTTCTGTTGGTCTCGCTGTCGTTCGGCACCAGCGGCTGCTGCACACCGTAACCCACAACGGTCACGCGCCCCGCGTCGATGCCCTTCTCCGCCAGGTAGTCCCTGACCGCGACCGCCCTGCGCTCCGAGAGGGCCTGGTTGTACTCGTCCGACCCCTCGCTGGACGCGTGCCCGCCGACGTCGATGGTGACGGTCGTATCCTCAAGCAGGAACGTGACGAGTGCGTCCAGACGCCCCGTCGCCATATCGTCCAGAGCTGCGCTGTCGAGGGCGAAGTTCACCATGACCGCGACGAGCTCGGGCTTCGGAACCGGTACTGGCACCGGCACGGGCTTCGGCTCGGGCTTCGGGCATCCCACCGCGTCCACAATGGTACCGGCCGGCGTGTCGGGGCACTCGTCGTGTATGTCGAGCACGCCATCCCCGTCACTGTCGGCGTCCGGGCAGCCGTCCTCGTCCTCGAAGCCATTGAAGTCCTCGGCGTCATCCGGACAGTCGTCGTCCACGTCGAGAATGGTATCCATGTCGTTGTCGACGTCCGGGCAACCGTCCTCGTCCTCAAAGCCGTCGTAGTCTTCCGGCTCCCTCGGACAGTCGTCCTGGCTCCCGAAGATCCCGTCCTCGTCACAGTCGCCGGGGCCGAAGTGGAACATCAGCGCGACCGAACCTTCAAACACCGCGCTGTTGGCATCGACGTAGTCCGCTCCGTCCGGGCTGTAGCCAGGCACCGAGCTGAAGCCGACGTTGTCCACGTCCTGCTGGAGCAGGAAGCCGTAGCTGCCGCCGACATCGATCGACGTCTTCTCGTTGAGGAAGAACTCTACGCCTGCACCGAGCGATGCCGTCAGGTTGTTGCCGGACAGGGCCTTGCCGCCGACGCCGTCAGCATCGTATCCTTCGGGAACGGTCCCCTGAGAGTCGGTCCAGTCTTGGACCTCCCACATCGTCATGCCGAGTCCGAAGCTGATATAGGGGACGACATCTGCGTCGGTCTTGAAATCGTAGATGGTCTTGAGACCGATGTAGTTCCAGTTCGTCTTGAAGTAGTCTGTCGATCCCCAGGTGAAGAACCGGGCCGAGGGCGGTTCACCGCTCTCGGTCTCGCCGTAGCGGTAGTCGAGCATGACCGACACGTTCTCGGTCACGGGCTTCTCCATCCTGAGACCAAAGGTGAGCCCCATGTCCTCGTAACTCTCATCGCCCCCGCTGGGCTGCATGACGCCGATTGCGACACCGAGCGACATGTTATCGGCCCACTCCTGTCCGCTTGCGGCGCCGACGAAAAGGAGCGGCAGGACGATCGCCAAGATCGCTACACGGTACATCTCCACCTCCCTGTTGTGCAGGCCCCCACGTTGTTGGAATTCCATCAAAGCGGGGATTAGGCTATACGATTTCCTCGCTCATAACAAGGGACAACTGCTCTCGCCAGGGAACACGCCTCCTTGCCCCGTCGCGGCAGTTCTGGCACAATCCTGCCTGTCCACTCACACAGTAGCGCCCGCGACAACCGCGAACACTGACGACGCCGGATAACCGGAGGAACCCATGCTGACGAAAGACATCGCGCATCTGACACTCATCCCCGCGGCCGACTACTCCATGCTGCGGGAGATCCTGCACCCGGAGAGAGACCCCGTGGACATCCGCTACAGCCTCGCTCACGCTGTCGTCCGTGGAGGAGAGGCCTCGCTCAGACACCACCTGGCCTCGGTTGAGGTCTACTACTTCCTCGCCGGAACCGGCGTCATGCATGTGGCGGACGAAGCCGTGGCCGTGGGTCCGGGCCACACGGTGGTCATCCCTGCACGTGCAGAGCAGTGGCTCGAGAACACGGGAGACCACGACCTCGAATTCCTTTGCATAGTCGACCCGGCTTGGCGAGAAAAGGACGAGGAGGTTCTGGGGTAGCTCCGCGCACGAATCTTAGCCCGCAAAGTAGCGTGTGTTCAGCACTTAAGGCAGCCGCCCTCTCGGGATGGCCCGAATATTGCGCCGCGGCCCCTCCATTTTCTACTTGGCAGGAATTGGCCCTGTGCTAGAGTGTGCTCCGTTTGGAACTGGTGAGTTCTGACTGGTCATGCGAGTTTGGAAGTGACAACCGCCCGGCGGAGGCGTCGGCACGAGCAGGGACATCCATGCGCTGGCACCACGCGACGTTCGGCGGGGCACACCAAGGAAGGAGGATCTGAGTTCTTGACCTGTGTGCTTGTGATTGCGGGAGGCACGGGACAGGAGTAGAGGTCTTCAACAGGGATTCTCCAAGGAGGATGTGTCATGAAGCTGTTCACATTTGCTGTTCTCGCCGTGATGCTCGTAGCTATGACCGCGCAGGCGGGTGAGGTTCCGACGTCCAGGGGCGACAAGGCCATGGTCTTTATGTTCAACGGCCTGGATGACCTGTCGCTCGGCAGCTACGGCGGCCAGTACGGCGTCGGCATGCGCTACTACATCAACGACGGCACGGCGATCCGCGGCGGCGTTCAGTTCGGCATGTCGTCGGAGACCTACGAATCCGACGTGACAGGCTACGCTGACGACGAGGAGAGCTACACGGTCTACGGCCTGAACGCCGTGTATGAGAAGCACATGGAGGGACCTTGCTCTTCGGTCTCCCCCTACTGGGGAATCGGCGCCGGCTTCGCGATGGATAGCGACGAGTATGTCTGGGCGATAAATGGCGAAGGCGACACCAACAGTGAGACCGACAAGACCACCGGGTTCGCGGGCTTTGGCGTCCTGGGCTTCGAGTGGGGCTTCAGCAACTGCATGACGCTCGGCGGCGAGTACCAGGCCGGCTTCTCGATGTGGTCCGGCGAGACCGAGTCCGAGGGCGTGGTGGGCAGGACCGAGACCACTGACAAGTACAGCGGCTCGTTCATGGGCTTCTCGACCGCGTCCGTCTACCTCTCGGTCTACTTCTAGGATCCAAACCGCAGCGCCTCTGGACCGCCGTGACGCACTGGGCGGCTTGAGGCTGGCAAAGATGGTCCAAGGCGGGGCGTCCACGCGACGCCCCGCTCTCTTCTGAGGAACACACCACAGACACAGGGAGAACGCATGCCGAGCGACCAGAGGCAGTTCCGTCTCGACGTCGATGAACTCCCCACGCGCTGGTACAACATCATCCCCGACCTACCGGAGCCACTCCCGCCGCCAAAGGACCCCGAGGACGGCCCGTCGCGCATGGAGCAACTTCCGAACATGATGATCGGGGAGTGCCTCAAGCAGGAGTTTTCGACCGACAGCTGGATCGACATCCCGGAGGGACTGAGGCAGCTCTACCTCCAAGCGGGCAGGCCGCGGCCGCTCTTCCGGGCGCTGTCGCTGGAGAAGGCCCTCGGGACGCCGGCCAGGCTCTATTACAAATCGGAGTTCTACAGTCCGACGGGCAGCCACAAGGTCAACACGGCTCTCGCACAAGCTTACTATGCCAAAGAGCAGGGGTTTGAGCGGCTGACAACGGAGACCGGCGCCGGCCAGTGGGGCAATGCACTCGCATACGCGACGGCGCTGACCGGCCTTGAGTGCACGGTCTACTGGGTGAGGGCCGTCTACAAGTGGAAGGCCGCCCGTTTGGGCTTCATCAAGATGCTCGGCGGCGAGGTCTACGCCTCTCCGAGCGACAGGACCGAGGCCGGTCGGAAGCTCTACGAGCAGAACCCCGACCATCCCGGCTCCCTTGGTATCGCGATATCAGAGGGACTCGAGGATTCGAAGAACGACCCGAAGGCCGCGTACTGCCTCGGGTCCGTCCTGAACCACGTGCTCCTGCATCAGACGGTCATCGGCCTCGAGACCCAGAAGCAGTTCGAAAAGGCAGGCGTGTACCCGGACCTCGTCATCTCGTGCCTGGGCGGGGGCAGCAACTTCGGTGGGTTCGCACTCCCGTTCATGGGCGACGTCCTGACCAAGGGCAAGAAGATACAGTTCATCGCCGCCCAGAGCCAGGCCGCGCCTAACCTGCAGGGCGAGTACCGCTACAACTTCGCCGACCACGCGGAGATCACACCCATGCTCAAGATGTGCACGCTGGGCCACAAGGCCGTGCTGGAGCCAATCAAGGGTGACGGGCTCAGATACCACGGATGCTCGCCCATCATCAGCCTCCTGAGACACCACGGGTACATAGATACGGTCGCGTACCCTCAGGACGAGAAGCACGTCTTCGAGAGCGCCCGTCTCTTCGTGAATGCGGAGGGCTTCTTGCCGGCGCCGGAGTCGGCGTACAGCGTCTGCTGCGCCATCGACGAGGCGAAGAAGTGCAAAGAGACCGGTGAGGGCAAGGTCATTGCCTTCAACGTCAGCGGCCACGGCTTTATGGACATGGAGGGCTACCGGGAGGTGCTGGGGATCGAGTAGTGGTCGGTCGGCTAGTGCTCCCGCACGATGTCTTTGATCTTCATGAGTCTGGTCGCCGTGGCGCGCTCCATCTCGGACAAACGGTCCGAGATGAACCTAATGGTCTCCTCGAGGCTTGGCACGAGGATGTGCTCGAGCGCGTTCACGCGCCGCCGGGTCTTCTCCAGCTCGGCGGCCAGAAGCTGGATCGACTTCTCGACCTCGGCCAGGGACATCAACCTGGGAAGTACCGCGGCGTACATCTCGAGCGCGCGGTCGAGGTCCATGGTGGTCTCGCCGAAGCCGTAACCGAACTCCGCGTCCTCAGGGAACTCGACGTGGAACTTCGGGACCTTCAGGTTCATCACCTGCTCACGTTCGGCCTTGAGCTCGACCGTTCTCCGCGAGAAGGCAAGTGCCGACGCCATGGCGCTTCCGTCCATCTCGAACCTGGCGGACACGAATGCGCGGTGGGCTCCGGCCAGCTCGCTCTCGACCTCGGCTCTGAGGTCGCGGGCACTGTGCACCATCCCCAGGAAGCGACGCATCAGCTCTTCCTGTTTGTCCTTAAGGAGCTTGTGGCCGCGCTTCGCGAGCGTCAGGCGGCGCCTGAGCCTCAGAAGCTGCATTCTGTTGGGATTCGCTCGAAGTCTCATGTCTCTTTGGTTGCTTCCTTCTTCGCGAGGGCTTCCTTGGCCTCGGCGCCCGTGCGCTTGAGGTAGCTCTCGATCTGTTCCGGCTTCACGCGCTTAAGTTCGGACAGCGGCAGGATCTCGAGTAGTTCCCAGCCGAGCGTCAGCGTTTCCTCGATCGTGCGGTTCTCGTCGCCTCCCTGCTTGACGTACCTCTCCTCGAAGACCTCGGCGAACTTGAAGAACGCCTTGTCCTCCGGCGAGAGCGCCGCCTCACCGAGGATAACGGCCAGCTCCTGCGCCTCCTTGCCGTGTGCGTAGGCGGCGAAGAGCTGGTTCGCCAGGTTCGCGTGGTCCTCCCGCGTCCTCCCTTCACCGATGCCCTTGTCCCTTAGTCGGGACAGCGACGGCAGCACGTTGATCGGGGGATAGATACCTTTCCGGTGGAGCGCGCGGTCGAGGATGATCTGACCTTCGGTGATATAGCCCGTGAGGTCGGGAATGGGATGGGTCTTGTCGTCCTCCGGCATCGACACGACAGGGATCTGCGTGATTGAGCCGCCCTTGCCCTTGATGCGCCCGGCGCGTTCGTAGAGGGTCGAAAGGTCTGTATACAGGTACCCGGGATATCCTCGCCGTCCGGGGACCTCCTTGCGTGCCGCCGATATCTCGCGGAGCGCCTCGCAGTAGTTCGTAAGGTCCGTGAGAATGACCAGCACGTGCATTTCAAGTTCGTACGCCAGGTACTCGGCCGCTGTCAGTGCCATGCGCGGCGTCGCGATGCGCTCGATCGCGGGGTCGCTCGCCAGGTTGACGTACAGGACCGCGCGGTCGATGGCGCCGGTTCTGCGAAAGTCGGCGATGAAATACTCGGCTTCCTCGAACGTAATGCCCATCGCCGCAAACACGACAGCGAAGCTACCCTCGGTCCCGAGCACCGCCGCCTGCCGCGCGATCTGAGCGGCGAGCGCCGCGTGCGGGAGACCGAACCCGCTGAAGATCGGGAGCTTCTGGCCGCGAACCAGCGTGTTCAGTCCGTCAATGGAGGAGATGCCGGTCTGGATGAACTCGTTCGGGTAGTCGCGCGCCGTCGGGTTCAGGGGCGACCCGGCCACATCGCGCTTCATTTCCGGGATGATTGCCGGCCCGCCGTCCTTCGGACGCCCGAGCCCGTCGAACACACGCCCCAGGATGTCGGGCGAGAGCCCGAGCTCCAACCCGCGCCCGAGGAAGCGCACTTTCGCGCTGTCCACCGAGACGCCCGTGGCGCCCTCGAACAGCTGCACCAGCGCGGTGTCCTCGTCGACCTCGAGCACCCTGCCCCGCCTCACCTCGCCGCCCGGGAGCTCAACCTCGACCAGTTCCTCATACTTGACCCCGGAGACCCCCCCGACCAGCAAGAGTGGTCCCGCGATCTCCTGGACGGTCCTGTATTCCTTCACCATCTGCAGCTCTCCTCGAATGAGTTCTCCGTCTTTCCCCTGCGGTTCCTCGAGTGCGGCCCCAGGGACGCACCCACGTTGTCCCCGTGCGGTCGGAAGCGCCCCGGCCGGCTACTGCGCCACGTCGCTCACGCCCGCGCGCTCTTCGACGAGCCCGCGTATCTGGGTCTCGATGCGCCCCGCGATGGCGTCCAGTTCGTCCAGCTCGGCCTCCGGGATGTACCGCGCCCGCGATACCTCCTCCTGGACCGGCAGACCGAATATCGCCTCGGCCGGCACGCCCTGCTCTACTGCGTCGCGGGCGTGGCGGTTCATCGCAATGATATTTCTGAGCATCCTGTACTGCTTCGGGAACGACGTGTAGGTGTCAACGTCGTCGAACGCGTTCTGGTGCAGAAAGTCCTCGCGGATCGCTTTGGCAGTGCCGAGGACGAGCCTGTCTCGGTTGGACAGCGCGTCGACGCCGACGAGACGAGCGATCTCCTTGAGTTCTGCCTCCTGCTGGAGAATCTTCATCGCTTCCTGGCGCATGCCCGCCCACTCCTCTGAGACCTCGCTGCGGAAGTACTCCTCAAGGCTGTCGTGGTAGAGTGAGTAGCTGGTCAACCAGTTGATCGCGGGGAAGTGGCGCTCGTAAGCCAGCCAGTCTTCCAGCGACCAGAAGACCTTCACGACCTTGAGCGTCGCCTGAACGACGGGGTCGGAGAGGTCTCCACCTGGAGGCGAGACCGCGCCCACTACCGACAGCGCGCCGATGCGCTCGTCTGTACCCAGCGTCCTGACCCTGCCCCCGCGCTCGTAGAACTGCGCCGCGCGCGCCGGAAGATAGGCCGGGTAGCCTTCCTCGCCGGGCATTTCCTCGAGCCGGCCGGACATCTCGCGGAGCGCTTCGGCCCAGCGCGACGTCGAGTCGGCCATCACGGCGACCGAGTAACCCATGTCACGGTAGTACTCGGCGATCGTGATCCCTGTATAGATAGAGGCCTCGCGCGCCGCCACCGGCATGTTGGAGGTGTTCGCCACAAGAACGGTCCGCTTCATCAAAGGCTCGCCAGACCGGGGGTCCTTGAGCTCCGGGAACTCCATCAGCACGTCGGTCATCTCGTTGCCGCGCTCCCCGCAGCCGATGAAGATAACGATCTCGGCGTCGGCCCACTTCGCCAACTGGTGCTGAACAACGGTCTTGCCCGCGCCGAACGGGCCGGGCACGCACGCCGTCCCGCCCTTCGCGATCGGGAAGAAGGTGTCGATGACGCGCTGCCCTGTGACAAGGGGCTCTTCTGGACTCACGCGTTCTCTGTAGGGCCGCGCCTGTCTGACGGGCCAGCGCTGCATCAGGCCGAGTTCGAGCTTGCCGTCCTGACCCTCGAGCTCGCCAACCGCGTCGGTGACTTTGTAGCTACCGCTCTCGAGTTTCGTGATCTTCCCGGAGACGCGGGGCGGCACCAGGATCTTGTGCAGGACCAGCGCCGACTCTTGCACGGTGCCAAGGATGTCACCACCCACTACCTCATCACCCGCCTTGGCTGTCGCCGTGAACTCCCACACCTTCTCTCTGTCGAGCCCCGGGACCGAGACTCCGCGCGTGATGTGCGCGCCGACCTTCTCCCGGATCTTGTCGAGCGGCCGCTGAATGCCGTCGTAGATGGACTCGATGAGCCCGGGCCCCAGCTCGACCGATAGGGGTTCTCCCGTCGAGACGACCGGCTCACCCGGACCGAGACCCCTGGTGTCCTCGTAGACCTGGATCGACGCCAGGTTACCCTTAACCTCGATGATCTCGCCGATCAGATTCTTGTCGCTCACAAGGACGACGTCAAACATCCTCGCCTCGCGCATCCCATCAGCGACAACGAGAGGTCCGGACACCTTCCTGATGGTTCCCTGAACCTTTGTGTCTCCCATGCTCGATTCTCCTGTTCGGAACACCGGGGCTAGTTCTTCTCCCCTGACTCTCCGAGGATGTCCGCTCCGATCGCGGCCGAGACAGCCCCGTGTATCTCCTTGGCCGCCAGCCCCCGCGAGCCAGTTACGCTCGGCAGGACCGTGACCGTCGGCAGGGCGAGATCTCTGTACTTCGCCACTTGCTCAGCGCACGCTTCGTAAACGTCCTCGGTGACGAAGATGATGGCATGTGCGCCTTCCACCGCCGTCGCAAACGCGGCCCGCGCCTCTTCGGGACCTGCGACCGGGAACGCGGCGATCCCGAAGGCCCGGAAGCCCCAGACGGAATCCCTGTCACCTATGAATGCGATCCTAGACATGCGCCGTCCTCAATCTTGCCTCGACCTCGCTGCGCTGGACGCCGTCGAGTTTCGCCGCCACCGCGGCGCGGACCAGCTTGATCTCTATCTGTCGCACCAGAATGAACGCGACCAGTGGCTCGATGCCGTACGCGGCGGTCCTGGCCGGCTCGACGTAGGTCAGCAAGATATTGTCACACGCAAGCTCGAGCATGTGCGCTCTCTCTCCCGTCCATTCGCGGAAGACCGGCGCCAGAGCGCCGTAGCGACCATACTCGAGACGGCGCGCGAACGCGTCCACAGGCTCGCCCAGGTGCGCCTCCAGAAGTGAGAGGTCGAGCGTGCCGCCGGGAATGAGTGCCGGCAGGAGATCCGTCCGGTCTCCGCCTGACTCTTTCACCCTGATGAACGTCCGTATGTTGATGGTGTCGATCTCGATGCGGAAGTACCCCGTGAGAAACTCGCAGCCGTGTTCGGTCGCGACCGCCAGATGATGCGCCCACATCGCCAGATCGAACTCCCGGTTCACTCCCGCCAGTTCACCACTGTCCCGGAAGGTCTCCACGGCGGCGCGCGCCGCGTCAGCAAGGACCTTCGGAAGAGACACGTAGTCGCCGTCGGCCACGGCCTTCTGGAGCACCGTGAGGTCGACGATACCTATGCCGCCCACAAGACCGATCTCCTCGCCGCCGGGACCCACGTCCTCATCCGAGAGCTTCAGGAGCGACGCCTTCACCAGAGACTTCAGGTTCCGGAAGTCCCAGCGGATGCGGAAGAGATCTATGAGCTCGGGCTCGGGTGAAAACGCTGAAACGGTCAGTAGTGTCTCCGCGAGGGCACAGACCAGGCCTTTCTCGATGTCCTCGGGCCGGCCGACGTCCGCCACGGCTTCCTGGAACGCGGAGTCCGCCAACACCTTGAGAGCGCCAGCCGCGTCCTCCGCGAGGAGCCGCTCGATCCACTGGTGGTCGAGTAGGCGTGTCTCCATGCCTCTTATTCGGGCCACTGCGTATGCGTATCTGGTGTCGTCGGCCACGCGCCGTTACTCCCCGCTGCTACCAAACAGTATCGCCGCCACTTCCGTTTCCAGTCTCTCCCGGGCGTCGCGGAGAATCGTGGACAGAGCGCAGTTCGTTTCTACCCTGCCGCTTCTCAGGATGAAGCCGGCCGTGATCGGCCTCCGCTCGCTCGCGAGCTTGAGACCGCCACCCAACCCCAGCTCCTTCGACACCGAATTCATGAAGGCCTGGTCGAGCCTGCTCTCATCTTTCCCGATGAGGATTTCCTCGTCGCCCGATTCGACGGTGCTTCTGAGGAGGCCCGTGATGAATACGCGATACTCGCCCTGCTCCATCTCGGCGATCCTGCGGCCGGCCTCGTCGAAGACGCGATCGATGAGAGCCTGCTTCTCGTCCAGAAGCTCCCGCCTTGCCGCGAGACGAGCGAGCGTTGTGATGCGATTCCTCTCCTCCTGCGCCCGCTGCTCGCCCGTTGCTCTGAGTGCCTTCTTCTGGACGTCGGCCCTCGTTTGTGCCTCGCTCGCCACGGCGTCGGCCGCGACCTGCCCCTCGGCGACGATCTTCCGGGCCACTTCCTCGGCGTCCGCCTTGATCTTCTTCAGAATGTCGTCGACAGCCATCGATCTACCACCTGTCCGTTCGCTCCCAGAGCGTACCGCGCTCGAGGAGTCCAAGGCCCGTTGCGTGTAAGCTCTACATGCCGATCTTCTGCAGGAGCAGGATCGTACCGAGAAGCCCGAGCACAGCGTAGGTCTCCACAACGATCGCGAAGATCATGCCCTTGCCCATCTCGTCGGGTCTCTTGGCGACCAGCCCGCAGGCCGCGCCGGACACCTTGCCCTGCGCGATGCCTGACGTGAGCCCCGTGATGGCGAGCGGCACGCAGGCGAACAACACCTGCCAGCCCTGTCCGGCCGTCATCGCCGTCAGACCCAACTCGGTCATCTTGTTGAGCGCGAGAAAGAGGCCGACGATGCCGTAGATACCCTGGGTGCCGGGAAGTGCCTGAAGAAGAAGCAACCGTCCGAACTTCTCAGGATCTTCCGCAACGACGCCCGAGCCCGCCTCGCCGGCGATCCCCGTGCCGAGAGCCGAGCCGGTGCCCGCGAGACCGGCGGCAAGTGCCGCACCCGCCAATCCCAGCATCAGTCCGTCCATACCAGAACTCCTTCCTTGTGACTCCTGTCTTCCGTTCTTCCGTCTTCCTGTCAGTGACACATCCTGTGCGGGCCTCATGTTCCACGAACACTGCTCGGCCCGGTCGCTACTCTCTTCTTGTTACTGAGTACCGCTTCTCAACCCTGAACGGTTGGAACGCGTGCCCGCCGCCGGTGAAGAACTTCGAGAAGAACTCCAGATACTGAAGCCGCGCCGAGTGGACGAAAGCTCCCAAGCAGTTGACTGCCAGGTTGAACAGGTGGCCTCCGATGAGTACTAAGACCACCGCTATCGGACCCACGATGGGAATGTCTCCCGCCATCTCCGCGACGCCGTTGATGGCCATGGCTATCGCGCCGGTCGCAAGACCGAGCGCCAGCAGTCTCGCGTACGAGAGCACGTCCCCGAAGTAACCGACGACGTCGTACAGCTTGAGCACGCCGCCCAGGACTTTCATGATCGGCTTGGGATTCTTCCTCGCGCCGGTGAGGACCACAAGCGCGGCCGCTATCATCGCGCCCTTCCCGGCGGTCGCCATCACGCCGTCGGGAACGCTCCCGCCCAGAATGAAGCTGTACCCGAGTGGAACCAGAACGGCGAGGAAGAACACCCAGAGAAGCTGGTCGAGTATGCCGTCGACCCAGCGTCCCTCTCTGATATCGGCGACCATCTTTATGATGAGGCCCGCCATGATCTGGATGATCCCCAAGATGAAGACGACGTTGAGCATCTTCATCGGTTCCTGCAGCGGGTTCATGACGATGACACTGCGAAGCCAACCGGGCATGACGGACGGGTCGATGCCGAACCAGCCGCCCGTGACGGCGCCCACTGCGGCCGTCGAGACACCGCCCATCATCAGGAGCTTCATGAGCTGGCGTCCGCCGCCGGGCTGCATCTTCGTCATCAGGAAGAACGACACCACTGCCAGCGTAATGCCGTAGCCGCCGTCGCTGACACACAGCCCGAAGAACACGATGAAGAACGGGGCCAGGAGCGGCGTGGGATCCCGTTCCCAGTAGCCGGGTCTGCCGTAGAGCGTCGTGACGAACTCGAACGCGTCCACCGCGCCGCGGTTGTTGAGGTCGATCGGGACGTCCTCGCCCTTCTCCGGGTCGCGGCTCACGACCTCGACCTCGGGCGCGATCTCAGTGAGCCTGGTACGGACGGACTCTTCGTCTCGGCCCCGAATCCATCCCTCTATAAGGAAGGTCTCCTGCGTGGTGCCGAACCGCTCCTCCGCGACCTTCTTCGCGACCGCCTCAGCGCCCTCGTCCAGAACAACGAGGACCGTGCGGTGCTCGCGCGCGAGCTCGGCGGCCTGCGCCTTCAGCTCTTCGATCTTCGCACGGAGTCCGTCCACCTCTTCCAGCAGGACGGTCGCAGCCGCCTCCGGCGTCCCCGTCGCACCTGCGAGGTTCGCCCATCTGGCATTGTGGCGCTTCAATATCGGGATGACGGAAGGTTCCGCGCTCTTAAGAAAGAGCAGCGCCAGATATGCTGACGATCCGGATCTGGATACTTCCTCCAGATCCGTTTCGTTAGTTGCTTCAGCGAGGTCGGACGTGAGCTGCGCGACATCGGACGACTCGACCGTTACGAGCGCAACGGTGACAAGCCGCGTATCTGTCAGCTCCTCTATCCTGCCCTCTATCCCAGCCCAGTGCGTCAACTCCGCGGCCAGCGACCGCTTGCGGCCTATCTCCGCCTCGGCGCCGCGCATCGCGCCCTCGAGCGCGACGACCTGCTTATACCAGTCCTCGAGGTCGAAGCCATCAAGGGTGGCTATAAGCTCCGCGGGCTCAAGCACGACACGCGGGTTGAACATGGTGTCGAGTGTCTTCTTCTCTTTGGGGATGTAGGGTTTGAGGAAGTCCTTGAGGTGCTCGAGCTTGCTCAGCCGCGACTGCAGAACGCGCTCACTCTCGCGGCGCGCCTCTTCGTCGGGACCGGGCTCGAACTCGATGGACGGCTCGGTGATGTGGAGCGCGCCTCCCTCTCGGAGAGCGGAGACTATCTCGTCCTTCGCGCCCTTGTGCGCCAGGATCTGGATCTTCCTCATCCGGCTTACAGCCATCCGATGCTACCCCCGGGTTGCGGCTGCTCCTGCCGTGATGACTTCGAGGACCTTCTTGATACCGGCCTCTACCCGCTGCGTGGCGCCGGTGCGCACGCTTTCGACGCTGGACCTGCTCTCGGCGATCAGTCTCTCCGCCTCAACCTCGGCCTCTTTCCCGGCCGCAGCCCGCAGCGCCTTCTCTTCCGTCCAGCCCGCCTTCCGAACCTCGTCAAGAAGGCGTTCCCCCGCGTCGTGCGCCTCCGCGATCAGCGCCTTACCCTCCGCACGGGCCGCCCGCTCGAGCTCTCCGGCCTCCTGCTCGGCGCTTCTGATCCGATCAATTGCTTCAGATACCACGGCGCCCTCCACGAGCCCGGTATGGCGGGCCAATGACAAACTCGAATTCCGGTGGATAACCCGGCTTCGACATGGTCGGCTCGGCAGCTTAACCTACTGTATGGTCAGGAGATACGTCATTCGGGAGTTGTTGTGCACAGTTGTCCACACATCACGACCCCGCACCCGGCAGTCCCTGCCGTGCACAGTACGCGATGCCGCCCTCGGACCTACGCTCTACAGGTCGGCGTCCTCGTACTCCTCTTCCTCCACGGCGACGTCGTCCAGGGCCGGCTCGGACTCATCCCGGCTCCGCACCGGCGGGTCGACCACGTCTCCCATCTGACAGTTGCCCTGGAACACCACGCCGTCCTCGATCACGAGTCCGCGCGTCTTGATGTCCCCCAGAAGCTGGGAGCCTCGCTGTAGCTCGATCTTCCCGGACGCGAACACGTTGCCGTACATCCTCCCACCGATTGCGGCGTTCGCGACAGTTGCGTCTCCGTCGACCTTGCCGTTCTCACCGATGACCAGCGTGTCCGTTGCGTCGATCGTGCCCTCGAACTCACCGTCGACCTGGATGCTGCCTTCGACTCTCAAGTCGCCCTTGAGGGTCGTTCCTTCACCGATAATCGTGTTCACGTCGGCCGCAATCCTTTCCTCGTCCCTAGCGAACATCCGTTCCCCCTTAACGCCCCAGCTACGGCGGCCACCCGCCGCGCCCGCAAGCGTCAGCTCCATGTGCAATCGAACGCTAGAAGTTAGCAGACGCCCCATAGTGAGTCAACATCTAACACCCTCCGAGAGCACCACCGCGCTCCCTAGCCCAGCGACCCCAGCACCTCGAGAATTCTCTCCAGATCCTCGTCTGAGTAGTACTCTATCCGAATCGTTCCCTCGATCCCCATGCGCTCGATTCGAACCTGTGTGCCCAGTGTCCTCTGCAGTCGGTCCTCCCACTCACGAAGCACCGGATCCTCCGTGCGACGCTTCCGCGTTGCCTTCTTGCGCTGTCGCTTCCCCCGTGACAGCGCCTCCAGCTCTCGCACGGAGAGCCTCCTCGCTGCCGCTTTCCGAGCCCCCTGACGCACGGCTTCCGCCGTCCCGAAGCCAAGGAGCGCGCGTCCGTGCCCCGCCGATAGCTGTCCTTCAGACAGCATGTCCTGCACGTCCGGGGGCAGCTCCAGCAGGCGCAGCGCGTTCGCCACGGTGCTCCTCCCTTTCCCCACGCGCTCCGAAACATCCGCCTGGGTCGCGCCCGACAGTTCCATCAGCGACTCATACCCGTGCGCCTCGTCGATGGGATTGAGGTCTTCCCGCTGCAGGTTCTCGACCAGTGCAAGCTCGAGCGCGCCTGTCTCATCTACGTCCCGAACGATCGCCGGGATGCTCTCCAAGCCGGCCAGCCGCGCCGCGCGCAACCGCCGCTCTCCGGCAACCAGCTCGTAAACACCCGTCGCCAGCTGCCGGACTACCACCGGCTGAATGACACCGTAGGTGCGTATGGACGCTGCCAGTTCCGCGATCGTCTCGTCATCGAACCGTGATCGCGGCTGCTCCTCGTTTCGCCGTATCTCCCTGACGGGCAACTCGCGCACCAACCCGCCGGCTGCCTCCATGGGGGCGTCCGGTATCAGAGCCTCCAGTCCTTTGCCGAGAGCCTTCCGGTTCATCGGTGTCTCCCTCCTCGTTCCCACTGCCGCCCGCCGTCACTCGCTACTCTCCGTCCGCCACCGCCTCGACCACCTCCGCGGCCACATTCTCGAACATCAGTTCCTTCGCGAGCTCGATGTAGCTCTCGGAGCCTGCCGATAGGATGTCGTAAAGGATAATCGGTTGACCAAAGCTGGGTGCCTCTCCCAATCGCACATTTCTCGGAATCATCGCTTCGTACACCCTGTCCCCAAAGAAGCGCCGCGCCTCTTCTGCGACCTGGCGGGCAAGGTTCAAGCGTCCGTCGTACATTGTCAGGAGGATGCCCTCGATCCGTAGCGAGGAGTTGAGGTTCCTCTGAACGAGGCGGATGCTGTTGAGGAGCTGTCCCAAGCCTTCGAGCGCGTAGTACTCGCACTGGATGGGCACGATGACGCTGTCGGCCGCCGTCAGCGTGTTGACGGTCAGCAGACCGAGCGACGGGGGACAGTCGATGAAGATGTAGTGGTAGTCGTTGCGGATGGGCTCGAGCGCACGCTTGAGGCGCGTCTCGCGCGCCATCACATTCACCAGCTCGACTTCGGCACCGATGAGCCGTGGATGCGCCGGCAGAACATGCAGGAACGGGAAGTTGGGAGCCGGCAGAATGGCCTCGTTGATGTCCGATTCTCCGATGAGCACCTCGTAGACGCTGGCCTGCACGTCGTCTTTCGAGATACCCAGGCCGCTTGTGGCATTGGCCTGCGGGTCTATATCGATGAGGAGCGTAGGGCGCTCGGCCACTGCTGTACATGCTGAGAGATTGACGGCCGTGGTAGTCTTTCCAACTCCGCCCTTCTGATTGGCAATGGCTATGATGCGACCCATGCGTACCCCACGTGTGGATAAAGTTCACCTATCAACGAGCTGTCAATTGAGGATGCTGGGAAGACGCTAGGAGAATACAGTCAGGCGAAGCAGTGTCAAGAGAGAAGTTGGGAGTAGTGGGAGTTATCCACAGCTTTCTTCGTGGAAGTCGAAGAGTTGTGGGTGGGGGGATTGAAGCGGCGTTTCACGTGAAACAGTGGAGTGCGAGGGAGTGCTACTCGTCCGTCGAGTGTTTCACGTGAAACGCCACGAACGTCGTCGCGCGGTCGAGACCTGGCAGCGCAATCGTCCTTGTGCGTGCGATCTCAGCTCCTTCCTGCTCCGCAACCACCCGCACGTCCTCTATCTCGTCGGTCCAGAGCGGTCCTTTGAAGAGGACCAGCTCTCCGCCCGGAGCTACCAGCCTCAGGCACCACCCAAGGACGGCCTTAGTGTTCCCCAGCGCTCTTGCTGCCACCAGTCCGAACTGCACCTGGCCTCGTAGCTCCTCCAGCCGCCCGTGTATCACCGTCACATTCTCCAGGCCAAGCCGTCTCTTCACGTCCTTCAGAAAGACGATCTTGCTCCTCCGCGAGTCCACAAGTGTGACGCTCGCCTCTGGCCTCATGATCGCCACCACCACACCCGGGAAACCCGCACCGCTCCCGAGATCCCCAAAGCTACCTTGGCCGGGATCGGCAAACGACAGCATCGCCGCCGAGTCCACCATGTGCTCACCCAGGCTGCCTAGCGACTGCCTCGAGACCACGTTGATCTGCCGTGAGGTCTTGAGAATGGCCTGACCATACCCCGTGAGCAGCACGGCCTGCTCATCGGACAGCGGTCCCGCCACGGTCTCAATGCTCTGGCGCGGCAGGGAGAAATCCACCACTTATCCACTCCTGTCTTCAACTCACGATGAGTGCGCGTACCGCTTCTGCGCCGGCCGCATACGGTTCTTGCGTGGTTCGCGACCCCATGGTGCGACCCCTATTGTATTACACTCCGGGACTTCAGGTGGATAAGCAGCACCCCAACGTCGGCAGGACTGACGCCTGGGATCCTCCCTGCCTGGCCGATGGTGCGCGGCCTGATGTCACTCAGCTTCTGCCCCGCCTCTGTGGATAGCCCGTGGACAACGGTGTAGTCCATGTCGTATGGCAACCGCGAGTTCTCATGGCGGCCGAGCTGCTCGATTCGTCTCTTCTCCCGGGAGATGTAGCCCTGGTATTTCACCTCGATCTCCACATGCTCTGCCACGTCTGGCGGAAGAGCAACGCCGGGCGGGCACAGCTCCAGAATGTCGGCGTACCGAATCTCGGGACGCGCGAGGAATCGACCGGCCGCCACCGGCTCTCTCAGGAGACTCGCTCCCCGCGCAGCCAGTAGGACGTTGGCCCGGGTCGGGCTGACGTTTGCCTCCCGTAGCCGCCTCTTCTCACTGGCGGCCAGCTGCTCGCGCTTCTCCATGCGAGCGAGGGCGGCGTCGGAGGCCAGCCCCAGCTCATGACCTCGCCGCGTAAGCCGCATGTCAGCATTGTCGTGCCTGAGCACAAGGCGGTGCTCCGCCCGGCTCGTGAACATCCGGTAGGGCTCGTCCGCGCCCTTCGTTACGAGATCGTCGATGAGAACACCGATGTAGGCCTGAGATCGCCCAAGCACGACCGCCTCCTCCGACGCCAGCTTCCGGTGCGCATTGATACCGGCGAGCAGTCCCTGGGCCGCGGCCTCCTCGTATCCCGATGTCCCGTTAATCTGCCCCGCCAGGAACAGACCCCTGACGTGCTTCACTTCCAGGGACGCATCGAGCTCCCTAGGGTCCACGAAATCATACTCGACCGCGTACCCTGGCCGCAGCAGTCGCGCCTGCTCCAGCCCTCTGAGGCTCCGTATCATCTCCACCTGTACATCATACGGAAGGCTCGTCGACAGGCCGTTCAGGTAGATCACCTCCCCGGCGCGCGTCTCCGGCTCAAGGATGACCCTGTGCGAGTCGCGCTCCGGAAATCGCACCACCTTATCCTCAATCGACGGACAGTACCGTGGTCCGATCCCGGTGATCCTCCCGGCGAAAAGCGGCGACCTGGTCAGCCCGCGCTCGATCACTCTGTGCGTAGCAGCTGTTGTGGCACAGATGTGGCAGGGAAGTTGGTCAACCTCCAAACCCTGCGTCGCGAACGAGAAGGCCACCGGCGGCTCGTCTCCGTGCTGGACTTCGAGGGCTTCCCACCGCACGCTCACGGCATCCACACGCGCCGGAGTCCCGGTCTTCAGCCGCCCCAGACCCAGACCCAGCTTCCGGAGGCTGCTCGTGAGGTTCCTGGCGGCGGGTTCCCCTGATCTGCCGCCCGTCCAGTGGCGCTCCCCTACGTGCAGTGTTCCACACAGGAACGTCCCGGTTGTCAAGATAACAACGGGAGAGTGTATCTCTTCCCCGTGTGCCAACCCCACACCGTTGACACGTCCATCTAGCGTCAGGAGTTCCTCCACTCTGCCGATGAGCAGGCTCAGATTGGGCTCTGCCATGAGCGCCCTCAGCATCCTGGCCCGGTACGCCTCCTTGTCAGCCTGGGCCCTGGGCGATCTCACCGCGGGCCCCTTGCCGGTGTTCAGCATCCTGAACTGGAGACCGGTGTCGTCGATGGCCCTGCCCATCTCACCACCCAGCGCGTCGATCTCTCGCACCAGTTGGCCCTTTGCCAGGCCTCCAATGGCTGGATTGCAAGGCATCTCCGCGACATGCCGGCGCGAGATCGTGATGACGGCCACGCGGCGCCCCAGCCGCGCGGCGGCCAGGGCGGCCTCGACCGCGGCGTGACCAGCGCCTACAACGATTATGTCGAAATCGCGCTCACTCATGACTGGACTCACTTGCCGACACAGAAACGTGCGAATATATGTTGGAGCACATCTTCCGGAGTTGTCTCCCCGGTTATCTCTCCAAGAGCTGCGGTGGCTTCTGCGAGCTCCACTCCAACCAGCTCGAATGGCGCCCGCTCGTCGAGGAGAGCGCGCACGTGGCTCAGGCAGTCTCTCACCCGCCGGAGGACCTCGGCGTGTCTGAGGTTCGATACCAGCGCGTGCGCCGAGTGAGCGGGTCCGAGCGACGCCTCGGCGAGCGTGGAGCGCAGCTCCCTGAGCCCCTCCCCGCTAAGGGACGACACCCAGATCACCGGTGGGACGATGGAACTGCTGCCTGCGCCCTCATCACGGAACAGCCTGGCGAACTCCACCGCTTTCGCCCCACGACCCAGGTCAACCTTGCTTGCAACCACGATCGTCGTTCCCGCGTCGAGAGCAGCCGCGATCGCCGCGTCCTCTCCGTCGGGTGGTGCGGACGAGTCTACTACGAGCACAGACAGAACCGCACCACGCGCTGCAGCCCGCGCTCTCTCCACGCCGGCGCGCTCGGCTTCGTCCGTGGTCTCCCTCCACCCGGCAGTGTCAATAAGCCGCATCGGGACACCGTCGATGTGCAGGCACTCCTCAATGGCGTCTCTCGTGGTCCCTGGCGTGGATGTGACGATCGACCGGTCCCGCATCAGAAGCGCATTCATCAGGCTGGATTTCCCGACGTTCGGCTTCCCCACAAGCGCCACCGAAACACCGTCACGCACTGCCGCACCGACCGCGCAGTTTTCCAGTAACGTCTCCACCTGGTCCTGGGCGCTCTGACCCAGCAGTCCGATCGCCTCGAGCGCGGCCCGGGCATCCACGTCCTCAGGGAAGTCTATCGCTGCTTCTGTCTCGCTCCTCATGGACAGGAGGCTGGTGCGGACGTCCGTAATCAGACTGGATAGCCCGCCCTCCAGCTGTCCGAGTGCCATCTCGAGGCCCCTGGGGGTCTCGGCCGCCACGATGTCGGCGACCGCTTCCGCCTGGATGAGATCCAGCCGCCCGCCGAGATAGGCCCGCTCGGTGAACTCCCCACGACGCGCCTCACGCGCTCCGGCCTCGAGACATACAGCGAGAACCCGCCTGGCAGGGATCGGTCCCCCGTGGCAGCCGAGCTCAATCATATGTTCGGTGGTATATGTGTGGGGTGCCAACATGACGGTCGCAAGAACCTCGTCGACCTCACGACCATCGCCGTCGACGACGCGACCGTGGTGCACAGTGTGGGTGGCGCAGTCGGCCAGGGGCCGCCTGCCACGGAATACACTGTCCGCTATCTGGAGTGCCCGGTCACCCGACAGCCGCACCAGGGCGACCGCTCCAGGACCCAGTGCGGTGGAGATCGCTGCGATAGTATCCCCGGGCAGGTGTTTCATCGCTTCATTCCTGGCCGGCAGACGCCTGCCCTACTTCCGGGTGGGCTGCCTCCGTCTCCGCCTCTGCCCGCCCCTGCTCCTGCTCTTACTCTTGCTCTTGCTGCCGCCCTTCGCAGGCGCAACGACGATGCTCTTGACGCGTCCCTGTCCAACGCTCCGAGTCTCGACGGCGGGGTCCGACTTGAGCACCGCATGTATGACGCTGCGATCCGCCGAATCCATGGGCTCGGTCGTGACCTGCTTCTTCGCCGCCTTGACCTGCTCGGCGAGCGACAGGGCCTTGCCCTTAAGAAAGTCTCCCCGGCGTCTCTTGTACCCGCTGACGTCCAGAATAATCTTCGGGCTTTTCTTGCTGCCGCGCTGGAGCATGCGGTTCGCCACGTACTCGAGCGCGCTCAGCGTATTGCCGCCCTTACCAATCAAGAGACCGTCAGACCCGGCCGTCTCTATGTCGATGATCAGTGTGTTCTTCTCTTCTGTAACGTGAAGCTGGGAACTCAACCGCATCAGCCTCAGCATGTCGGCCACGATCTCCTCGGCCCGCGCTTCAACGCTCACGCGCTGCGACACGGCCACCCTTGCCGGAGCTCCTCCAAAGAGCCCAAAGAAACCCTTCCGGCCGCGGTCTATCACCTCGATGTTCGCCTGCTCACTCACGATCCCGAACTTCGCCAGCGCACGCGCTGTCGCCTCAGCTACACTGTTTCCCGATGCCTCGACGGTTCGTGTCATTCGATGTCCTCCTCCTGCTGCCCCGTGGGTCGATGCGTCCTACTTCTTCTTCCGACGTCGTCCTCCGCGGCCCTTGCTGCGACTCGTGCTCGATGACTGCGGCGCCCGACCGGTCTCATTGACGGTCTCGGTCGCCTCGAACGCAGGCAGCGCGGTGACGGAAGCAGGTCCGCTTTCAGGAACACCTTCCGAGACAGCGGCATCGGGTGACACGCCCACGGCGGCCACAGGGCCACGGTGGATGTAGTACTGCTGTCCGATGCTCAGGACGGTGTTCACCAGCCAGTAGATCACGAGGCCAGATGCGAAGTTGTAGAAGAGCACCGTGAAGAGGATGGGCATCATCTTCGCGACGCCGGCCTGGCTGGGATCCGATGTGGTGAACTTCTGCTGTACGAGCATTCCGAGGCCCATGAGCAGAGGGAGCACGTGTATCGGGAATCCAGCTATTGCTATGATCGTGTCCGGCTGTGAGAGATCGGTCATCCACAACATGAAAGGTGCGCCTCGGAGCTCGATGGTCGTTCTGAGCACCTGGAAGAGCGCGATGAAAACGGGCATCTGCAGGATCATGGGAAGGCAGCTGCCCAGAGGGTTCACTTTCTCCTTCTTGTACAGCTCCATCTGCGCCTTGGCCAGTGCCTCCTTGTTGTTCGCGTACTCTTCTTTGAGGGCATTGAGTTTCGGCTGCACGTCCTGCATTCGCTTCATCTCGGTGAAGCTCTTGTGCGTCAGCCTGTAGAACAGGAGCTTCGTCACGATGGAGATGAGGATGATCACCAGGCCGTAGTTCGGGATGTGCTCGTGCCCCCAAACCAGCGCCTTGAGGAGCAGAACCGACAGCGGTCTCGTCAAACTCCACCCCATGTCGATCGATCGCTCGAGCCCCACACCCGTCGCCGATACCTCGCCGTAGTCCTGCGGGCCCGCAAACACGCGGAACATGACCGACGTGCCCTCGCCCTCTATGGGCACCGCGGCTCTGAAACCGACGCTCCGCGCTTCCGCGTCCCCTATCGCGCGTGTTTCGCTGCACGTGACGCCCATCGGCGCGACCGCCGCCATGAAGTAGCGCGACTGCGTCGTCACCCATTCGATGGCCCCTACGCGCGGGTACTCCGTCCGCTCCTTGAATCGGCCGAGCCCGTCCTTCGCAATCCCTCCGTCGATCCGCACAACGGATGCAGGCGCTTTCCCGTCCTCCTTTGCCTCCGTCGGTCTCACACCCGGCCATCCGATCCAGACCGAACGTCTTGCCGACGGATCCCGAAGACCGTACACCTCCACGCGCGCGTCGAACGCGTAACCGTCCGCGTAGAACGTGTACTCGCGCACGACCGCGATGCCATCCGGGCCGGTCGCGGAGTAGCGCACCGCCG
The DNA here is from genome assembly GCA_030609365.1 of Candidatus Eiseniibacteriota bacterium. Taxonomy (GTDB): domain Bacteria; phylum Joyebacterota; class Joyebacteria; order Joyebacterales; family Joyebacteraceae; genus JALGZG01. Next base: position 1,543 of record JAUWCJ010000009.1, on the reverse strand, counting down.
CTGTCTCGCGCCCATCCATCAGGTTCACATGGGAAGGGCCGTCTGACTCGAACATCCAGTCGTCCACCGGCAGCGTCGTCGTACCGTAGTCCACACTGACCGCGAGAGCCCGCGTGCCCTCCGGTACCAGTGAGACCAGTGGTGGCGCATCGTCCTCCGGGTCGACCCGCAGGCTGTAATCCTTCAGCTGCCACGACGTGATCGAACCACCTCGACTCGAGAGCGTGGCAACCCACAGCGGGGCATCGATCGTGATGGTTCTCTCCGGAGCCGATTCCTCTGTTGAATCGGGCGTGACCGTCCGGTCCTCCGGATCGCCCGCCTCGGCAGCATCCGTGACCGACGTTGTGGAGCCGCGCGCCTCCCTGTCCACGACGGGGGTCGCACTTCCGGTCGCCGACGCAACTACCTCGCCGGACGCTTCCATCCCCGCCTGCTCCGCCGCCATCTTCTCGCGCTGCTGGCTCTGCCAGTAGTTGAAACCGAACAGCACAACGAAGATGAGAACGACAGCCACAATGGCGCGCTTCTGATCCATTCACGCCTCCTCAATAGACTTGCGCTGATCCCGTCAGGTAGTCGCCCGGGCGGGCGCACCCTACTCCGGAACGGGATCCTCTCCCCCTTCAGACCAGGGGTTGCAGCGCAGCACCCTGGCCAGGGACAGCCAGATACCGCGCACCAATCCGTGTCGCGTGAGAGCCTGTGCGGCATACTCGGAACAAGAGGGGATGTAACGACAGCTGGCAGGTAGCAGCGGGGACACCAGCTTCTGGTATGCTCGGACGAGCACAACCAGCACGCTGGTCATCACCAGGGGTCTCCCGGAAGACGCCATGAGTATCGCCATCTTCTCTGATCGTGGACCGCCGTCCGGGCCGGTCCCTTTCCCGCGTCAGCTGTCACGGTTGGAAATGCGGCGGAGCTCCTCGTGAAGTGTTCGCCTTACATCTGAGTACCGCGCGGTGGCCGCTCTGTGTGATGCTACGAAGACAAGGGTCTCAATTCCAGACAGGTCCGCTTTGCTCGTCCGGACTGCCTCTCGAAGGACCCTCTTCGCGCGGTTTCTCTTGACCGCTCCTCCAACCCTTTTCCCCGCCAGGAAGGCCACGCCCGGCGGTCCCTCTCCCGCTCGGTAGCACATTCTGCAGTATGAGGTCCGCGCCACCGACCCTGCTCTCAGCGTCTGATCCAGCGTCTCTCGCCGCTTGATCCTCGGATACTTCCTCAGGCTCTCCGACGGCACTCCACCACCTACCGCGTCGTCAGACGCTTCCTGCCCTTCGCCCGCCGCCGCGCCAGAACTCTCCGTCCACCGGGAGTGGAGCTGCGGCTCAGAAATCCGTGCTTCCTCTTGCCCCTGCGCTTCTTCGGCTGGTACGTCCGCTTCATGTTGTCCTCGATATGATGCACTGTCCCACGTCATTTGAATCCAACATTTTATCAACCTACCCCCGCCATGTCCAGCTGATTGGGGCGCGGCCGCCCCGCGGGCGCCCGGGGCCGCCCCCGCCCCGCCCCCCGCGCGGCGCCCCCGGCCCGG
>JAUWCJ010000203.1 GCA_030609365.1 Candidatus Eiseniibacteriota bacterium | reverse complement strand
GGTCTGCCCCGAGACTGTCGCGCCCGCGGTGATGTCACCCCAGGTGTCCAGGCTGTCCGTGATGGATACCTCGGCCGACGGGTAGTTCAGCTCGGCGCTCACGATGTCGGCGTCACCGTTGCCCTCGTTCAGGATATCGATGGTCAGAGCGACCGTATCACCGACATCCGGGATGCCGTCACCGCCGTCGTCGTAGTCGTTGTGGAGCTGCGTCAGGATCGGACGGAGCACCCTGAGCGTGTACGTGTCCGTCCAGCTGCCGCGCGCGGGCTCGTCGAACAGGAGCATGAACTCGACGTCGTGGTCGTTCAGGCAGCTGTCCGCGATGGCGACCAGGAAGGCGGATGGATAGGCCACCTGGCTCGATGCACCCACGATTCCCAACGATTCGGCGTCATCCACCAGAGTGACGTACGGATCCACGGTGCTGAGCGTTGCCATGACGTCTGTCGCGTCCGTCAGGCCACCGTTCCCGACCGTGATGTTCAGCTCGACGGTCTCGCCGGCCTCGACCCTGCCGTTGGCGTTGCCGTCGCTGCCACCCAGCGCATCGTCATCGACGGTCGTCGAGCGCAGTGTGAGATGCGCACCCGCCGAGGACGTAACCTCAATAGCATTCTCATAGGGGTAGTGGTTCTTCGCGGTGACGGTGATGGTCATCGTACCCGTGGTCTTGGGCGTGAACGACAGCACCGCCTGGCCGGAGGCATTGGTGTAGCCGGTCGTGTAGACCTCGCCGTCCTTGACCACGCAGATGAACGCGCTGTCCACGGCCGCCGGGTCCACGACCGTCACCGTGAGGTCCGTGGGACCAAGCGGTACGCTCGAATCGTGAATGGCCGACAGCGCGACGGGCCTCCCGGTCCACAGGCGCGACTCGGGGTCGCCCAACAACAGGTAGCTCATCTGCGTCCAGCGGTCCGTGTTGTCGTAGCCGGACTCCGCAACGAAGGGAACCTTGCACATCGCGGATACGACGCCGGCTCTCTCGACACCGCTGTACAGCAGCCTGTGCCACTCGTAGAAGTACTCCTTCAGCGTCGTCGGGAAGCAGAACCGCGTCGGGCCGAAGACGAACGCCGAACCGCCGTTCGGGTTGTTCATGAAGTGCTCGGCGATGCAGTCGTAGTCGATGGCGGCAGACGTGCAGTTGAGCATCCAGAGAAGCCCGGATCTATCGATCCCGTTCGCGAGCGCATCGACATCCTGGACCGTGATGTAGTTGTTGAGGCTGCACCGCAGAATGTCCTTGTTCCCGTGCCCGACGTGCGCCGAGATGTTGTAGCCGACGTTCAACGAATCAAGGGCCGCCTGCGCCGTGAGCGGGTGCGCCCCCGGGTATGGCTCGTAGTTCTGGTAGAGCCGGACGACGTGGATCCAATCCGGGATGAGCGGCAGCACGAGTTCCACGATGTGCTCAGCTCCATCGGTGATGGTGAGCTCACCGGGTTCCCAGTCGTAGGGGAAGAGCACCTCGGCCATATAGAGATTGCGCTCGGCAAAAAGGAGATCCGGGTTCCTCTCATACTCCAGTATCTTCGTGACGAACGTCTCGACCTCGACTGTCGACGCAGCGGGCGCCCTGCCG
>JAUWCJ010000142.1 GCA_030609365.1 Candidatus Eiseniibacteriota bacterium | reverse complement strand
AAGACGAGCGGCAGGATCCAGTGAGGTCGGTCGACGAGGCGCCGGAACGTGCGACCCGGGAAGACCAGGACGAGAGTGAGCGCCGCCAGTGGATTCAGGGGACGCGTCTCAGTGGAGGGTGCATCGGTTGTCACGAGGGCTCACGCTCCTTGGACGCAATGCCAGGACGTTTGGCCGGCGGGGGTTGCCAGACACTACTGTGATGTTGGAATGATGTCAAGAAGGGAGAGCCGGACTGGGATCGAGGACGAAGGACACGGATTGCCGGGCCCGCAGTCCGTGCTTAGCGCAGGATCACAAGCGTAGTGCGGTCGGTCTCGGTCCCTGAGGCGCCCTTGACGTAGTAGACACCGGAGGCCACCTGGCCGCCGGCCTCGTCGCGACCGTCCCAGGCGACGGTATGCCGGCCCCTCGACGCTGGTACGTCTGTTAGTGTGCGCACGACGGCTCCCCGCACGCCATAGATGGAGAGCTCGACCGGAACGCCCGGCCGCGCCCCGGAATACGAGAGGCGAACGGGCCCCGAGCTTGGCGTCGGTGCCGGCGCGTGCACGCGCAAGATCTCCCCCGCGTGCTCTGAGTCGTCCACGCCCGTCCCACACCCGCCCGCGCCGTACGCGCCCATCTGTACGCCCCAGGGGTTGTTCTCGGGCAGACAGGGTGAATCGTCGTGGAGTGTGAAGTCACCGGCAACAAGATCGCAGAACAGAGGCGCAACGAACAGGTTATCGTGATAGTCCCCACACAGACTGTCTCCGAAGCCGTTGCTGAAGAAGCAGGAGTTGACAATCGTCGGCGGTGTGGCCCCGGACCCGCAGTCAATAGGGCGGCCCCGATTATGGGCGATGATGGTCCTCTCGATTGTCGCGGCGGCAGCGTCGTCGAGGATAATCTCACAGAAACCCCACTCATTGCCTACGATCGTCGAGTTCGTGATCGTGACCACGTCGGCGTCTCCGCAGTAGATGCTGCCACCGTAGTAGTTGGAGATACAGTTGTCCCAGAACACGACCTCATTCAGTGCGAGAGAGAGACCGTAGAAGTAGAGGACACCGTAGCCACCATTGGACGCGTTACTGATGAACTCCACCCGGTCGAGCGTCGCGGAGTCACCCTCCAGGCAGAGAGCGGCTCCCATTCCCCCGAATGGAGAATAGAGGTAGCAGTCCTCGAATAGCACGTCTTCGAGTACGGCGTCCATCCCGAAGCACCACAGCCCGCCACCGTGATTCCCTTTCGAACACCGAATGAAGTCACACTGCCTGACCTCGACAAGCCCCACGTAATAGCCAGTTGTGCAGTAGATGCCGTTTGCATCCTCGAAGACGCAATCAACGAACCTCATGGTGCCCCCGTTCCCGCGGGACACGCCACAGCGCTGATAGAGCATGTTCTCGTCCGAGCCGCGGAACCACACTCCCCGGAAGGTGCTCCCGCTCCCCGGCTCGTAGCCGGACGAACCGTATTTGCAGCCATCGAACAGGCAGTCCTCCACCACGACGGACCCACCATCGACCAGCAGTCCCGTGTCACCGCCGAGGATCCTGAACCCACCGATGTAAGAGGTCGTATCCTCGCCCGTGTGCAGATAGAACCCGTCGTACTCGGGTTCGCAGTCGATGATGGTGCTGTCCCGCCCGGCCTCGGACATGACCACAATGTTCGTGCCACCGAAGTCCAGGTCGTGGTTGCCCGTTCCTACGTAGGTTCCCGGGGCCACGAGGACCGTGTCACCCTCGGACGCGGCGTCGATACCTTCCTGGATGGTCAGGTAGTCCCCGCCGCCGTCGACGTCGACGCGGACAACTGTTGAGCTGCACAAAACAGGGACAAGGAGCAGAAGAAAGGCAAGAATCAGGTGTGGTGTTCGCATTTTCATACCTCCCAGATGGAGGTAAGGGTGCTCATGGGGGCACGAGCTACTGCATGGATTCTACACTGTGGAGGGACCGGCGGTCAATGATGTGCGGTTCTGGGTCGTGTCTGCCTAGCCAAGACCGATCGATCGCATTCGGCGCTCTCGACGCTCGAACGTCGCTATCTCCCTGATGCCGGCCTTCTCGAGCATGCGGAGGGCGATGTCGAAATCCATGCCGACCTGGTGGGGTGCATGGGCGTCTGAACCCAGCGTGACGGCAACGCCGTGCCTGGCACAGACCTTGAGAAAGGGCAGGCTCGGATAGGGCTCCACCACGCGCATCCTCAGACCCGACGTGTTTATCTCTATCGCCACTCCGGCGTCCCTGAGCGTGCGCGCGGCCGTCTCGTACATGTCGTCCATCGGCATGCTGCTGACGATCCCGTGCTTCTTCACGAGGTCGGGGTGCGCCATGATGTCGAAGCCGCCCTCGCGGGCCGCCTTGCAGAAGAGGCCGAAGTAGCGCTCGTAGGTCTCGTCGGGATCGCGTCCCTGATAGCTCGACAACCTCCTGCTGTCCCCGAACCCCCATCCATCTATGTAGTGAACCGCTCCATAGACATAGTCGAACTCTATCCCTGCCGCCGCGGCCCAGATCTCGTCCATCTGGTCGGGGAAATAGTCCATCTCTATCCCGAGTCGTACGGTGATCCCGGAGGTTGAGTCGCGGAACTCATTGACGAGACTGACGTAGTTAGGAAGCTCATGCGGCTCCATCGCCAAGTGCTCGTCCCTGATCCTCAGGAGCGGCATGTGGTCGGCGAAGCCTATCTCGGTCAGGCCCTTCTTGACCGCCTCGCGCACGTACTCCTCAGGCTCTCCGACGGCGTGTCCGCAGAGCTTCGTGTGGATGTGATAGTCGACGAGTTTGCCGAACTGGCTGGGCGCAAGCTCGCGGGCCCGGCGCGTCCGTCCGAGCCGGCGACGCCGCAACCCACGTCTCACCCTGGTCACCTGATGGCCGACAGCGGCGGCGGGCCTCTTCGCGATCATCGCTCTTCCGCCCGCGAGTCCCCCGCCAGGTCCAGCTCGCGAACCATGTCACGAGCCGCCGTCAGTGCCGCCTCCCGCAACCTGTCGGGTGAATCGGTAACGGCGACGGCGGCCAGGCGACGGCCGCCCAGAACTGATGACGCCATTCCCATGAGTTCTATGCGACCGTCGGGCATCGCGCGCACGTGAAGACGAACCGCGGCCCAGGCGGACGCGTCCTCTCCGACGACGACGGCCGTGGCTGCCTCCCTTAGGCCTCTGGCGAAGAGACGCGTGGCCAGCACGGCGAGGGAATCCGCGGGTATCGTCAGAAGAGAGTCCGGAACGGCGACCGTGGCCCTCTCAACACGTATGGTGCGCGGGCCCTCCAGCGGTACCAGTTCCGAGGAGCAGCGGTAGACACCGATGGTCACGAGGGCGAGACTCACGAAGAGCATCGCTTTGAGCCACGGGGACTGGGCTCTCCAGCCGCCTTCCACTGAGGCCGTGCCGGAGTCCATATCGGTATCGTGAGAAGGATCGATGTTCTCCCGCTTCCGCACTGTTTCCTACTCCTCTCCCCACGCCCGTCTGAGAAGGGCGGGATCGGGAGGCTTGGTGAACAGGCTGACCACGACGAAGACGACCAGCGAGACTGCAACTCCGGGGATGAACCCGTGGATGCCCAGCGGCTTCCCCATCATCATCCAGACCAGCGCGACCACCGTGCCTGCCACCATTGACGATGTAGCACCCGCTCTCGTGCCCCGCTTCCAGTAGACGCCGAGCACGACCGGCCACAGGCACGCCGATGCGATGACCGCCCACGCGAATGCCGTGATAACGAGCACGAGGCCCGGAGGACGGTATGCAACGAACATCGCTATGAGCCCGGCCATCATACTGGCCATGCGACCGAGCATCAGTTCGTGGGATGAACCAGGCGCCGGGATTACGCCTTTGGGGGCGCTGCGCGGTGCACCTCCCACACGCAGATCCCTCACTATCGCCCCGCTCACGATGATCAGTACGGACGCGAACGTCGACATGCCCGCCGCCATGACGCCGGCCAGGAATATGGCGCCGCCCCACGGGTTCAGGACCGCCTTCGTAAGCATCGGGATCGCAAGGTCGGGGTTCTCAAGCGTTGGGAGGATCAGACGGCTCATCGCGCCGGTCATGTACGGAAGCACGGCCATCGCGCCACCCAAAGTCGCTAGGACGACACCCAACTTCAGAACCCGCGTGCTCTTCATCGAGTAGAACCGCACGAGAAGCTGCGGCATTCCCCAGACTCCCAGGCTCACGATGAGGGCGTAGGATACGAGCCCTCCCCAACCCCACACACCGGGCGTCTCGACCAGCCCCGGGTTCAGCGCCGCGAGATCCAGGCTGGCCTGTGTGAACCCTCCCACCCTGCCGAGCGTTGCAAAGGCCAGTAGAAGCAGGCCGAACATCATGATCCAGGCCTGGATGAAGCTGGTCCAGACAACGGCCAGGTAGCCCCCAACCGACACGTAGATGAGAATGATGAGTCCGGAGATGAGCACGGCCGATGTATAGGGGATGCCCATCAGGCCTTCCATGATGCGCCCCATTCCGATCAGGACGCTCACGTTGTAGACGATCATGAAGACGAATATGGTGAGCGCCGAGAAGACCTCTGCCTCGCGCGCTCCGTAGCGCTTCCCGATGAAGCCCGGGATGGTCATGGAGTCGAGACGCGTGGTGAACTGCCACAGCCGCCGCCCCAGCACTATCCAGACCAGCGTGCACCCCACGAGGACGTTCGCCGCACCGATCCACAGTGTCGACATCCCGTACTTGTAGCCGAACGCCCCACCGCCAACGATGACCACCGAGCTGAAGTACGCGGCCACGAACGAGAATGCGGTCACCCACGGGCCGACCTGCCGCCCACCGATGTAGAAATCGGCCGCGTTCCGCGTCCTCTTGCCCATCCAGAGCCCCATCCCCACGAGCATCGCAAGGTAGAGACCCAGAACAGTCGCATAGACCCCCATATTATTCATCGTCACCTCCATCCGACCCGGAGAACCAGACCGCCCAGGCGATCGAGATGGCGATGCTGGCCACGACGACCAGAAGTGCGCTGAAGGTCAGCCACGGAAGTCCGAAGGGTCCCATCGTCTCCTCCTTAATCTAGAAGAAGCGGTAGTAGACGCGGAGGTACGGCGCCCAGTCGAAGTCGAGCGTGCTGATGCCCACCTTGCCCATAGCACTCATCGACACCAAGGTGCTGAAGCC
>JAUWCJ010000101.1 GCA_030609365.1 Candidatus Eiseniibacteriota bacterium | reverse complement strand
CATGATGATACAGGCTCCGCCGACGATGCCAACGGCGCGCCTCACGAGATCTCCTGCCGCCCGGCGGCCACCGCGTGCCTCACGACCCTCGTTCCGGCAACAAGATCCCCGACACGCGTTCTCTCCGGGGTCACTACGATGAGGATGGCACCGACAAGACCCATGGTTGGAAGACCGTCGACCACACGCAGGACGTTGCGGATCAGGGATCTGACCAGACCCGCGCGTCCACCGTTGACGTCCACAACACGCAACCGCATCAGCCGCTTGCCGACCGTCGCGCCTCCCAGTCCCTCCAGAAGGACGAAGTACAGGAACATCACCACGAGGAACGAGAGGCAGAGCGGGTCCGACACGAACCGCCCGCGAACCCACTCGTGGTTCGACGTGGACATGAGCCACGTGCCTTTGACAATGCGCGTCACAGGGAAGAACACGCACGACATCAGAACGATGTCCGCGACCAGAGCGGTGAATCGTGGCCAGACGCCCGCGTATGTGCTGTTAGATTCGATGCTTGTCGCTCCCTGCGGGGCACGCATCGCCCATGCCTACAGCAGGCTGGACCATCTCCTGCCCGCGTAGGCGTAGGCCAGACCGATCACCAGAAAGGGCAGCAGCGCAAGCGCCACGCCGTGCGCATCGGGACCGAGCGCCGGACGGCTGAACTTGCTCATGAAGGGCACCGCGGCAGCGAGGATGTAGCCGGGCACGAGCAGCGCGGCGCCGAACCGGTCGCTCCGCCAGCCGGCTAGCAGGCCCAGCAGCATTCCCAGAAAGGCCGCGCTGAAGATGCGCTCACCGTACGCCCATCTCTCTTCCAGCAACACGCTGACCTCGTAGATGCCCTGCTGGTAGTGCATCACCAGAAGAGCCGTCCCACCCAGCCGCGCGAGCCACCGAACAATGGTTGCAGTTCGTCTGATCGGTCGATTCCTCCTTCATACGACGGTTCCACGATCGAGCCCGGTCTAGTTGTACGCCTTGCGTGTCGCTTCGTCCGCCATCGTCGGCTCGAGAATCGGCGCCCACGACTCCGCTTTCCACGTTCCCAATGCCGTGTGCAGCTCGAGGTACTTCTCCGGGATGGGGTGTGTTCCAACGACCACCTTCACACCGAGGCGAGCCTCAAGCAGAGCCTTGAACGTGCGTATGTTTGGGCACGGCGGATACCCCACGACGAGGCCGGTTGCAAGGTGTATCACCTCGGCCCCGTTCGCGACCATCTCGTCCCCCGCATACTCGACGTTGCCCCCGGGGCACCCATCGCACGATGTGTATCCGACCAGCTCAACGTCCACGTCCTTGTAGATGCTGAACGCGCCCTCCCTGTTCTTCAGTGCCCGGAAGCACTTGCCGCCGGCACAGCGGCGGTAGCGGTCGCAGATGATGATCCCTATCTTCGTCTTGTCCGGCACGGTCGTCCTCTCAGTCAGTGGTGCGTGTCAGGCCCAGTTCAGCGTCAAGGTCTTGTCATCCCGAGTCCGCTACAGACGCCAGTCAGCTCTCCGCACTCTACGGACACAGATCCCCGTCCCCGCCCACAAGATCCAACGTCACATAGAGCGCGCTCCGCGGCCAGTCCAGACCGGCCTCCACTGCCTCCTCGGCTCCATAGTTCAGCGGACCAACATCCACATCCCGCCATGAATCCACCGGCACATCGAGTGGATCGCCCGCGGGAGGCGGCGCGACGGCGACAACTCTTGAGATGCGCAACATGTGCCCTCCTTCTGTGGGGCGTGAACTACGGAGGACCGCTTCTCACTGGACGTGAATAGCAAGATTCTTGTTGCCAGTCTACACCATACTAGAGCACGCTGCTCCTCAGTTGCCACTCGCGCTCCAGGAACCCGACAACGCTGTCCTCGTTGCTCGGGCCAATCACTTCTGCCGCCAGTGACTTGAGCTCGTCGGACGCGTTAGCGACGGCAATGCCTCTGTCGGCGCATCGGAACAGGGGGATGTCGTTGTCGCTGTCACCGAACGCGACAATCTCGGCGTCACCCAGATCGTGAGCGTCCAGCAGCCTGGCGAGCGCCCGGTCCTTCGTGGCTCGGACGTCGTGAACGGTGAGCCAATCCCAGCCGCCGAAGTACTCGTTGCTGAACCGTCTTGCGGAGAGCCTGCCGTCGAAGCGCTCGGCCAACGCGGCACGAAGCTCTTCCACTACTTGCGGCCGGTCGATCACCGTCAGACACGCTACCTGCTCCGAGAGACTCGACGAGAGATCCGCGGTCTTGCTCAGTCGCCTGTCGTTGTTCCAGAGACGGTCGTCCAGATACCACTTCATACCCGGATTGCCGATCTCCGAGTAGTAGAGGCGGTCGCACTTGCCATCGAAGGAAGACACGAAGGGCACGCAGCCCGCCGCGTGAATGAGCTCGTATGCCCCCACCGCGAGCTCCGTCGCCAGTGTGTTTGCTACGAGATGCCGCCCCGTCCCCAGGTCCGAGATGAACGCCCCATTGAACTCGATGACCGCAAGAGGCAGTCGGAGGCCCGCGAGTATCGACTGCATGGCCACAACGCTCCTGGCGCTCGCGACCGTCAGCACGAGTCCGCTTTCCAGAAGCGTGACCAGGCCGGTTCGCGTCCTGTCGGACAGACGCGCGTCGTCGCCCAGGAGCGTGCCGTCGAGATCCGTCACGTATACTCTGCGTCTAGAGGAGTTCATATCAGCGTCCCGACCGTGCCTACCGCAGGTGTCTCCAGCGGCGATGCATCTGGGCGTCCCGCGCTATGCCTTCGTTGAACTCCTCAGCTGAGGCCTCGCGGAATCTGGGGTTCGGGCTCTGCGCCCGCGCGAACTCCAGGTTGCTCTCATTTACCCAGCCGGGAATCGGAGTGACACCCTCACACTCCGAGATCGGCCGCGTGTAGATCCAGCCGTCGCAGAAATCCGCCAGCTTGAAATCCTCGTATCCGTGGCGGTAGACCGCATCCTCGACGCGGATCTCACCGAACGGACCATCCACAAGATCGAACCCCACCGGGCGCGGGCCCTCGGCAAGCATGAGGGCGTCGATGATCCCACCCGCCGGATGACGCACGCGCGAACCATACCCTCCCTGCCCGTGCCACGGAGCGTGCAGAAAAACGGTCACCGCCCGCTTGCCCAGCGCGGCGAAGACGTGGTTCCCGCAGCGAAGGCTGGAATCGAAGCGCCTGAACTCTCCGTCTATCACTATGGGCTGACGGTACTCGGTGAACGCGTGGTGGATGCCCGAGTACACCAACACCTTCTCGCCCGAGTCCACCGCAGCCAGGATCACATCCGCCCAATCCTCCTCGCTGGTGCCGCCCCACACTTGCCGCATGACGGCCGAGTCGTTCCGATCCGCCTCGGCGGTGACAAGGCTCCAGTCGGGAGAATTGTTCAGCCCGAGTATCCTGAACCGCCGGGCCCCGTCGGGCAGTCCCTGGTTCAGGTCCCACGCCGACCGGTAGATGTCGACGTACTCACGATAGCCCCACCAGACGAACTGCCGAAAGACGATCTCGCGGGCCAGATCCTCGTCCCATTCCGGTGCAACGAGCAGTGAATCGATCTTCGCCTGATCTTCCCTGCGACCGAACTCCGTGGCCAGGACGCGCACACCGGCCTCGTAGAGCGGCTCGATCAGAGATTGCACGAGAAGGACGTCCTGCTTCACGCGGTGCTGCTCGCCCAGGAAGACCACGTCGTGGTCTGAGAAGAGACCGACCGCGTAGTTCTCGGGCGGCTCTCCCTCTGCCTCGAGCCATGCAGCCAGCTTCGACTGAAGTGCGGGATCTATGGGCGGGGGATCCCCCCGCCCGGGCGTGCCGGTCGAGCAGGCCGGAAGAACGAGAAGACTGATGAGCACCAAACCTGTCACTACTCTCATAGCAGAGCTCCTTGCGATTCTGGCTCGCTCGGAGCAGCAGGCCGCGCTACTGCACGACGAGCTCTACGCGCCGATTGAGCCTCTGTCCTTCTTCGGTCGCGTTCGACGCCACGGGCGCCAGCGGGCCAACTCCGTGCGCGCTGACTCTGCCGGCGTCGATGCCGTCGCGCGAACCGAGCGCTGTGACCACAGCAGCAGCCCGGTCGCGCGAGAGGCTCATGTTCGATTCCAGACCACCGACGTTGTCCGTGTGACCCACGATGTACAGCTTGAGCTCACTGTCTTCGCGGAGAGCCGCGGCTACGTCGTCGAGGACGGGGACCGACTCGGGTTTGAGCTCGGCCGTGCCGGTATCGAACAGAATCCCGTAGAGAGCAATGTGCCCGCTCTTGGCGATGTTGTCTGCTATTGCGCCTGCATTCACCGTGATGAGGCCCGTCTCCATGGGCTCTATCTCGATTACATCGAGCTGCACGAGCGGCTGATCAGAGAGATCGTAGGCGCCGACCACATCGACCAGAAGCGATACGTAGACGTCGCCTTCCGGGCGTGCGAGTTTTGCCGACAGGTAGCGCGTGGACGGTTCAGTGCATGAGGAAAGGAAGTTGTGGTCCGGATCGAATGTGTTGACGTCGTCATACAGGATCCCAGGCCAGTACTCGTGGAGGTCCTTCCCCTTCGCCTGGAAGAGTATCTCGAAACCGGCCGTCTTCATGGCCGTCTCGTAGTTCCGGAAGATCTCGAGGGTCGAGCGGTCGGTTGAGATTCCCCCGTACTGGATTCGGGTTACCTTCCCTTCCAGGTCCAGGCTCTCGGTCAGCGACTCGCCATCGACCCCGCCGCCCACGGGAAACACGTATTCGTCGAAGCTGCGCACGGAGTATGCGGCGATGATCGCGCCGGGAAAACGCGAGAACATGGGATGGTCCTGACTGTTCTCGACCTCAACTTCCGTCCACTGGAACTCTGCCACGACGGGACTCGCACACAGAAACACGACCGCAATCAAACACAAGAACGTCCAGTTCCTCGTCTTCATGGCTGCGTACCTCCCCCGTACACCACAACCTGTAACTGCTGTTTAGCACATCCTCTCGGATCTGCGGCTCGTCGAGCGTGCAGAGCAACACCGGTCGATAACGTTCACTGTGTCCTGTGCCCGACGACTCAGGGCTGCCGGGGACACTCGACCCTCGGAGCCCACGTGCGGGTATCTTCTCTCGACACCTCCTTTTCGATGGTGGGTCTCTCGTAAATCTCCAACGGCGGCGGCCACCGCACTCCTTGTGCGCGGCTACGCGCCATTCGCCGGCTTCCGTACCCGAACGCACAACACGCGAGGCCGCCTCATCAGCCGTGCGTACTCCTCCGGGTTGACCTCCGCAAACTCCTTGATCGGCACAGCCTCAACCATCCGTTCGATGGAGAAGCCCGCACAGACGATAGGGTCGATCATGTCCGAGAGCGGTCGCCGGTAGCACGGCACGACGATAGGCGCGCCGAGGCCGCGCCAGGTGTAGTCACGTAGCTCAGTCGAGAAGTAGTCGTCCGTCTCGTTGAGCGTATACTCCGAGCACGGATGACCGACGGAGAACACCACGCATCCCCCCGGTCTCAGCACTCGAGAGAACTCCCGGAACAACGCCAACCAGTCACGAATGTAGCCAAGTGTCCCCGAGCTCAACACAACATCGAACGACGAGTCCGCCAGGAAGGGCATCGGCTGCTCGAGATCGGCCACGTGCAGCACGGCCGCGTCCCCGACGCACTGCTGTGCGAGCTTGAGCATGTTGGCACTCCCGTCGACCCCCACAACCTCCGCTCCCTGACCGAGAAACCACTCCACCATTACACCTGGGCCGCACCCCGCATCCAGGACGCGCCGACCGGACACGTCGGGCAGCAGACCCATCAGGGCCGGACGCTCGTAGTAGATACTGCGAGGGTTCTTCTCGATGGCCGCCGCATACGCCTCCGCCATCGACTCGTATGCGTCCAGAGCAACCGGCTGCGTCTGCTCCATCAGCACGAACGGCAGCGCCACACCGTGCTTGTTGAGTTCCGTGGGCTCTACCTGGACGAAGCCGTGAGCCTCGTAGAAGCCAACGGCGTTCAGAGTGGACTTCAGCTGGATCGGCCCATCGTGACCCCGCGCCGCCGGCTGGAGCGCGTGTCCCAGCAGCGCGCTGCCCACTCCGCGACCGGCCCAGTCAGGGTCCACGAAGAGCGCCTGCACCTCCCCCTGAGTCGCGTGTCCAAAGCCGACCATGCGACCGTCAGATTCCGCCACGAACATCTCGTCGTGCTCGATGGCCGGCAGGTAACCATCAGCCGTTCTGCCTATCAGGAGCACCTTGACCTGATCGTCGCTGTAATGCCCCCTGCAGAAGGCATCCACTGCTCGGACGTGGAGTTCATGCATGTCACGGGCGTCCGATACGCGCGCCCCTCGTATGACGAGCTCCTCTGCTCCCATCTCTCCCTCAGCTGTCATCCAGTGACGCGCACGGTGGCGCTGCGGGTGTGTCACGCACTACTGCACGTCGCGCGACCGGCGTGACGTGCGAGCTACGCCCCCGCCTCAGGTCGTCTCTTGCCCCTACCAAGGGTCCAATACACGAGGAGCAGAGTAGCGATGGGAACCAGAAACCCCATCACGAACGGGAGACCGTCCCAGAGCTTCGCCCACAGGGACTTCTCATTCGCGAACAGCCCCCACAGCTTGACTCCCGTGGGTATGACCGCGAAGAGCAACACGGGCACCAGGAACCACGCTCTGTTCCCCGCGTCGGCACGCGCCTTGCGCCCGAAGAAGAACGAGACCGCAAGGACAACGAGCGCGGCGAGCACGCCGGGCACTGTACCCCACGAACCGGCGACCCAACCCACGAACTGATTCAAGACCAAAATTACCATGACGATCATGATCAGGTTCTTCAGTGCCCGGTCACTCATTGCTCCTCCCCATCGGAGTGCGCTGTCTGAAGCAACTTGCCAACCGGGATCACGGACCCCGCGCGGCAGAGCAGGAATGCGTCACCGTAGGCGTCCGCGAATCTCTGGATCGCCGAGTCGCCGGAGCAGTGGCAGGGCGCGGCCCATCGCACCTCGAGCTCTTGTAGATGCGATACGATCCGCCGGACCGAGGCGTCGCTGTCCTTGAACAGGTGGAAGCCTCCAATGACGACGAGAACCTCGCGGTCAGAGACCTCCTTCGCGCGCTCCACCGTGCTCACGATCCCCGGGTGGGCGCATCCTGTCACGACGGCCACTCCCGAGTCGCTCGAGAGCAACAGGGACTGCTCCGCGATACCTCCCTGACCCACCATCTCCCCACTGAGGGTCGCTCCGGGGCAGAGCTCAATAGGTTCGCTGACCTTGATCACGTCGGCGCCCCGACTCCGCGAATCATCTCCGATCTCATCGGGAAAAGACTCGAGGAGATAGACCGTCACGGCGTTGTGCACGTCGAGAAAGGCGGCCAACCCGCCCGTGTGATCCCAATGCGCGTGGGACAACACGATCACATCGACGTCATGTGGTTCGATCCCAAGTTCGGCCATGTTCCCCAACAGAGTGGGCCCGTCACCACCGGTGTCGAAGAGTATGGTCTTCTCCAGCCCCTCCACAAGACACGCGAACCCCCACGCCGACTTGAGCCCTTCGACGCCCACGCGGTTGTCGTAGATGATAGTGACGGTTAGGTCTTCAGCGTGCGGGTTCATTCTCAGGCTCTCCCCGACTGCACTCATCTGCCGCATCTACCCTCGGAAATCGATGTGTCTCCGATCGCGTCCCTCGCGGCACGCGCCAGCCGTTCGTGGTGAGCAAACCACTCGGGCACTTCCTCTATCTCCCAGTAGCGCAGCTCGAGCCCCTCAGGCGAGCACGCGAGCGTTCCGCCCTCCACCGCGCACAGGTACAGGATCGAGACCGTTCCGTGAGGGCCACTGGCTCCGCCCGCTGGCCGGGGGAACAGCCCCACGAGCTCCGTCGGCCTCACGACCAGGCCCGTCTCCTCCTTCACCTCCCGCGAGACCGTCTCCAATGGAGTCTCGCTCGGCTCCATCCACCCGCACGGCAGACACCATGTACCGGTGTCCGCGCGCCGCATGAGCAGGATCCGCCCCGCATCATCGAAGATCGCACCGTCACTACCCACCTTGGGGGTGATGTGACCCAGCTCGGCTCGGAATCGCTCTCGCACCTGGGACGGCGGCAGGTCCAGTGCCTGTCCGTAGTACTCCTCTACAAGCTCCATGAGGCGCGTGTACCGACCACGGTCATACTCGTTCTCCGCGTACTTCAGACCATTGGACGCCAGAATCCGAATCTCATCGAGAAGCTCAAGAACATCCATGGCACCTCCACACAGGACCATCAGGTCGCCCCGAACGGACGCGCTGGCTACGAACGCGCGGTTCACTCTTCCCCATATGAGTACTCCAGGCTGGCCACTTCGCCACGCCAGTACGGGAAGCGCCCGTCCGGCAGAAGCCAGGCCGCCTCGCCTCCACTCGGCACGAGCACACCGTCTCGCTCTTCATACTTCGAGACTAGCGCTTCCCAGGGTGTCGGCACCGGAGTGCCGTCGACGTCCCGGAACCGCGACGGGACGTAGACGCGCTCGACCAAGCCGTCGGCGCCGAAGCGGAAGTCGCAGGTCACCGATGTCTCCCCCACCGTCAGCGATGCCCGCGCACTGGAATCGCTCAGCGACTCCCAGCAGACGCCGTTTCGCGGCAGAAGGGCCGCCGGGAACCACACGGCCTCTCCCAGATAGCGCTGCAGAGCGCCGGCCGAGATCTCGGGCGTCCCATGAACGTCCACGACCGGCACAAGACCGTGGATGGCGCCTCGCACTGAGCCGCCACCGCACACGAAGGCGTCACGAACGAGTACGTCAAGACCGGGTCCGAGCGACATGCGCGCGTCCCACACGAAGCCCGGCGGACGCGTGTGAAACACCTGCTCCGCCCTGAGCGGCTTCCATTCGCCCACCCCGGGGCGCTGCGCGAACTCGCCTGTCCAGAGCACACGGACGCTCGCTATCTGTCTCGGATCCGAGCCGAGCACGGCTCCGAGATACCGGGCAACCGGCACCGGCAGTGAGTCGATCTCTGCAGGGAGAATGGCCGCGGACACCATCTCCATAGAGGAGTCACTCAGCTGAGCGACAAGATCGCTCGTGACGGACCGCCACCGCACACGGGCCACCACTAGTGTCAGCGCGACCGCCACCAGAATCACCAGGATGACGAGACCAGCGACTCTCATATCTTGCGCTCCCCTCATCGGCCGCTTTCGCCAGCCACGCGGCTCGTGCTCGGGGCCACCAGTTTCATCAGCAAGCGCGCGCCGCACGCACTGCTCAGAGGACCTTCGTCAGGATCCCCGCCACGGCGAAGACAGCCGCA
>JAUWCJ010000159.1 GCA_030609365.1 Candidatus Eiseniibacteriota bacterium | reverse complement strand
GTTCGCCCATTGCGAGCGGCAAGTTAGGATTTCGTTAGGGAACGATTGGCCGCCGGCGCCTCGCCACAGCCGAGTCGTTGCGGGCCTCTCGCACTCAGTCCTGGGAATTCGTGCGGGGAACGTCTAGGAGCCGCCCTCATTCTGAAAGCGGCCGTTTGCAGGAAGGTATATGGAGAAGGTGCTGCCCTGGTTGAGCATGCTCTGGACAGCGATGGTCCCGCCGTGGGCGTGCACTATGTGCTTGGCGATGGAGAGACCCAGGCCGGTCCCGCCCATCTCGCGACTGCGGCTCTTGTCGACCTGGTAGAAGCGCTCGAAGATGCGGGACTGGTGCTCCTCAGCTATGCCCGTGCCGCGGTCCCGCACGCTGATGACCACGTCTCCCCCGTCGCCCTCGGCCTCGACATCAATGATACCTCCGGCATCGCTGTACTTGATGGCGTTGTCCAGCAGGTTGGCGATCGCGTGCCCCATCAGCTGGCGGCTGACGCGGGCTGTGAGTGACTCGTCCGCGCTCAGTCTGATCTCAACGTTCTTCTGAGCGGCGGCCGGGCCGCAGGAATCGATCGTCTGCCTCAACAGGTCGGCAACCGGATGGTGTTCCAACACGATGCTCGTGTGCTCCGTGTCTTCCTCGATGCGCGACAGATACAGCAGATCCTCGATGATGGCGTCCAGCCTGTCGACGTGCTTCCCGATTATGTCCAGGAACCGACCGTTCTGACCGGCGTCCCCGTCGAGGCCGTCGCGAAGCGTCTCCACGAACCCCTTGATGGAAGTGATGGGTGTCCTGAGCTCGTGTGAGACGTTGGCGACGAAGTCCTTCCGGACACTCTCCAACCTGCGGAGCTTCGTCACGTCGTTGAGCACGATGACGGCGCCCGAGATCTCCTGATCGTCATTCCTGAGCGGCGCCGCGTGAGCCTCGAGAATCCTCTCGTCCGGGGCACCCACCGCCATCTGCCTCTCGATGGGCCCCTCACCGTCCAGGGCGGCCCCGGCTATCTCGTGGAGCCCGGTGCTGCGGATGACTTCCTGCATCGCCCTTCCCCGCGCAGTGTCGGGCTCGATCCCGAACATGCGCGACGCCGCGCGATTGAGCGTGATGATGCGCCCCTCGCGATCCACCGCGGCGACGCCCTCGGTCATCCCCGCGAACACGGCTTCCTGCTCGGCCTTCTGCTGAACCACCGCGCGTATGCGTTCGTCCAGCTCGGTCGCCATCGTGTTCAGTGACTGGGCGAGGCTCGCGAACTCGGCTGAGTCCGGCACGGGGACCGTATGCTCGAGGTCGCCACGGGCGAATCGCTCGGCGCCCCGCTGCATTTGGTGAAGCGGCCGGGCGATTCGTCTGGACACGGCGAGACCGACAACCGCGGAGAGAGCGAGCAGGAGCAGGGCGGCCAGTGCGATCCGGGTTCGTGTCGTCCGGAGTTGATCTTCCACGGCCGTCAGAGGAACGGCGGTCCGCACGACGCCTGCAATGCCCGTCTCCGACGAAACCGGGACCGCCACGTACATCATGTTGGTCTCAAGCGTGTAGCTGTATCTGCTGGACCTTCCCACCTCGCCGGTCATGGCCTGGACGATCTCAGGCCGGTCACCATGGTTGTCCATGACGGCGGGGTCTTCCTCCGAGTCCGCAGTAACAACACCATTCGGAGCGATCACGGTGATGCGAGTGGACACGGCCGCACCGAGTTCCTTCGCAAGCGAATCCAGAGCATCTGCGTCCGACCGTGCTATCAGAGGCCGGGCGCGCTCCTCGAGCAGGCGCGCGCGCGCGGTCAGCGCGGCAGCTGTTTCTTCAAGGTGGAACCTTCGCACAGCGTTGACGGAGTACCAGCTGACCGCCGTCACCGCGATGATCGTAATCAGTAGATATGAAGGGAAGATGTGCCAGAGGAGCTTTCGTCTCCGCATCGGTTAGTCCTTGAACCTGTAGCCGACGCCACGGACGGTTTCGATGTACTCGCCGGCGTCGCCCATCTTCCTGCGAAGGCCCACGATCTGGACGTCGACAGCGCGATCGGTAACCGGGTAGGGCTCCCCGTGTATCGCATCGACGATCTGATGTCTCGTGTAGACCCAGCCGGGCCGTCGCGCGAGTATATGAAGAATGCGGAACTCTGTGAAGGTCAGATCTACGCGCTCACTCCCCACCGTCACCTCGTGACGCCCCGGGTGGATGACGATGTCGTCGATCTTGATGATGTCATCGTCTGCAACCAGGGCCCTGCCACGACGCCGCTGGACCGCCCTCATTCTCGCAATGAGAACCTTGGGACTGAACGGCTTGGTGACGTAGTCGTCGGCCCCGAGCTCGAGACCCGTGACGATGTCCGTCTCCTCGCCCTTCGCCGTGACCATGACAACGGGTATGTGCGCGGTGTCCGGGTCCGCCTTCAACGTGCGGCAGACCTCCAGGCCGTCAATGCCCGGCAGCATGAGGTCCAGGAGGATCAGGTCCGGCTTCTGTGACCTGGCGGCGTCGATGCCGTCCTCTCCCGTGGTCGCACCGGTGACCTCGTAGCCTTCGCGCTCAAGGTTGTACGTAATGAGTTCCAGAATATCCTTGTCATCCTCGACCGTCAGAACATGCTTCAATGTCTCGGCCTCCCTAAACGACCCGGGGTTACGACGACCTGTTGGCGCCTCGGTCTACCAGTCCAGCAGCCGTCGAGACGGACCACGAACGACGTCACTGGTCTTGACCATGCCGTTCCGTGTGACCTGCCCTCTGCCGCGGCGCTTCTGTGCGGCCCGTATCCGTGCTATGAGCACCTTGGGACTGAACGGCTTCGTGACGTAGTCGTCCGCTCCGTGTTCGAACCCGGTAACGACATCCGCGTCCTCGCCCTTGGCCGTGACCATGATGACGGGTATGTGCGCGGTGTCCGGGTCCGCCTTCAACCTGCGGCAGACCTCCAGGCCGTCAATGCCCGGCAGCATGAGGTCCAGGAGGATCAGGTCGGGCTTCTCTGACCTGGCGGCGTCGATGCCGTCCTCTCCCGTGGTCGCACCGGTGACCTCGTAGCCTTCGCGCTCAAGGTTGTGCGCAATGAGCTTCAGGATGTCCTTGTCGTCCTCGACCGCCAGAACGTGCTTCAAGGCCTGGGCCTCCTGGAACCGCCCCGGGATGCAACCATCTGCCTAGCGCCTCAAGTTACAGCCTACTGCAGCAGAGGCCGACCACAAGTTAGGATATGGTTAGAGGGTCTGCGCCCGCGGCCGCCCATCATGACGAGCGCCGCGACCACCGTCGCAGGCGGACGAGGAACGCGCCCATGATGATCACGAGCGCCACGGCGACGATCGGCAGGACAACGGCGAGAGTCGCAACGACCGCCGACCCACCCAGCTCACCGGTAGAGACCACCGGATTGGCAACCCCTCCGGTCGTGACCGCGGACGTCCCACGGAGCGCGACCGTCGCCGCCTGCACGGCAGCGGCGGTTCCTCCACCCGCTATCACGGCCAGGGTCCATCTGAGAAACGGCGACATGTCACCGATGACGGAGGCAGTGATAACGGCGCCGGCCACTACTGCGACCGGTATCGCTATCGTGTCCAGGAGATTGTCCAGCCAGGGGACGTAGTATGCAGCTACCTCGAGAAGCGTCGCTGCCGCGAAGGCCACCAGTGCGTAGTACGTGCCCATCCACTCGAAGCCGGGCGCGAGCTCCAGGTGCCCGCTCATCGCCGCGATGCTCACCACGAGAAACGGGACGAATACCCTGAATCCGCACGCCGCGGCCAGTCCGATGCCTATGAGAACGCTGAGGGCTATCTCCATGGCATTTGTACCCCGCATTTGCTACGCAGGCCAGAGGCTCTGCGTCCTGCCAGGGCGACCGCGCCCTGACCTGAACTGTCGTTGGGATGATACCACGGAGATAGTGCGAGCGCCGCTGTTTCTGGGGAAGGCCTACGGCGCTAGAGTTGCGCGGGACGGATCCGGGTGGTAAGCGGCTAGTCCGGCTTGATCTCCGCATCGGGACCGGGCCCGACCGCGACGCGCTCCAGCGCTTCAGCGGCGATGCCGTCATCACGCCCGTCGCCTCGGCGGACGCGTTGGTAGCTGGCTTCGCGCCTAATCTGGTGTCGTATCAGCGACCGGAGTTCTACGCCGTCATCGATGTTGTCGTCCGAATGACCGCGCATCCCCAGGAGATAATAGAAGATCTCGTCGGACACGTCGCTGGTGGAGGTGTGAGTGTTCTTCCTGCGCTGAGCGAGCAGGACGTATCCGACCGCCGCACCGGCGCCCAGGCCGAGAACGGCGAACACGATGCCGTTCGGAATGACTATGCTCAGCACCGGACCTGCGA
>JAUWCJ010000051.1 GCA_030609365.1 Candidatus Eiseniibacteriota bacterium | reverse complement strand
AGACGGTGGGGACGAGGTGCTCGTTGCCGAGAACGGGAACCACCTGCTCTGCCTGTCTGGCAGCGGGGAGCTTCTGTGGGACGTCGGCCTCGGGAAGTGCGAGCGGCTCGATCCGGGTGGAGTGGTGAGCTGCACGCCGGTGGTTGCGGACCTGCTCGGGGACGGTATCGCCGAGCTCGCCGTCGGGTGCTTCGCGGGCGCGGTAGTCCTGATGGACGCGCGGACCGGGGACGTGCTCGACCGGATCCAGTTCGGGGTTGGGTCGCACGAGACGCATCTGACGAACGAGAAGATCCCCCGTTTCATCAGGGACGCCCTCAGCACGACCGGAGAGCCGGTGAACTGCCTGACCGTCATCGAACTGGACGGTGGCCCCGGCAGCGAGCTGGTCCTCGGCTGCAGCGACGGGTTCCTGTACGCGTGCGACCCCGGATCGGGCGACGTCATGTGGCGGTTCGACACGCTGAAGACCGTCTACGACCCGTGCGTGCTCGTCCGCGCGACGGACGTCCCGTCGATGGACAGACGTTCCGTCGACGGGCGGTCCGGGGACTCGGGGGACGGTCTGACCGATGGGGCCGACGCCCTCGCCACCTGCGATCTCCTGGCTTGGGACGTCGAAGGCGTCTACCTGCTGGACGGCGGGACCGGGCTCGCGCGCCCGGGATTCGGTGGGGTGCCCGGGGCAGCGCGGGTTCTGCCGTGCGACCTGGACGGCGCGGGCGCGCCCGAGGTCATCCACGTTGCGCTCGAGACGCGCAGGGTCACGGCCTGGAGGTGCGTGGCCGAGGGTGATAGTGGCGTGAGCGATCCGGCCGGGGGCACTCCGGTGGATGGCGCGAGCGGGCCGGCCGGGAACGTTCCGGCGGATGGCGCACCATGAGTGGCATCAGGAGCGCGACCATGGACGGTCCCGCGGCCCTTCTGCTGGAACGCGTGTGCAAGAGCTACGCGGTGAGAGGGCGTGAGGCACGGGCGCTCGCGGAGGTCTCGGCCTCCGTGGCGCCCGGCCAGCTCGCGGCTCTCATCGGGCACAACGGAGCGGGCAAGACGACCGCTCTCAGGATCATCGCGACGCTCGTCAGGCCGTCGTCGGGTCGGGGGGTCGTCTTCGGTCGGGACGTCGTGACGGAGCAGTCCGCCGTCCGCCGGCTGATAGGAGTGTCGCTGGGCACGGGACGGTCGTTCTACCTGCGGCTGTCAGCCCGGCACAACCTCGCGTTCTTCGCGCGGCTCAAAGGGATCTGTTCCTCCCGTATCGCTCTGGAGATCTCGCGCCTGGCCGCCGAACTCGACATCGAGCGGTTCCTTCCCCGGCCCACCCGGAGCCTCTCGCGTGGCGCTCTGGCAAGGCTGTCGGTGGCCAGGGCTTGTCTCGGCGAGCCCCGTCTGCTGGTTCTCGACGAGCCGTTCGCCTCTGTGGACGACCGGGCGAGGGAGCTTCTGTGGAACGCGCTCGAGCGGCGGGCGCGTGCAGGGAGGGCGGTCGTGCTGGCGACTCACGATCCGTCGATCGCCTCCCGGTGCGACCTGGTCGTGGAGCTTGGCGGGGGGAGGGGCGTCCCATTCGGCGGGAGGAGGGGCGGCATGCCCGACGGGAGGAGGGCCGGCGTGTCCGGTGGAAGGGGGGCCAGCGAGTGATGACGGAAGCGCTGCAGCTCCGACCGGTGACGCTCGTGTTCACCTCCGCTCTCGCCTTCGTCAGGCGTGAGCTCGCCACGTACGCGAGCTACAGGGCCAAGCTCGCGCTCGGTCTGGCGTCTCTGGTGCTGTCGCTCGTGACGTTCTCCTTCGTGGGCAAGGTCGTGGCCGGCGCGGGGAAGGGGTTCGTCGAGCAGTACGGAATGAGCTACTCGTCGTTCGCCGTCGTCGGCATATTCGTTCACTCGCTGGCAATGTCCGGACTACACGCGTTCAGATCAGCGGTCAGACGGGAACAGCTTCAGGGCACGCTGGAGCTGCTGCTCACGACTCGCCTTCCGTCGCCCGTGCTCGTGGTTCTTGCCGGTGCGGGGGAGCTCGCCATCACGGTAATGGGGGGCGCGGTCCTGATGGCCGGCGGCGCCGCGCTCATCGGACTGGACCTGAGGCTCTCGCCGTCGCTCGCCGGCGCGCTCGTGCTCTATCTGCTCGTCATGTGCGGGGTCGGCCTGGCGTCGGCAGGCGTCATCATGGTCTCCAAGGAGGGCGAGCCGATCTCGTGGGCCGTGAGCGGCGCCGCCGGGCTGCTGGGCGGGGTCTACTTCCCCGTCGACATGCTGCCCGGCTGGCTTCAGGCTGGAGCCAGGGTGCTGCCTACGACGCACGCGCTCGCGGTGGCGCGTTACGGGACCGAGGGGGCGACCGCGCCCGGGTCCGCGGGCTCTCTGCCCTTCCTCGCCGTGAGCGCGGCTGCGTCGCTCGTTGTGGGGCTCGCGGTGCTCGAGTGGGGGTGCCGCCGCGCGCGGAACGCGGGAACGCTCGGCCACTACTGATCCTGCCCTTTCTTCTTGCCCGCTTCGGTACTCATGGTGTCTAATGGCCTGGGAGGCAGGACAACATGCGTTCAAAGCGCGCCACATACCTACCGATCACATCCATCGTCATAGGGATCGTTCTCCTGGCGTTCGCGGTGGCGTTCATCTCGTACCGCGACATAGGCCGCGGGCGGGAGCAGCTGTCGGAGATACTGTGGTATCAGGCGCGGGGAATCCTCGCCTTCACCTCCGCTGACCTCAGGGCCGAGCTCATGTCTCCCGCGTGGCGCCCCACCCGCATCCACACCTTCTTCGAAGAAGTGTCAGCGACCCACCCGGGCATTGCCTACCTGGCCTTGCTGGACGGCGACGACAGGATCATAGTACACAGCGACAGCGTGGAGGTTGGCCAGCGCCTGCCTGCGGCCGACGTCAGAACGGACGTCCGGGGGGCCGACCTCAGAGGCATCAGACGCATCGGGCTTCCCGGGGGACACGGACCGACCGGCGTGCGGGTCGACATCGCCGTCGGGACGAGGATCGTCGATACCGGCGGGCGCCGCGTCTACGAATACCGCGTCTCTATCGACCTGCCTCCGTCGGCGGCTGCGGACTACCGGCTGAGGCAGATGGGTCGCGGCAGGATGGGACCGACGGGGCACCTTGCTCCGCCTATTCCGGCCGATCACGAACTGGTCACCGCGCGACTCACGGAACTCCTCGGCAGGCCGATCGATCCCAACCAGTCCGTTCCCATAACGGCCGTCGTGGGTCTCGACGCCACGGACCTCGAGGCCGCCTTCCATTCCTCCCGCAACTACACGCTCATGCTGGCGGGCGTTCTGCTCTTGGTCGGCGGCGCGGCCATCTACTTCCTCTTCATGATAGCCACCTACAGGTCGACGCGGACCGCCCTGGAGAACATGCGTTCCTACACGAGCAACATCATCGAGAGCATGACGAGCGGACTCGTTTCGCTGGACGCGGACGGGCACGTGGCCACTGTGAACGCGGGTGCGCGGGCCATTCTCGGGCTGGGTTCGGAGGACGTGGAGGGCGCGAACGTGTACGACGTGGTGCGCGTCGAGCCGACCGCGGACAGAGGCGAGATGAACCGGGTGCTCACCGGTGAGAGGGAAGTGCTCGAGACTGAGACCCGCGTGATCGGGAGCGAGGGCAGTGTGCCGGTCGCCCTCTCTGCCTCGTCGCTCAAGGACGAGGAGGGGGAGCGTGCGGGGACGGTGCTGCTCTTCCAGGATCTGCGCGAGATCGAGGAACTGAAGCAGGCCGTGGAGAGGGAGCGCCACCTGGCGTCGCTCGGCAGGCTGGCCGCAGGCGTCGCGCACGAGGTCAGGAATCCGCTGAGTTCGCTCAAGGGCTTCGCCCAGTTCTTCCGGACGAAGTTCGAGCCCGGCTCCGAGGAGGAGCGCTACTCCGACATCATGATAGAGGAGGTCGAGCGTCTGGACCGCGTGGTCCAGGAGCTTCTCGACTTCGCGCGTCCCGTGACGCCCGACAGAACGACGATCTCTCCGAACACCGTTATCGATGAGGCGCTCGCGCTCGTGTCCGAGGACGCGCAGTTCAAGCGTGTCACGATCGAGAAGAAGCTTCTTGAGGGTCTGCCGGACGTGCTCGTGGACCCGATGCAGATGCGGCAGGCGTTGCTGAACGTGCTCTTAAACGCCATAGAGGCGATGAAAGATGGGGGCACGCTGACCATCGAGACGGCCGTCACCGACTCGGCGGACGGGCCGCCCACGGTGACCCTGAACGTCACCGATACCGGAGTGGGGATGTCCGCGGAAGAGGTCGGCAAACTGTTCGAGCCGTTCTACACGACGAAGCCAAGAGGCACGGGGCTCGGCATGACCGTCGTTTCCCGAGTCGTCGAGCAGAACGGCGGGCGAGTCGGCGTCCGGAGCGCACCGGGGAAGGGCACGACGTTCTCACTCGTCCTTCCTGCAGCCGGAGGGGAGTAACAGCGGGTCGCCGAACGTGAGCGCCCGGGAGAGAGCTGATGGAGACGGGTCCACTCAACATTCTCGTCGTCGATGACCAGTCCAGCGTGCGCGAGCTGCTCAAGGCCGTGCTCGAGAGCGACGGTCACACCGTCGATACGGCCGTGGACGGTGAGTCGGCAGTGGAGCGGCTCCGCGCCGGTTTCCACGACCTCGTCATCACGGACCTTCGCATGCCCGGCATGGACGGCATCGCGGCGCTCGAGAGGTTCAAACAGCTCAGCCCCGAGACCGGCGTCATCATGATGACGGCCTACGCCTCTGTTGAGACCGCGGTCTCCGCCATGAAGCTCGGTGCCTTCGACTACATCACCAAGCCCATCGACATCGACGAGGTGCAGCGGGTCATCGGCCACTGGATGGAGGGCACGCCCGAACTCGATGAGGGCGAGCGCGACGAGGTGGCACTCGCAACGGACATCGTCGGGGCGAGCGACGCGCTCCGTGACGTGCTCGAGATCGCGCACAGGGTCGCGGACAGCGACGCCTCCGTCCTTCTTCTCGGCGAGAGCGGCACGGGCAAAGACGTGGTGGCCCGGGAGATCCACAGGTCGAGCGGCCGTGTAAGGAAGCCGCTGGTCGCCGTGAACTGTTCGGCGATTCCCGAGGGGCTTCTCGAAAGCGAGCTCTTCGGCCACGAGAAGGGCGCTTTCACCGGCGCCGTGCGCCAGAAACTCGGCAAGTTCGAGACGGCCGACGGTGGGACGGTCTTCCTCGACGAGATAGGCGACATGTCGGAAGCGCTCCAGGCGAAGCTGCTGCGCTTTCTGCAGGATCACATCGTCCAGCGCGTGGGCGGCTCGAAGGACGTCCCGGTCGATGTCCGGATCGTCGCTGCCACAAACAAGGACCTCGAGGCCGAGGTCGCCGCCGGGAACTTCCGCGAGGACCTCTACTTTCGCCTGAACGTCGTCACCATCACGCTGCCCCCGCTGCGCGACAGGGACGGCGACATCCCGCTGCTCCTCGACCATTTCCTGCGTGTCCACGCGCCGTCGGGCGGCAAGCCCAAGAAGATGTCGCCAAGCGCGGTGCGGGTGGCGATGAACTACGAGTGGCCCGGCAACGTCCGCGAGCTCGAGAACGCCGTGCAGCGCGCCGTCGTGCTCTCGCGAGGCCAGACGATATTCCCGGAGCACCTGCCGGCGAGGGTTCAGGCCTCCGCCGACGGAGGTGAAGGAGCAGCGGTCACGGGTGGGAAGACCATGCGCGAGGTCGAGCGAGATACCATCATCAAGACCCTCCGGCAGACCGACGGGAACCGTACCCACGCCGCGAAGATCCTCGGCATCTCCAGACGGACCCTCCAGAACAAGATCAAGGAGTACGGGATCGACCTGTAGGTGGTTCCCGGACACGGTCGTGACTACGCTGTCCGAGCGGTGGCAGGTCGCTGCGGTGGCAGGTCGCTCCTCCCGAACAACTTGACACCGAACAACTTGACTGTTGGTCAGCATGGTGGTATCCTCCACTCGTGTTACAGCGCGAGAATTTCACGCTGTGCGGAGGTCACTCGAGGTGACAATCGCGGCAGCAATCCTGGATCGAGCGTCGCGCGAGCCGCGATTCCTTCAAGGAGGCTTGAGATGAAGAGCCTGCTCCGAATCCAGCTTGTGGCTGTGGCCGTGAGCATCCTGATCGGTTGTCTCATTGTCCCGTGTGCCGTCGTGCGCGCGGCGTTCTACTTCCAGGACGGCGCTCCCGAGAATGTCTGGGGCACTACCGAGCTGCCGCTCTGGGAACACATGTCGGCGACGTCACCGAGCGGCCCCTGCTCGTACACCGTGCTTCATTCGGGAACGTCCTACTACGCGGCCTACGGTCCGTTCACGGAATATCTGAATCCGTATCAAGCCAACGGCGGGCTGACATTGTCGAGCATCGACGGCGGGCCAGAAACGGTCCGGATGTCGGTGTACGCGGGCCAGTGGGGGGTTCTTGGTGAGCTGCTCACATGCGGGGGCGAGGCCACCGTCACCGATACGACCGCCACCGACGTGTACTTCGCCCTGCATACGATCGATTACAACTTCTCCGACGAGTACCTGATCGTCGAGATCAGGCCCCTCACGGGGTCCGTCGGCCTGTGGTGGGACGGCGCCGAGTGCCGCGGCTCGTTCTCGTATTGGTACCTGCATCCACCGCCCCCGTTCATCTACATCGATTTCGATCCGCCGTACTGCGACCACTGGTGTCAGCCGGACCCATACCAGGAGGTCCTGGCTTACGTCTGCTTGCAGCATATGAGCGATGGGATGACGGCCGTGTCCTTCAAGTTGAGCGATCCAATGGTCGGCTGCCCGGGCGTGTTCGATTCGGCGGAGTTCACCAGTCTCCTGCCCGGCGGTATCGCGGTCGGCGATGTCTTCACCGGAATCACCCTCACGTCGACCGAATGCGTCAGCGGATGGTCCCTCTGTGTGGGGTATCTCAGCCTCTACTACCTGGGCGGTGCGTGCTGTCTGGAGATACTCGACCACCCCGAATTCCCACGCTGGGTGGTCGACTGCCAGGAGCCGGGTGAGGTCAAGTACTACTGCGTGTGGGCCAACGGTTCCATCGGAGGGGCCCTGTGCCCGGACGGCGATTGCGCCTTGTCTGTCAGGGAGAAAAGCTGGGGTCAGATCAAGGCGATGTACAGATAGAGCATCTGCCGGCTCGATGGATGCCAGGGGGCGGGTCGACCGGCGGCCCGCCCCCGATGTGTACGCGGCGGCGATGCTGCGTCCGACAGGTGTGAAGAACCTGCGCACCGGAACGGCCCCGATACCCCCACGAGAGAAGAAACGACACACCTGCCCGTTCCCCGGGCGCCCTAAGAACCGTCGCTCCATCGCTGTAACTCGCGCTGTCACCTGACGTTGTCCATCACAGAAAATCGTCATCGGTGCTGCCCCGGTTTGGCATCACGGTTGCTCTATTGGGAGGCAGAACATGCTCGGGGCAGGAACTCGACCCACCGCCGCGAGCGTCATAGGAGAGAGAGGGTCGAGGAGTTCGGGCAGGGGCCGACCGGCTAGCAGTGGCCCGAGGCCGAACAGAGAGGAGAAGAAGATGAGGTCCAAGAAGCGCGTCATCACAGTTGTAGTCCTGGCACTTGCGGGCGTCGCTCTCATCGCGCTGCCGGTGGCCGCCCAGCGCGGGCGCGCCGGCGGCATGGGCATGGAGAGGGGCATGGGTCCGGCCTTCACCGACGAGCAGATGGAGAAGATAGAGAAGATACACGACAGGTACAACGACGAGCGGGCGCAGCTGACGAACAGGCTCAAGGTCATCATGCTCGAGGCTCACGATGCAGTCACCGACGATACTCCCGACTTCAACGCCATCGAGCGCAGCATAGACGAGATGACCGAGGTGAAGGGCGAGCTGGTGAAGCTGCGTCTGAGGATCCACAAGGAGATCCGTCCGCTGCTCGACGACGATCAGAAGGTGCTCTTCGACCGTGGGCTCGCGCGTATGCTCCACGGTGGCATGGCTGGTGACCGTGCCGGACATCCCGGCATGCTCGGCCGCGGTGGCATGCGTGATGGCATGCGCGGCGACGTGCGCGGTGGCATGCGCGGCGGGACGCGCGGTGACATGCGCGGCGGCATGGGCGGTGGAATGCCCGGCGGCATGGCGTATCAGATGATGCCGTGGTACACCGACACCGACTCGCTCGAGTAGCATCTCGGTACGACCGGACCGGGAGATACGTGCTGCCCACGGTGCAAGCATCTCCCTAGGCCGGCCCGCGAACTCCCACACGCGGGTCGGCCACCCCCCTGCAGGATGCCGCCGCGAGGCGAACGATGAAAGGACCCTCGCGGCGGCTCAGCTTTCGGAAGAGGACTCCTCATGAGGGGGCGGTCCGCACCGCGCGTGTGCCGCCCCTTTCCTCTTGCCCGCCCGAGGGCTCCCTCCATATACTGCCGGCGAGGAGCGAATCGCGACCGACCCCGGGTCTCCCGGGGCCTCACATGGGGGAGAGCCATGCTGGAGCGCCTGTTCAAGCTCAAGGAGAACGGAACAACTCCCCGCACCGAGCTCATCGCCGGTGCGACCACCTTCATGGCGATGGCTTACATCATCTTCGTCAATCCCGGCATCCTCTCATCCTCCGCCGGAGCCGCGATGGACTTCCGGGCCGTGATGGCCGCCACGTGCATCGCTTCGGCCATCGCGACGCTTCTGATGGCGTTCCTGGCCAACTACCCCATTGCACTCGCTCCCGGCATGGGACTGAACGCCTACTTCAGCTTCGTGCTGTGCGGCAAGATGGGCGTGCCGTGGAACATCGCTCTCGGCATCGTGTTCATATCCGGCGTCGTCTTCACGATCCTGACCGTGGTGCGCGTCCGCGAGCTGATCGTCACGGCGATCCCGGGCAACCTGAAACTGGCGACGGCGGCGGGCATAGGTCTCTTCATCGCGTTCCTCGGCCTCAAGGACGCAGGCATCATCGAATCCGATCCCACGGCCTACCTGACGCTGGGCGACCTCCACCGCCCGGAGACACTTCTCGCGCTGTTCGGTCTTCTGCTTACCGGCACACTGATGGCGGCGAAGGTGCGCGGCGGCATCTTCTGGGGAATCCTCGGGACCGGAGCGGTCGGCCTCGCCACGGGCATGATCGCGTTCCACGGTGTGTTCTCGACGCCGACGTTCGAGCCGACGCTGTTCAAAATGGACCCGGTGGGAGCTCTGCGCTGGGAGTATCTGACACCCATCTTCGTGTTCCTCTTCTTCGATATGTTCGATACCGTGGGCACGCTCATCGGGGTGGGCGAGCAGGCCGGCTTCATGAAGGACGGGAAGCTCCCGCGCGTCAATCGCGCGCTTCTCTCGGACTCCGTGGGCACGATGGTGGGCGCCTCGCTCGGGACATCAACGACCACGAGCTACATAGAGAGCGCGGCGGGCGTCAGCGCGGGAGGGCGGACCGGTCTCGCGAACCTGATGACCGCCGGTCTCTTCATTCTCGCTCTGTTCTTCTCGCCTCTGGCCGAGATGTTCGGCGGCGGGTTCGAGATCGCTCCCGGCATTTTCCTGCACCCGGTGACGGCCCCGGCTCTCGTCATCGTCGGCTGTCTGATGATGAAATGCGTAAAGAGGATCGAGTGGGACGATTACTCGGAGGCCATCCCGGCGTTCCTCACGCTCATCATCATGCCCCTGACCTCGAGCATCGCGCACGGTCTTGCCATCGGCTTCATCAGCTACCCGCTCATCAAGGCGTTCTCCGGCCGGGCGAAGGAGGTGCACTGGCTGGTGTATTCGCTTGCCGCGCTGTTTGTCCTGAGGTATATACTTATCTAGTGCGCCAGACTGGCGCCTCCTCTCACACACGCACGCTGAGGCACGCGACGTGACGCCACGGTCCATGCCGCACGAGTTCGTTCAAATCCAGACGACGCTCGATGACCGTAAGCAGGCGGAGGAACTGATCCGCGAGGTGGTCGAGCGCCGACTGGCGGCCTGTGGCCAGCTGGTCGGCCCGGTGGAGAGCACCTACTGGTGGAACGGAGCCGT
This sequence comes from Candidatus Eiseniibacteriota bacterium, assembly GCA_030609365.1. Classification (GTDB taxonomy): domain Bacteria; phylum Joyebacterota; class Joyebacteria; order Joyebacterales; family Joyebacteraceae; genus JALGZG01. The sequence continues at coordinate 9,073 of JAUWCJ010000051.1, read as the reverse complement.
TGAGGAGGCATCGGAGTGGATGTGCCTCTTCAAGACCACCGGCGCGCGGGCGGCACAGCTCGAGCGGTGGATCGCTGAGCGACATCCGTACGAGGTGCCGGAGATCGTCACCATCGGTCTCGCCGGCGTATCGAAGGCATACGGGGAGTGGATCGAAAATGAGACTGAGGAATAGCCACACGCTGCCCGTCGTCGCGCTGGTCCTGGCGGCGGTTATCCTCGCCGCAACGGCGGTGGATGTGTCCGCGGAGCGCGCGGGCCGCGGCTGGAAGTCGACGCGCTACGGTCGCAAGGGGGTGGAGATGTGGGTGGAGTTCCCCCGCGTGACGTACGCCACGGGCGATGGATACAGGGATGACTACGACCTGGCCGAGGGTCTGGGATTCGGGCTCGGCATGATGTGGGGCATATCCGACAACATCGCGTTAGAAGGGCGCATGCTCCAGTCGAATCACACCGCCGGTCCCGAAGGCGAGGAAAAGGAGTGGGACATCGACCTCTTCCAGCTCGGGGCCCGCTACACCTTCCTCGAGGAGAATCGCCTCCAGCCGTTCGCCGGTGCGGGCTGGGCGAAGATGGTCCTGGAGCGCGACGTCGGGACCACTTCCTCCGACCCGTTCGAGAGGCTGACCGGGTACGGCGCGTACGTCACGATCGGCGTCGACTACATTCACAGCAGTTCGTGGTCCGGTTTCTTCCGGGCCGACTACACGCACGGTGGCTACGGGCACTGGACCCTCGGGCTGGATGAGGCGAAGCTCGACGATCCGCTGAGCGGCAACTGCGTATCAATGACTTTGGGCATGGCGTACAGGATCCCGTCCTGGTAGAGCACCGCGTGAGGTACATATGGCTGCGGGACGCACATCATCGGTGGACACTGCCGGTCGCCGCATGACGGCCGGGAGAGGAACGCTCGTCGGCTGCGCGCTTGGATTCCTGGTCTCGGCGCTCGTGCTGATGTTCCTGATGTTCAGCAATCCGTTCTTCATCGACAACGTCAGGCTGGCGTTGCTGCTCGTCGTCGTTCCGCTGGGTGCTCTCGGAGGTATTGTCGGGCTCGCGGTGGGAGCGGCCCTGGGGTTGTCCCGGCGCGGCCGCGGAGGCCGCCCCGCTTCCTCCTTCAGATTCCTGCTGACGTCGCTCGTGCTCGCGCTCGCGGTCTGCACCATTGGTGGCGTGGTCTCGGCCGGCGCGCAGAAGGGACCCACCGAGCCCGGCCTCAAGCTACTTATGGTCGGCATCGACGGCGGGACCTGGGAGGTCGCGACCGACATGATGGAACGCGGGGAGCTTCCCAACCTGAGTGCCGCCGTCCGGTTGGGCGCATCCGGTGTGCTGACGTCGATGAAGCCCATGTACTCGACGCGCATCTTCACCACCATCGCGACCGGCAAGGTCGCCGACAAGCACGGTATCCGGGGGCTGTCCGACACGAGCGCCGATGATGTCCTGGTCAAACGCATATGGGAGATCGCCGAGGAGCAGCTCGGCTGGGACCACGGGGTCGTGGAGTGGTACCTGACCTGGCCGCCGTCGACCAGCCCCGGGGGATTCGCGATCCCCGGCATGCTCGCGATGACCACCGAGACCATTCCGCCCGAGCTCTCGTTCGTGCGAGAGCTTCGCGACCTGGGCAAGATCGTCAGGGAACAGAGGAACACGCGCTTCGTCGGCATCGCGTTCAACGGTGCCACGAACGGAGTGGGATTGTCGACGCTGGCCGAGCTTGCCGGCATCGCCCTCGCGCGGCGGTCGTCGACGCGGCTCGAGCTCTACGACCGGCAGCAGATGGCGCTCGTGCGCGTTATCTCCGAGGCGACGCGCTACCAGCTCCGCAGGACCGACGTCGAGATGCTGTCCGTGCTCTACAAGTCGACGGATTCGGTCTCGCACAAGTACTGGAGGTTCCACGAGCCCTCCGCCTTCCCTGGGATCGACCCCGCTGAGGTCGAGAAGCACGGGAGCGCCATCGAGGACGTCTATCGCCTCGTCGATGAGGAACTCGGGGAGCTCATGCGGTACCTGGCGCCCGACGGCGTCATGATAGCGTTCTCCGACCACGGCTTCCGCGCTTCCGCGAGCCTCCGGGCCGTCCCCGTCTCGTACAAGGTCGAGACGTTGCTCACGAAGTTCGGCTTCTCTCTCTCTGACGTCACCTACATCAACATGGGCGGCTCGTTCTACCTGCAGCCGCTAACGCTGGACGAAGCAGAGGCGCGGAGTCTCCTGGCGGAACTCGAAGACGTGTTCTCCTCTCTGGTTGTTGCGGACAGCTCGGAGAGAGCGTTCTTCGTGGAGAACGTGGACGAGAAGGGCACCGGTGACGACTACGTTCTCATCACCACGACCCGCGCGCTCAAGTCCGCGGCCGAGGTCGACCAGCTCATCGAGTCCTCAACCGGACTGTCGATGCACGTGTCTGAGTTCATGACGCACATGGACATCTCGGGCACGCACGCCGTGGACGGGATAATCGTCGCTGTCGGCGAGCCCTTCGCCGCTGGAGCGAGATTCGACGGCGCGAGCGTCATCGATATCACGCCCACGGTGCTCGTGTCGGTCGGCCTGCCCGTCGCGGAGGACATGGACGGGCGTCCCCTCGTGGAGGCCATGACGCCCGCATACCTTGCGGCCAACCCGGTCTCGTCTATCGAGACCTACGAGACCGAGTTGAGGCTGCCGAGCCGGAGCGAGGGCGTCGAGTCGATGTCGGAGGAGACCAAGGAGCGCCTGCGCTCGCTCGGGTACATGCAGTAGCGACGGCACACTAACTCTGCAGCAGGGATGGTACGAACCCCGCAGCAACGACAGCACACGAACCCCATGGAGGTACCTGTTTGGAAGTTAGGGCGAAGTGGATAGGCGGCTGGAAGTTCGAGGGTAAGGACGGCGAGGGTCACACCGTCAGGATGGACTGGAGCAAGGAGGTCGGGGGAGAGGGGGATGGCTTCCGCCCCGCGGAGCTGCCGCTCTGGGGGCTGGCCGGCTGCACGGGCAGCGACACCGTCGAGATCCTCAAGAAGATGCGCCAGCCCGTCGAGGGTGTGGAGATCATCGTCAGAGCGGAGAAGACCAAGAGCTACCCCGCTAAGTACGCGAGCATTGAGGTGGAGTACATCATCAAGGGGAAAGGGCTCTCGCGCGCGAAGGCCGAGAAGGCCGTGAAGCTCTCCGAGGAGAAGTACTGTAGCGTAGGCGGGTCGTTCCGCGAGCCCGTTGAGATGAGCCACAAGATAACGTTGGACAACGATTAGAGCCACTGTGACGCGGTGGCGTCCGCCCGGTGCGCGGATGTCGCCCCCCACAACAGCCGTCCTCGGACGGCGGCAGGGGGAGGTTCAATGAAGGACAGATTGGAGCAGGTGCTCAAGAAGTTCTCCTCTCAGTGTGACTACCTCGAGGTGCACATCGAGGAGACAGAGGAGTCGAGGGTTCAGTTCACAGGTGAGCAGCTCACGGACCTCGGTAAGAAGGTCGACTTCGGTGGGAACGTCCGCGCGCTCAACAAGGGCGGGTGGGGGTTCGCATCTTTCAACAGCGTGGACCGCATTGAGGAGTTCGCTCAGCACGCGATAGACCAGGCGAAGCTCGTGGGTAAGGACAGAAGTCAGCTGGCCGACGTCGAGCCGGTCCGTGACGACGTCCCGCTCGATCTCAAGAGCGACCCGCGCGAGGTTCCTCTTGAGCGGAAGGTCGAGATCTTCCGCGCCTACAACAAGCAGGTCCTCGACCATCACGAGGAGATCGCCAGTTCGTCCGTCCGCTACTTCGACCGGTTCCACAAGCGCTGGTTCGGCAGCAGCGAGGGCGCGATGGTCTACCAGGAGCGAGTCGACCTCGGCGGAGTCGTGGCCGCGATGACCGCGCGAGACGGCGACTCCCAGTCCTTCTGGTCGGGGTTCGGATCGACCGACGACTTCGGCGTCGCGCTTGGGCTCGAGGGCAAGATAACGGAGGCGTGCGACGTGGCCGTCGAGAAACTGGACGCGCCCAAGGTCAAGGGCGGCGAGTACACGGTCATCCTCGATCCTCGCCTCGCGGGCGTCTTCGTTCACGAGGCGTTCGGTCACCTGTCCGAGGGCGACAACGTCTACGAGGACAAGAATCTGCAGAAGGTAATGGTCCTGGGACGCGAGTTCGGGCGGCCGTTCCTCAACGTCTACGACACAGGACTGGACAAGGGCCTGAGGGGCCACGTTGTCTACGACGACGAGGGTGTGCGGACCGAGAAGACATACCTCATCACAGACGGCAAGCTCTCGGGCAGGCTGCACTCCCGCGAGACGGCCGGCAAGATGGGGGAGCGACCCACCGGCAGCGCCAGGTGCATCGACTACCGCTATCCGCCCGTGTGCCGCATGCGCAATACGTGCATCGAGGCCGGCGATTCGAGTTTCGACGACATGATCGCCGGAACGAAGCTGGGCATCTACGCGATCACGGCCTCCGGCGGACAGACCAACGGCGAGATGTTCACGTTCACCGCGGGGACCGCATTCATGATCCGTGACGGCAAGCTGGCGGAGAGGGTCCGCGATGTGACGCTCACCGGGAACGTCTTCAAGACACTGAAGGACATCGACATGCTCGGCGACGATCTTTCGATCCACGACGGCCCGGGCGGGTGCGGCAAGGCCGGCCAGTTCCCGCTGCCCGTCAGCGACGGCTCGCCGCACATCAGAATCCAGAACGTCGTGATCGGAGGTGAGTAACGTGAAGAAGATCATCGAGAAAGCTCTGGCAAAGGGAGCCGAGCGCTGTGAGGTCTTCTACCTGAACTCCCTCGAGACCGAGGTGGAGTACGAGGCCTCGAAGCTCAAGAACCTCTCGAACACGGAGGAGACGGGGTTCGCGCTGCGGCTCGTCAAGGACGGGCGCATGGGCTACGCGACAACGACGAAGGCCGACGGGCTGGACCGTCTGGTCGACGACGCGATCGCGACGTCCGCCTGCGGCGAGACCGCGGAGTTCGCGTTTGCGAGCGCCTCTGATGTCGCCGGCGCGAAGCTGGTCGATGACCGGATCAAGGCGCTCTCCATTGAGGAAATGATGCAGCGTTCCGAGGACGCCATCGCGAAGGTCCTGGACTACGAGGGTGAGATTAACGCGGAGTCGGGAACGAAGCGCAGGATCCAGACGACGAGCGTCACGACGTCCGAGGGATTTGAGAGCACACAGGAGCGTACGCTCTACCAGTTCTACGTCGGGGGCAGACTGATCGAGGGCGATAACATGCTCGATGCGGGCGGCTACTACGGCGGGACGAGCATGGACGACGGCGGCTCGAAGCTGGTCGATGAGGCCATCGAGGACTTCCGAAACGGGCGGACGAACGTCAACGTCACGGGCGGTCCCACGACGGTGATCCTCACGCCCAGGGCGGTTGCGGACGTGATGCTGACCATGAACTACGGCGTCGACGGCTCGATCGTGGAGAGAGGCATATCGCCTCTGGCCGGCAAGCTGGGCGAGACCATTTTTGACGAGCGCGTGTCGCTCTACGACGACGGGCTGATGGAGAGCGGTTACAGCACGGCGCTCTTCGATGACGAGGGCGTCCCCATGCAGAGGACGGCGCTGATCGAGAACGGCGTCCTCCGGAGTTTCCTGACGGATCTCCGCACGGCGGCGAAGCTGGATCTTCCACTGACCGGCAACGGGCTCAAGCTCAAACGCCTGATCCAGACGAAGGAGCTCGGGAAGATGCCGACGACCGAGATCACGAACTGGGAGATGACCGGTGGGGAGACGCCCTACGCCGAACTGCTGGCGGGCGTGAGCGACGGCGTGATCGTCGACAGCATCATGGGTATCATGATGGGCAATCTGGTCGCCGGTGACTTTTCGGGGAACGTGGCGTTCGGTCTCAAGGTCGAGGGCGGGAAGATAGTTGGCCGCGTCAAGGACACGATGATCGCGGGTAACATCTACAAGCTGCTCAAGGATCAGCTGGTAGACCTGTCAAGCGAGGTGACCAGGGTCGGACTGATGGGCTTCATCGGAAGCCACCACTACCCGCATCTGCTGCTCAGGGATGTGTCGATCTCGTCGAAGGGTTAGCGAAGGTAGCCCAGGCGTCTCATCAGCTCGCCCGCGAGGCGTTCCTCGACGTCGGACAGGTGGGTGACGTCGATCTTCGGAGACCTTCTCTGGAGATTGGCTGTAGCGAAGCTGTGAACGGTCTTGCTTGGAGCGAGGTCAGCGAACTCCTCGATTCGCCGGACGATTTCGACCGGCCTGTCGAGGAGTTCCTCGTACGTGAGGCTGATGAGGCGCTCCGCGGGCAGCGCGTCCAGGAACTCGACCGCCGTTTCGACGGACAACCTCCATTCCAGAAGACCCCGCTGACGCACGGTGTCGCACAGGACCGGGAGGTCTCGGTAGCGCTCGCTCCGTCCCGCGTACTCCTCGAGCAGCTTCCACTTGTAGTCGTCGTGTCCGTACCATTGGTTCTCGACCGGCATCCTCTCGGTCGACCTGGCGACCTCGAGGCCGTTCCTGAGAAGATGCACGAAGAGCGCGTCGGGGAAGACCGCGTCGATGAAGGGCAACCGGAAGCTGTTGATGGGTAGCTTCTCGACCAGCCGCGGTCTGCCGGTCGCGAAGGTCTCACAGTAAAAGTGGGTCGTGAGCCGCCTGTTCCGCCGCGGAGTGCAGGCGGACTCCGTGAGGTCGAGCCGCCCGGCTCGTCCCCTCGCACTCTCGGACCATACGTCCGTCGCCGGGTAGGCGTCGGCCCACAGCTCGCGATGCTCGTTCAGGTAGGTCACCGATGTGTGGACGGCGAGGGTTTCGCCCAGAATGGTCGTCCCCGACCTTCCGCAGCCGACGATGAAGATGGGCCGCTGGAGGACGGGATCCCTGCCCAGCCTGCACATCAGGCGTCACGCGCGTTTCCTGGCCGCCACTGCGAATTTTCCGCACTTGCTCTGCGTATCTGACATAAGGAGCAAGTTACGGCAGCGCTTCTCCCGAATCAAGATTCAAACGAACATGGCCAGCGGCGCCCGGCCGCGACCCGCGAGGCGGGAGCGAGGGCGAAACTGCCTCTTGAACGAGCGTCATGGCGTGGTAACTTCGGGCGAGCGAGAAAGATGCGGGTCCTCGCCATCGAACCGCACCGCACGCACCGCACGCAGCTCAGGGAATCGGAGGTCAGTAATGGGCAGATTCACCGGAATCCTCATCGCCGTCGTACTGACGGCCGGCGTTCTCGCCGGCGTGTCGGCCCCGGCCGAGGCGAAGAGCTACTGCTTCCCCAGGATCGACATCGATGTGACCGTGCGTCCGGACGGCAGTTTCGAGTTCCGCGAGGCTCGGAGCTACGAGTTCGACGGCGATTTTACGTGGGCCTTCTACGAGGTTCAGAAGGTCAGGACTGCAGGAGGAGGCCGCGTCGATATCACGGACTTCGTCATCAGCGAGGGCGGTCGTCCGTTCACGGAGGGCGACCCCCGTTCGCTCGACGACAGCAAGCCTCCCGACTCATACTGGGTCTCGTACAACTACCGGGGCAACTCCGTCTACGGGAAGTGGTTCTACCGCGCGAGTGACGAGACGCGCACGTTCGAGATCTCCTACGTTGTGCACGACGCGGTCACCGTCTACGAGGACAACGCGGAACTCTACTGGAAGTTCATCGGAGATAACTGGGACGTGCCGGCCAGAGAAGTGACGGGCACGATCCACCTGCCGCCGGGCGCCGACAAGGACCGCGTGCGCGCGTGGCTGCACACGGAGCTGACCAGCGAGTACTGGATCGAAGACGACGCCGTCCGCTTCCGCGTCACCGGTCTCCGAGCCGGGAAGTTCGTTGAGATGAGAATCCTCTTCCCGCCCGAGCTGGTGCCGGGCGCCACGAGCACAGCATCGGGGAACATCTGGGACAGCGCGTTCGCCGAGGAGAAGCAGTGGGCCGAGGACGCGAACGAGCGACGTATCGCCGCCCAGGAGTACGTGGCGCAACACGCTGCGCGCGCACGCGAGGCCGCCATCGTGGCCATCGTGCTCGGAGTGGTGGCGCTGCTCGTCTGGACGATCCTCTTCGTCCGCTTCGGTCGCGAGCACGAGGTCGGCTTCGACGGGGACTACTTCCGGGAGCTGCCTTCCGAGCGCCAGCCGGCGCTGGTCGGCTACCTGATGACTTCGGGGATGGTCGGGTCGGGCGACATGGTCGGGACCATCATGGACCTGGCCCGGCGCGGGTACCTCACGATCGAGGAGGTCAAGAATGATGACCGTGGCTTCCTTGAGAAGATGGGCGGGACGCCCGAGTACGACTACATCCTCAGGATAGTACCCAACAAGGAACTCATGGAGCTGACCTCCTACGAGCGCGACCTCATTCGGTTCATCTTCTCCCGGGAGTGCGCGGTGGGAACGGACATGATCTCCCTTCACGAGTTCAAGAAGGAGGCGCAGAAGCACTCGACCGAGTTCCACCGCTGGTTCCAGTCCTGGAAAAAGAGGGTGAAGGACCTGGCCAAGGAGCGCGGAGACTTCGAGAAGAAGGGCACGAGCATGGCGATCGTCAGCATGATCGTTGGTATCGTAGCGATGCTCCTGAGTGGCGGTCTGGCGGCGCGCTCCCAGTCTCCGCTACCGGTCATCGGCCTGGTGATGGGCGCGGCGACGATACCGCTGTCGAGCCTGATCAAACGGCGCTCGCCACAGGCGGCGCTCGAGTTCAAGCAGTGGAAGGCGCTCAAGAAGTACCTGCTGCACTTCTCGGAGCTGAAGGAGGCGCCGCCCGCCTCACTGACACTGTGGGAGCATTTTCTCGTCTACGCCGTCGCTCTTGGCGTCGCCGACAAGGTGCTGAAGGCGCTCGAGCCGCACATCCCGCAGATGGAGGCGGTCGCCGGTCGGTCGTTCGGAGCGGGATGGTACATAGGGTCGGCGGCCAGGGCGGGCGAAGGCATAGGTGGGAGCATCTCAGGCTTGGCCGCGAGCATGACCAGCATGGTCGCCGTCGCGGGTAGCGCCATGAGTACGGCGAGCGGCACGGGCGGAGGCGGTAGCGGCGGTGGTGGCGGTGGTGGTGGCGGAGGTGGTGGAGGCGCCGGATAGC
>JAUWCJ010000192.1 GCA_030609365.1 Candidatus Eiseniibacteriota bacterium | reverse complement strand
GTGTCTACGGCTGGGCGGGGTACGGCGGGACGAACTACGCGGTCTACGGACTGGCACTCGGCGGCACCACGCGCTGGGCCGGCTATTTCGTGGGCAACGCGCATGTGACAGGGACGTTCACGGCAGGCGTGAAATCCTTCAAGATCGACCACCCGCTTGACCCCGAGAACAGGTATCTGCTCCACTCCTGCGTCGAGAGCGATGACATGATGAACATCTACAACGGGAACGTGACGCTGGACGCGCGGGGAGAGGCGTGGGTCGAGATGCCCGACTGGTTCGAGGCCCTGAACCAGGACTTTCGGTATCAGCTTACGTGCATTGGTGGGTTCGCGCCGGTCTACGTGGCCGAGACCGTCCGGGACGGGCGGTTCGCGATCGCGGGCGGAGAGCCCGGCATGGTGGTCTCGTGGCAGGTGACCGGAGTCCGCCACGACCCGCTCGCCGTAGCAAGCCGGATGCTCGTGGAACAGGACAAGCCCGCGAACGAGGTCGGGAAGTACATGCATCCCGAAGCCTACGGGATGCCCGTCACCGCGGGAGTCGACTACCACGAGGAGCGAGAGATACCGAACAAGGTCTCAGCGCGCGAGATGATGAGCAAGACGGTGAGAGACGGGAACGACGGGGAGTAGGCGAGGAATCAGCAGGGAATGAAGAAGGGCGGGCCACCCGAGTGGGTGCCCGCCCGCTTCCTTTCCAGCTGCTGCGAGCGTCCCTCTTGGTCCGCTTGTTGCATGTGTCCTCCCTCTGGACTAATGTGGGTTATCGTACGTGGGTGGCTGTGGGTTGCCTCAGGCGCGAGTTCAGGCGCGGCTTGCCGCGCCGTGTGTCTGAGCGCGGAGGCAACCCGCAGCCGCCGACACGCGGCACTGAGATTCCAGAGGGAGGACACATGGCACTCTTCGGACGCAGGAAGCACAAGACACTCGTGGTCGGCCTGGACGGCGTACCGTACCCGCTGCTCCAGGACCTCGCCGCGAACGGCACCATGCCCAACGTCGCGAAGCTCATCGAACTCGGCCACCTCGCCAAGATGAAGGTGACGCTGCCGGAGATCTCCGCGGTCAGCTGGCCCTCCTTCATGACCGGCGCCAACCCTGGCGAGCACGGTATCTTTGGGTTTCTCGATCCGAAGCCCGGCAGCTACGACGTGCGCTTCCCGAACTTCAGGGACGTGAAGGTCCCGACGTTCTGGGATAAGATGGGGGAGAAGAAGAAGACCTCCATCGTCATCAATCAGCCGTCGACCTACCCGGCGCACGAGATCCCGGGCATCCTGGTTTCAGGGTTCGTCGCGCTGTCGCTCAAGAAGTCCGTCTACCCCGCGCGCATCCTGGACAGCCTCGAGTCCATCAACTACGCAATCGACATCGACACGCGTCAGGCGCGCGAGGACCACGACTACCTCATCGACGATCTCGGCAAGACGCTCGATGGAAGACTCAGGGCCGTCGACCTCTTCTGGGGCAAGGAGGACTGGGACTACTTCCAGGTGGTCGTCACCGGCACGGACAGGCTGCAGCACTACATCTGGAACGCCTACGAGGACCCGTCGGACAAGTACCACGACGCCTTCCTCGACTACTACCGCAAGGTCGACGCGTTCATCGGTGAGATGTACGGGCGGTTCTCCGAGATCTCCGGGCGGACGCACGAGGGCGAGGGCTTCTTCATGCTCTCGGACCACGGCTTCTGCGGCATCGAGCAGGAGGTCCGCGTCAGCAACTGGCTCCGCGAGAACGGGTTCCTCTCGTTCGAGAGCGATGCCCCCGGTTCCATTGAGGACATCGCGGAGGGGTCGAAGGCGTTCGTCATCGACCCGGGACGCATCTACCTGAACCGCAAGGGCCGCTTCCCGAAGGGGAGCGTCGACGAGGCGTCGGCGCGGACGATCATGGACGAGATCAAGGCGGGGCTCGCCGAGCTTCAGTACGAAGGGAAGCCGGTCATCGAGCGCGTCTTCGAGCGTGACGAGGTCTACTCGGGGCCGGAGAGCGCCAGGGGGCCGGACCTCATTCCGGTAGGCAACCACGGCTTCGACCTCAAGGGCACCATCAAGGAGGCGGAGCTGTTCGGCCGCACGAACCTCACGGGCATGCACACCTGGGACGAGGCCTTCTTCTGGTCCGCCAAGGAAGCGCCCGCCGACCTCAACATCACACAGCTCGCCAACATCATCATGGAGGCGACAGTGTAGGGTCGTCCGCGGAGCATGTAGTGATCGGCGAGCCAGGACCTGCCCGTTTCAGGTTCTACGCACAAATGCAGGGTGTGTATCTGGAATTACTCACCTCAGTGTTGTTTTCTGCTTGACATCGGCATGGTTCTCGCATACAAGTGGCACATTGGTAAATGAAACTACCCATGTGTGGTTTGTGCGTGTAC
>JAUWCJ010000097.1 GCA_030609365.1 Candidatus Eiseniibacteriota bacterium | reverse complement strand
CACTTCGCGCGGACACACCCGAGGGGCTGCTTCTTGCAGATGCCACTGTCGTGATCCTGGAGCAGAACCTGGAAGACAGCCAGCGCACAGACCCGACGAACGTGGGAAGCTACTTCACGGCGCACCCGGACGGCTTCTTCGATGTCCGGTTCCGACTGGAAAGCGATGCCGGCTTCGACGACTCCCTTCCACTCCTGTCGCTGACCTTCAGCGGACACTTCCTCGGAGGGACGTCCCCGGTCGAGGCAACGACCTGGGGCACGATCAAAGCTCTCTACAACTAGCCAACGTTCCTTGGTAATGTCCATAGTGTTGTGTAGATTCATCGGCGCATATCCTCGGTATCTCCGGCGACGATGGCGTAGATGATGCGTTCACAGCTTCTGTCGTCGGCGAAGCTCCTCATCTTCCTTATCCGTCCCCGCACTTCTTCCTGGTACCGTTCTACCGGGTTCGTGGTTCTTATGGTCTTCCAGAGATGCTTCTCGAACTGCATGTGCACAAGCGTTTTGCCGAAGTTCCTCCTGAGGGAGTTGATTGCCCTGGGTTCGTCTGCTCTCCATCGGTCTGAGAAGGCATCCAGGCGTTCTCTTGCATCGGGTACATCGGCGGCGTGGTAGATCGTCCTTGCCTGTGCCATGAAGGCCTTCCTTCGAGTCTTGTTCTTCAGGTGCGCGGCTGCGGCTCTGATCTTGTGCTCTGTGCAGAGCTGCGTGGGAGTGTACGGGAAGACCTCCGCTATAGCCGCGGCGATGCCGCCTGCACCGTCATGGATGATGAGCTCGAGAGCATCATCGTCGAGTCCCCGCTTCCTGAGGTCCTCGAGGAACGCCGCCCAGTCGAGTTTCCCCTCCGAGACCGTCAGCTTGAAGCCCAGGAGGGTCTTTGTGCCGTCTTTCTCGATCCCCAGAGCGAAGAGCACGGGGCTCTTCCGGTCATATCTCTTCCGTACTGACACCCACAGACCGTCGATGAACAGGAAGCGATAGCGGCCAGTGATGGGGCTCTTCCTGAAGGTGCGGAGTTCCTGGTCGATCCCCTTCAGGATCCTGCTGACGGCACTTGCGGAGATCCCTGCATCAGTGAACGCCCGGGTGATGTCACGGACCTTCCTGGTCGATACCCCGGATATGAAGCACCTCAGGACCGCCAGATCGAACGCTTCCTGCCTGCGCTGGTACCAACTGAAGAAGCAGCTCCTGAACTTCAGGTGCCTCGCTCTCGGGATCCTGAGACCGGTTATGTACCCCATTCTGGTCACCAGGCCCCGGGCGTAGAACCCGTTCCTCTGGTCCTGACGGTCCTCGGACCGCTCATACCACCTGCACCGGATGAGCTCCTCGAACTCGTCCATGATGCCTTTCTCGAGCAGTCTCTTGATCTTCGCCCTTGCACCAGCGCTGATCTCGTCCTGAGCGTAGTCCTTTACTTCCGACCACAGCTTCGCTACCATGCGCCTTGGGAGGCCTTGGTCTCTCACGGGCATATCCCCCTTTCCATCGCCAGTGGGTAGGATTATGGATATGCCCGCTTTCTATGTCAGGGTCCCGACTCCTGCCAACCCCTTTCTACACAAGAACCGATACATTACCGTCTGCGCTCTACGCTTGAAGAAAGCTCTCTATGGTAGTAGTATGACAGTGTAAGAACCGCGCGGGGCGAACCGGTCCCCGCGGCCGCCGATCGGACGCGTCTGCCCCCGGAAGGAGCGTGGGATCATGCGCTTTCGCACCGACTCAGTCGTCGCGGCCATGCTTGCCCTCATGATGGCCGTTGCTCTCCTCTCGGGCTGCAGCAAGCAGGACCCCGGAGCAGTCGGCCAGAACCTCCCCCCCGAGACAACTCTCGCCTTCGTGTCTGATGCCGGAGACACCACTGACGCGAGCGTACACCTGAAGTGGTTTGGGACCGACCCCGACGGTGAGGTCGTGGGCTACTTTGCGAGGTGGGACACGCTCGACTGGTTCAGGGTGTTTGTCACTGACAGTGTGTTCGTCCTGACTGCGCGTGATTCGAGCGACTCGTCGGCTTCGTACGGCGCACACACGTTCTCCGTAAAGTCCATCGACAACGACGGCGAGGAAGACCCGACCCCGGCGACCGTGACGTTCACAGCACGCAACACGTTCCCCGAGACCGAGATCACACACGGCCCGGGCAGCATGACGAGTCCGATGGTTTGCATCGAGTGGCGCGGGTGGGACTACGACGGCGTGGTTGTGGGCTATGGCTTCAAGCTCTACGTCCGTGAGCTGGCCGAGTGGGTCGAGGTGGCGGGAGACGACAATCTACCGCCCGACGAGTTCGCGCTCCAGTTCGGGCCCCTCGCAGGGCTGTACAGGTTTGAGGTCTGGTCCATCGACGACATGGGGGCGCTCGACCCAACGCCGGCCGCGATCGAGTTCGCGTGCAACCCTGAGCTCGCCGGATCGCTCCTTCGGATTCGGACGAACGTCCTTGGGAATCACAGGTTCAGGGGGCCCGTGTGGTCGTTGGCCTACAACGAGCCGATCGAGATCTTCGACGGGGAGGAACTGGTCTTTGACTGGATAGCCGAGGAAGATGAGATTAGCAGCTGCCCGATACTCGGCTTCAGCTATGCGTTCGACGACACGACCGACTGGTGCCAGAACTACTCGATGTACGACACGCACTTCGCGGTGGCGCCGGGCCCCGGTGAGCACTCCCTGTACGTGGCCGTACTGGGTCCGGCAGGTGTTGAGACACGGGGTAGGATCTACTTCGACGTGATCGTGACCACCCTGGACGAGTACATCCTCGTGGTGGATGACTATGATTGGCGGGAGTCCGTTAATCCCATCTGGGGGACCGACGCCGACAGAGACGCGTTCTACGACACGCTGACCGCGGGGTACGCGCGCCCGCCCCTGCAGTGGGACCCTGCGGAGCATGGTGATCTGCAGCCGCCCGACGTCGCGGCCCTCGCCGGCGCGTCGACCGTCGTGTGGTACTGCGACGGCTCCGATGTGACCCTGGCCGGCCTGTTCGATCCATACCATCCGGACTACTCGGACTACTGCTCGCTCTCCGGTTATGTCCGCGCAGGCGGGAATCTCCTGCTCTGCGGCTACGAGGTGCTGGCTCACATCACAGGCGAGTCGTATCCGATCAGCATCGCCGCGTCCGACACGACGGCGGGCCGTGTGTTCGCCAGAGACTACCTGCGCGTCGGGCAGGGACAGAACAGCGGGATGGCTGCGAACCCGAGTAGCCCCTGGACATACGGCTTCTGCTTCTACGGGGCGGTGCCTGGAGGGACAGGGATCCCGGGCGGCCGTATCGTCGACCTTGAGCCGATGTACATAGACAGCGTCGGTGCCTTGGGGTACCCGGATCCCGGCAAGTGGTTCCTCTACGCCGATCCGCCGCTCCCCGGATACTCGCGGTGCGGACTCGGACAGATAGACGTTTTCGAGCCCTACGACGGCCACCCCATCGAAACGCACGGGGTCGAGGCGTTTCTCAACATGAACTTCCAGGACCGCACGTGCGTGCTGCTCTCGCCCACGGGCACCGACCGCGGGAACGTGTGCTACTTCGGCTTCCCGCTCTACTACCTGCAGACGGCGCAGGTGAAGGCGGTTTTCGACAAGCTCCTGCCGCTCTTCGGGGAAGAGAGGTTGTAGGGCCACGCGCGCCTCGCGCGAGGAATGGGTCTCCACAAGGGCGCTTCCACCACCGGGAGCGCCCTGGTTCTTTCGCCTCTCTCTCGAGCGCCGACTGCGCGAGCCCCGCACTATTGACAACCTGACTCGCCTGTGTTACAATCACTACTGAGAGACGCCATCCGTGCGGTGGCATGCATGTTTCCAGTTGTTGGGGGGACGACAGGCGGCGGTTCGCCGTCGCATCATGGCCGGCTATCGCCCGATATCGGGGGAGCAGCCACGAAGCCAACAGAATGAAACAGAGACATCTCGTTGTCACAGTCGCGTTGGCAAGAGTCCCTTTTCGCGGCGTGGCCGGCCAACTATCATTCTCTCGGGGGATCACCCGCCAGCTGGCGGGGCTCGATAGCAACGAACCAGGTAGAGGGCGGGGATGCCCCCCGCCCTCTGCCGTGTACGCGAGCTTCGGGCCGTTCCGCGCGGCCGGAGCATCCCCGCTCCGTTGCCGTACGGGAGCTCCCCGAATCGTCTTGCCCATCCGACCGCGGCTCTGCTAGCATCCTCTTGTTGCGGCCCGGCCGTCTGCGGACCCAGCCGCATTGCGGGATGCTGTAACTCCTCATCAGGCCCCAGGCTAGAGGGACACGCCCGGCTCGCCGGGCGCCAGACGGGAGCGGCGCCAGTGAGCGGCGATGTCAAAATCCTCGCGAAGAACAAGCGAGCCCGGCACGACTATCATGTCGTCGATTCGATAGAGACAGGTATCGTGCTCAAGGGCACGGAGGTCAAGTCAGTGCGCCTCGGGAAGGTGCAGCTGGTCGACAGCTTCGTCAGGATCGAGGACGGGGAGCTGTTCCTTCACGGTGCTCACATCAGCCCGTACGAGCAGGGAAATCGCTTCAACGTCGATCCAAGACGGCGCCGCAAGCTTCTCGCCCACAAGATCGAGATACGCCGCCTGCACCGTCAGGTGCTGGAGAAGGGGATGACGCTCATCCCGCTCGCGGCGTATCTCAAGCGCGGGAAAGTGAAGATCGAAGTTGGGATCTGCCGCGGCAAGAAGACATACGACAAGCGCCAGACGCTTCGGGACAGGGACGC
Organism: Candidatus Eiseniibacteriota bacterium; assembly: GCA_030609365.1. Taxonomy (GTDB): domain Bacteria; phylum Joyebacterota; class Joyebacteria; order Joyebacterales; family Joyebacteraceae; genus JALGZG01. The sequence continues at coordinate 5,257 of JAUWCJ010000097.1, read as the reverse complement.
GGAGCGCGACGTCCAGCGCGAGCTCAAGGGTCGCGGACGCGGGAATGAGGATCGGGAATGAGGATCGGGAATGAGTAGGGTACCGCGCACAGTCGCAGTGGTCGTGGTCGCTCTGGTGACCGCGCTTCTCTGCTGCTCCTCCGCATTCGGTGACGTGTTTTCGGTCGCCCTCGATGACGGACGTACCGAGCACGTCGAAACGGCGAGGATCGACGGCGCGACGTACTTCCGACTCGCCGATCTCGCTCGAGCCGTTGGGGCGTCCCGCCATTGGAGCGCCCGGACATCGAAGATGGCTCTGGCCGTGGGGATTCACAGGATCTCCATGGCGTCGGACAGCCAGTTCGTCGCGCTGGACGGGGAAGCCATCAACGTGCACAGATCCGTTGTGATGAGGAATGGCGAGTACTGGGTGCCGCCCCACTTCCTGACCCGCGCCCTCGGGCTCGCGGTCAACTCCCGGATCACGGTGGATGAGGTCGGAGCGGCGATCTCCATCGTGAAGCTTGGTGCGGTCGTCATGTCGGCGGAGCTCGAGGAGAGGCCCGGTGGCACGGCCGCCGTCATGGCCCTGAACGACAGGGCGGAGTTTTCCATCAGCAGCAGAGAGAGGGGCCGCATAGATTTCTTCCTGCCCGGCGCTGCTCTTCTCGACTCGCTCGATGTCCTCGAGGGCGTCGGACTCGTCTCATCGGTAGAGCTTACGGAGTCCGAGGCCGGCGTGAACGCCGTCGTCCGCGTCGCGCCATCTGCGACGGCCTACGACGCGCAGATGCACACCGATCCGCCGAGGTTGGAAGTCATGGTGGTGGCGGAACGCGAGCAGTCGGTGCCCTCGCCTTTGCTCAGGGGCACGAAGAATCTGCTCGGCGGTGGCGCGAGTCCGTTCGAGGCGCTGGACGACGGTATCGCGACAGTGATGATCGACCCGGGACACGGCGGCGCGGACAGTGGGCATGCGGGTCGTGCGGATCTTCTGGAGAAGGACGTGACACTCGCGATCGCCGATGAGGTCGTGCGGAACCTGCGCCGGGAAGGGTTCTACGTGTTCATGACGCGGAGCCTGGATTCTCAAGTGCCGGTGAAGCGCCGGGCAGAGATCGCCAATCTCGCCGGAGCGGATATCTTCGTCAGCATCCACTGCGGGGCGTGGCACTCGGCGGCGGCCAGCGGATTCCGGGTGTCATACTACGTTCCCACGCCGGACGACATTGTTGATAAGAACAGCGCCGGAACCAGAGGACTGCGACGCGGGACGCACGGAGTTCGACGCGGAGGGCTTGGAGACCTCCGATGGGGTGGACAGCAGGAGAACCTGACCGGCGAGAGCAGGGCGCTGGCGCGGGCCGTGCGCGGCCAGATGTCCGGCGCGTTGTCGAACTACGACCGGGGCGTGGGGGGGGCAAGTCTGGCCGTCCTAGCAGGCTGCGCCATGCCGGCGATCCTTGTGGAGGTCGGCTTCATCACGAACGCTTCCGACGCGGCGCTTCTGGCCGATGCGGATTTCCGGGAGGACGTTGCGAGAGCCATCGCTCGTGGAGTGGCCGAATACGGCGATTCGTCCGGGAGGAGGAACCAGTGAGTCTCATGCGCGCCAAGCTGATTGCTCTGGTGGTTGTGCTGGCCGCGGTTGCGGTCGTTGTCACGCTCTGCATGAAGGAGCCCGACGAGCGACTTCCGGACGAGGGAGCCGCCGTGGAGGAACTCGGAGAGGGTGTTCAGTCGGTGCGTCTCGTCTTCTCCAGTAGAGGCGCGGGCCGGACGATAGAGGAGCGGAGAGAGATCGTCGTCATGGAGGATTCTGCCAGCCGGGCTCGCAGGATCATGGAGGAGCTGGCGGCCGGTCCGACCGGAAGCGACGCTGACGGGACGATACCCGACGGCACGCGCGTTCTGTCCGTGTTCTTCGACGGGACGGGGGCGGCCTTCGTCGACTTCAGCAGGGAATTCGTTGACAACCATCCCGGCGGTTCTGCCGGTGAGCTCTTCACGATTCGCTCCATTGTGAAGACGCTCGCGCTCAATTTCCCTGACGTGGAGCGAGTGAGCATTCTGGTCGAGGGCGAGGAGCTGGAGACCATCGCTGGACACATCGACGCCAGTGTTCCATTTCCCGTTGAGCAGTACCGCTGAGGTGGGCAGTTTCGTCGACGCTATCGATGCGGCCCCCCGTATGGAGTAAGAGGAGAGCAAGGAGTGAGCGACACCACGTCCAGTCCGATAGGCGTATTCGACTCCGGCATAGGTGGGTTGACGGTCGTGGCCGAGATCATGCGGCAGCTCCCCGATGAGCGGATCGTGTACTTTGGGGACACCGCGCGCCTGCCGTACGGCCCCAAGTCGAACGAGACGGTGACACAGTTTGCCATTCAGGACGCCGAGTTCCTTCTGGAACACGGGGTCAAGACGATCGTCGTCGCGTGCAACACCGCGTCTGCCGTAGCGATGGACGCGCTGGAGTCGCGATATGAGATCCCGGTCATCGGCGTGATCGAACCCGGTGCGCTCGCAGCCGTGTCGTCCACTCTCTCGGGCAAGGTCGGTGTCATCGGCACCGAGGGCACGATCTCAAGCGGCGCCTACCGCAAGGCCATCAGCAAGCTCGACAGGGACATCGAGGTCCTGGAGACCAGCTGCCCGCTGTTCGTCCCGCTGGCAGAGGAGGGCTGGACCGACCGGGAGGTCACTCTGGTGATAGCCCACGAGTACCTGACCTCGCTCCGGGACGCGGCCGTGGACGTCGTCGTTCTCGCGTGCACGCACTACCCCATTCTGAAGCACACCATCGCCAAGGTATTCGGACCCTCGGTCAGACTGATCGATTCGGCGGAGGAGACCGCGAAGGAAGTGGCCGATCGCCTGGCGGGACTCGGGCTGGCGCGCCAGGCCGGGCCGCGCCCTGAGCACAGGTTCTTCGTCAGCGACGTTCCCCATCGTTTCCAGGAGCAGGCCGAGCGGTTTCTCGGTGCGACGCTGCCGGAAGTCAGTGTCGTTACTGTCGATGAGACGACGTGCTCGGGCGGGTGACGCTCCGGGCAGCCAGGAGCGTCACGTTCGCACCGGAGCCTTTCGCACGAGAGCCACTTGCAGCGGAGCCCCTGATGACATCTCTGGTTCTCGCCACTCGGAACAAGCACAAGGTTGAAGAGCTCTCGGCGTTGTTGAGCGAGCTTCCCCTGAAGATCCTCTCGTTCCATGATTTCCCGGACATGCCCGATGTCGTGGAGGACGGCGCTACGCTGGAAGAGAACGCGGTCAAGAAGGCGAACGTGGTCGCGTCCTTCACCGGATTGCCGTCCCTGGCCGATGACACCGGTCTCGAGGTGGAGGCGCTCGACGGGGCGCCGGGCGTCCGCTCGGCGCGTTTTGCGGGCGAACCGCCGGACTGGGAGGCGAACAACCGGAAGCTCCTTTCCGACCTCAGTGGGATTGAGGGCTCCGCCAGGGCGGCTGCCTTCAGGTGTGTCGTCGCGCTCGCAGTGCCGGGCGGCGAAGTGAGAACCGTCGAGGGAGTAACGAGCGGCGTGATTCTCGAGGCGCCCAGGGGGGAGGGCGGGTTCGGCTACGACCCCCTGTTTCTGCCGGATGGGCACGACCTCGCGTACGCTGAGATGCGGCCGGACAGGAAAAACGCCGTAAGTCATCGTGGGAAGGCCATTAAAGCCGCGCAAGAGCTGGTAGTGGCGCTCCTGGGCGGCGAATAGCGACTCTTGACAGAGGCCGCTCCCTGCGGTGTGCCGCGCAGACCCCCGCGCGGCGGACAGACTCACTAACATCCCTCATAGCAATACGTTAGGCGCTTTCTCGGCCGGCGCAGCCTTCCGGCTTGCGGGGTGCCAAGTGTCGTGCTACACTACCTGTGCTGCACCTCTGACGTGATCCCCTGAGGGCACGAATTGGCCGACTCGGCTTTCTCTGGAAGGCTGGGTCTTCCATGTGGCCGCGGACCTCCCATTGGGCCGCGGCCACACTATTTCCCGGCATACCCACCCACGGCAAGGCTCCCGCGCGGAACGCATCCTGTAAATCAGTCCCGTCCTGACCTCGACGGGAAGGGGGTCGGACGTCATGGTGCTGATGGCGATCCCGTCGTTCGGGGGCATGCTCGTCGTGCTCCTGTCCGTCTTCGTGACGCCCGTTCTTTACAGCTGGGTGAAGGAGCGGCGTCTCACTTCCCGGGGCTCCGAGGCGTAACCGCGCGTAACCGCGCGCTTGACTTCCCTATAGATGGCGAATATCATAGTGGTTTGACTAGCAGCCTCACGGGGCGTGGCGCAGCCCGGTTAGCGCGCCTGCTTTGGGAGCAGGAAGTCGGAGGTTCGAATCCTCTCGCCCCGACCAGGGCGCGCCTGTAGCTCAGTTTGGATAGAGCAACGGACTTCTAATCCGTAGGTCGCTGGTTCAAATCCAGCCAGGCGTACCAGAATGCGGTGGAAGTAGCTCAGTTGGTAGAGCTCTGGATTGTGGTTCCAGCGGTCGCGGGTTCGAGCCCCGTCTTCCACCCCAGATATGCGGATTCGGAGCCGCGGCGTGTTGACGCGCGCCGTGGCCCGAGTCGAGTTTGCGGCATGATATGCTTGCCGCAGAGTCGGTGCGGTGGTAGCCTTGCGCGTGTTCCCGGGCGAGGGTAGTGGGAGGAGGTGATGGGGAACGCAGCGTCCGGGAGGGGAATCCCCGAGTAGCTGCCGGAAGATCCCCTTCGGACAGGGCGCTCACTTACAGAGCGCGCCTGTTGCACGGACCTAGGACCCCGAGAGAGGATATCTCAATGGCTGGAAGAGGCGTCAACAAGGTCATCCTGATCGGCAGGCTGGGAGGCGACCCGGAGCTGCGGTCGACACCCGGCGGAACCTCGGTAGCGAGCTTTACGTTGGCGACGAACGAGACCTGGACCGACAAGGACGGCACCAAGCAGGAACGCACCGAGTGGCACCGCATCGTCGTGTGGAGCAGGCTCGCGGAGATCTGCGGGCAGTACCTCCGGAAGGGCTCTCAGGTCTACATCGAGGGCAGGCTTCAGACGCGCGAGTGGGAAGACAAGCAGGGGAACAAGCGGAAGACGACCGAGATTGTCGCGCGCGATATGCAGATGCTCGACGCGCGCAGTCAGGGCAACGGCGCCCGGCCGGAGGCCGGCGCGGGCACGCCCGAGTTCGCTGCCGCGACGGTCAAGATCGACGACGACGACCTTCCGTTCTAGAAGGAAGAAACGGGCCGTCGGCCGGCACCCGGGCCGGTGCGGACGCCCTGCGGATAG
>JAUWCJ010000094.1 GCA_030609365.1 Candidatus Eiseniibacteriota bacterium | reverse complement strand
ACTCCAGTTCGTCGCCGGGTCCGTAGACAGCGGGGTCTGTGATCCGTGCGACTACGTAGGGCATGAGTTCGAGCTGTCTCGAGTGCGGAACAGCGACGAGACCTGTGATCTCACCGAAGCGGCTGACGAAGCCGCGGGTCTCGGTGTCCCAGATGGTCCACGCCGTGTCTTCTCCGCGGCCGTGCATGTAACGGTGCAGATTGCAGCCCCAGGTCATCTCCTCCGCCTGCCCGTACCGAACGCAGGAGAACGGGATCCGAAACTCAGCGTACCACCCGTTCTCGTCCTGCGACGTCTCTACCTCCCAGATGGCGTTCCAGTCGCGGTCCATCTCACCGTCGTTGTAGACGTAGCGGTCGCCCTTGGCGCCCCGCACGTTGACGCGGAAGTTGAAACCGGTGGTGTGATCGTGATACGTGTCGAGGTAGATGCTGACCATGTCGGAATCACTGATGTGATCTCGACGACAGAGCTTCCCCTGAGTGTTGCTCGCGTCCCGCTCGTAGCACGCGACGCCGAAGTAGACGGCCTCATCATCGTACGCGACCTTGAACACGGTCTCCTCGCTCGACGGCTCTCCCCTGGCCGGGTCCCACTTGCGGAAGCCCCACGCCGCCTCGGCCCTCTCCCACGCCGGTTCGTCGAGGACGCCATCCAGGTCGATCTTCTCGTCACCCAGCGCGTAGGCTCGGACCGAAGGCACCGCTGTCAGCCGCCCGTCCGCCGACTCCGACCCGCTCGACGCAAGATCGTCCACATCACAGAAAGCGCCGGCCGCCTCGTACTGAGGCACGCCGGCAGCCACAACGGCCGCCACGACCAGCCATACCCCCGGCATGAAGTTCCCCTGATTGTTTGTTTCGGTGGTGAATCCGCACCTCTCAGACGCTCGCACACTATGACACACCGCTCCTCCGGAAGGTTGGGAGCGGATTGTCACGAGCATACCCGAGTTCGGCGTGCAGTGCGAGTGCCGCCGGGGCGGCCGGGTGGCGGGGCCACAAGAACGGCGACCCGGCCCTCCGGGACCGGGTCACCGCGCGCTCGAGGTTGGGCCGCCTCGGCAAGGAGCAAGACGGCCAGGGGTGAATCCGTCAGCGGACAACCAGCATCTTGCTCGTCTGCGAGTAGGCACGCCGGCTGGCCGTGCCCGTGGCCGTCATGCGCACGAAGTAGACGCCCGACGGCATGCGACCGGAATCGATGGCCACCTGAATGAAGTTGTCCCTCTGGTTGATCTCTCCGTCCACAATGACATCTACCTCGCGACCGGCGATGCTGTAGACGGACAAGCGTACTCTGCACGGCTCGGGGATGCTGTAGCTTATCACTGCCAAGTCCGAGACCGGACTGGCCGGGCGCAGCGAGAGTTCGCCCCGCTCGAATGCAGCGGCCGACCGATCGCCGCCCTCAGGCGGATCGTCCGGGTACACCGCGGGCTTGGTGTCGATGATCTCGAAGCTGTCCGGCAACGCGTCCGTGCAGTCGACGAGGAACCTGCAGCGCTTGAATCCTCTGTTGAGGACCTTCACCGCTTCGTTGACCTGCTTCGCGGTAACGTCGAACAGCGCGTCCTGTCCCGCGAGTGTCAGATTCGCGAGGCCGAGGATATCGCCGACGGTGGTCCCCGCACCCGAGGTATCGCCGAGAGCGGCCAGCACCTCTTCAGGGATGCGAATGGTCATGGTGTCGCTGGCACACAGGGAGTCATCAGCGGTGCCGTACAACCCGTCTTCACCTGGGAGTGCGCCAACGGTCGTCATGATGGGGCACACTTCCAGATTGAAGAGATCGGGGTCGAGTCGCGTGTTCAGAGAGAGAGCGATGGTCTCGCCGAACAGGCTGCCGCGGAACTTGCCCTTCCTGTTGGCCGGGAACTCGGGCGGCAGAACGCACGTGGAGTCGATGACCGCGTCACCGAGATCCTCGGGCAGAGGCGCCGCCTTCCAGCTGGCGGTGAGCCCGTCCGTGATCGTAGACTCCGAGCCGTCCAGGAACGTGACGCCCCGTCCGGGCATGCCGATGACCAGCGGGTCCGCGCCGGTGATCAGACTGTCCAGAAGGGCAGGAATGGGAATGTCGTTGAACTCCCGGGTCTCGTGACCCCAAACGTACTGACCCAGCGTGCAGTACGCCTCCTGCGCGGCTGCCGCGACCGATAAGCCGAACATTGCGGCCACCACCATTGACAGAACGACAAGACCCCTCATCCGTCCTCCTCTCCCCACGTGAAAAGAAAGCCCCACCTATGAAATGCACAGGTAGAGCTATCAGGCAAGAGCCATGCCAAGCCGGCATTGTTACGGTCCTGCGGTCGCCCAGGCTCCCGCTACCTCAGCGCCGCCGCATTGCCAGGGTCCTGTTCAACCTCAAGGTGCTTGGTTCTTGACGGCACGCGCCGAATGAGGCATAATTATTGTCGTGGAAACGGGGAGAGTGAGAGCGTCCTCTCCCGGGCTTTCTACAAGCGTGCGTCATCGTGCAGTGGCCCAGGGGCCGGCGATTCGCGCGAGCACTTCCCCGCGAGCTCTTCCCACTTGGCACAATCCTCGAAGCTGCTCGATGTGGGTGAGCACCCGCGTAGTCGCCTTCGCCCCGGAAAGGGAGGTGTCTATGCTGACAAAGCTCCTACTGGCTGTGGCAATCCTCGCGCTCATCGTCTCCCCCGCTCTGGCGGAGACATCGGCCTGCAAGGACGGAACCCCGGCGAAGCTGCGCGCGGCTCCGCCCGGCGAGTCCAGCACAATCCGGTACGACTTCCAGTACAATACCGGTGGAGCACTCGATTTCGTCCCGACCACGGGCGGGTCGTCCGACGGCTGGGGCGAATGGTTCATCACGACCGTCTACAACGGTACGGGCATGGACCTCATCCTGGTGGAGTTCGGCTTCCCCTGCTGCGGGCCGCCGACCGAACCGTACGGCTGGGTCGTGTGGACCGACATGGGGGGCTACGTCGCGCCGGCTGGAAACGCCTACAGCGCTGAGTACTACGGCTCGTTCACGCCGGTCGATCCCGACCCGTCGACGTTCCCTCCGACCACGTATACCTACGTCGATGTGTCGACCGAGGGTATCGTCATCCTGGACGGCACCTACTTCTGCTTCGGGTACGACAACACCGGCACCGGCGGGCAGACCACTTTCAATGGCGTCGACACGTGGGCTTGGTACCAGGCGTGGTGGGATCCGGACCAGAGCTGGGGCCGGACGGCCATCCTCCAGGTCAAGGCCAACTACTTCGGCACGCCGGTCCTCGACTCCTCGTGGGGCGCCATCAAGAGTTTCTTCGAGTAGCAGGTTCTCATACACTGCTGTCTGGTCGACAGCACGACCGCACGCGAGGAAAAGGCCCCGTCTCATCGACGGGGCCTTCCCTTTTCTTAGAGCGCGATGCAGCAGCCTGAGGCCGGCCACCCCGCCCGGGAAGATGCGCCGTTGAGCGGCTCCTGTTTTCATGGTGTAATGAAGCGACCGGCCTTCCGGCGTCTACTTCTGCAGGCTGACGACGGCAGACCTACTGCAGGTACCCCAGACTCCTGAGCCGCCTGATGCTCTCCTCTGTCTGGGAAGAATCGAACGCCGAGGGCAGCGGCTGGGCTGAGTTCGTCCAGGCCTCGAGCCTCGCCCGCATGTCGGCTGCCAATCCGAGCACTTCCTCCATCGGCGCATCCAGAAGGTTCGATATCTCCTGCGGGTCGGCGATGACGTCGTAGAGCTCATCGGTGCCAAGGTAGGGAGTCGCGACGTACTTGTAGCGTCCGTCGCGGATGCAGCGGGCCTTCCGAATGTTCGTCCATCTGGGATCGGTCTCCGCCTCGGAGCGCGGCTTGGTGGCCTCACCGAAGCGAGTTCTCTCGCCTATCCCCTCCTCCAGATCCCTGAGAGATATCGACTCCCCGTCCACACCCGCCGGGATCTCCAGACCCAGGAGCTCCAGGATGGTGGGCAACACGTCGATGCTGGCGACGACCTCGTCCACGCGAGTGCCTCCCAGCTCGCCTCCTGGAAGCCTCATGGCACAGACCGCATGCATGGTCGCCTGGTAGACGGTGCGACCGTGGTCGAACTCCTCCTCATGCTCCCAGAGGCACTCGCCGTGGTCGGTCGTCACGACAATGAGGGCCTGGTCCAGCACGCCTCTCTCAGCGAGATCATCGAGCAGTCGCGCCACGTGATGGGCGCTGTACGACACCTCGGAAGCGTACTGCATCGCGAGCCGCTGAATGTTCCGCTCCTTCTGCTCGGGCGAGAAACCCTGGTAGCGCTTGATGGCCTCTGCGGGGTAGAGCCCGTGGGTTCCCTCAGGATCGTGCATCGTGTCGAAGGGAGGGGGCGCCGCATAGGGCGCGTGCGGGTCGAAGTAATGGGCGAACAGGAAGAGGCGGTCGGGTACGCCGATCTCGTCCAGGTATGCGATGGCCGCGTCCGCCACGTGTTCAGCGAGGCGCTGGTTCTGGTCGGCGCCGCTGTCACCGACGTAGATGTCGAACTCCTGGTCGTAGTGGTCGAATCCCTGAGCGAATCCGAACCGCTCGTCCAGCGCGAAGGAGCCCGCGAAGCCGGCCGTGTGGAAGCCGGCCGTCTGCAGCGTCTCCGTTAGCATCTCGTTCGCTGTGTTGATCGTGAACCCGTTGCGTGGCGTACCGTGGTGGTGTGGGTACTTCCCGGTGAAGAGCGTCGTGTGCGACGCCAGAGTGGTCGGAACGACCGTCATATAGTCGGTGAAGACGATCGCCTCTCGAGCGAACGCGTCGAGCCTCGGCGTCCTCGCGCTCTCGCCGCCGAGGAACCCGAAGTGGTCGGCCCGGGCCGTGTCGATCGAGATGACGACCACGTGCCTCGGAACGCCGGGGTCCAGAGACGGGCCGGAGCATCCTCCCAGCGCGAGCGTGGCACCCAGGCAAACGGCCGCGGCCAGACACGCGGCACGGAGCCACCCCCGTGCGCGGATACGCAGCCTCAGCGGGCCGGCTGACCGTGAGGCACCGGGCGAAAGCGAGTCTGGATGTGGCAAGGCTGCTCCTCTCTCTGGGCGTTCCTGCTCTGCTAGGGTCAGCCAAGTATCTGACGCGAACCTGCGCCAGTCAAGGAGCGTCCCGCGGGCATCCCGGCAGTGCATGCGCGCCCGGCGCCCCCGGCTACCCGCCCCGGCTCCTTCCTGCCTTGACCACCGGAAGGCTCATGCTGTAGTTGTTGGAGGGAACCCGCGCGAGGTGCGGCCCATCTGCGAACCTGACAAGGAGGAACAGCGTGAAACGAACGGTGTGTGTGGCACTGGCGCTCCTCGTGGTCGCCATCCCGACCGCCGCGCAGGAAGTCCCGGTCGCGGTCGACGGGCTCTTCGAGGACTGGGACGGCATCGATGCGAGCTGGGAGGATCCAAGCGGTGATGGGAGCGGGATCGACTTCGGCAGCGTTCGGGTGCGAAGCGACAGGGAGAGGGTCACACTGCTGTTCGACGTAGGATCGGAGATGAACCTCCAGGGCGGCAACTCGATCACGCTTATCGTCGACGGCGACAGCAACGCATCGACGGGACGGGCCGTAGAGGGAACAGGCGCCGAGCTGGTCTGGACGTTTGGCGGAAGAAAGGGTGAGGTCTGGACCGACGGCCAAGCAACGGGAGTGGAACAGGCCGACATCGGGCTCTGGCAGGCGCCAACGGTCTCGTCGAGTCAGTTCGAGATATCGTTCCTGCGTCGGACGAAGACCGGTGTGGACATCGCCCCGGGCCCGTCTGTCTCGTTCGTTCTGATGGATAAGGGCGGAGAGGGCGGCGACCGTCTTCCTGACGAGGGCATGGTGACGGTGGAGTTCTCCGACCAGCCACCACCTCCCCAACACGCCGTCTCTCTCGAAAGACTCCACCCGGACCACATCCGCGTGGTCACCTGGAACGTGCTCTTCGACGGGCTCTTCAAGCGCCCCGCCCCGTTCGTCCGCGTGCTGAGGGCGCTCGACCCCGACGTCATCTGCTTCCAGGAAATATGGGCTCACACGGCCCGGCAGGCGGCCGACTACGTCGCGCTGGCGATTCCGGGAGTCGAGTGGCACGGTATGAACACGCACGAGGGTCACGTGGTTAGCAGGTATCCGCTGCTTGAGGCCGCTGCGATCGACGCGTCGGGCAACTACTGGGCGCTTGTCGACCTGCCGGACGACACCTTTGAGGTCGACCTCTCCGTCATCTGCGCACACCCACCGTGCTGTGACAAGGAGGTCGAAAGGCAGGAGGAACTCGACGGCATCGCCGCGTGGACGCGCGACACAATGACACAGGGTGACTCACCGATTCGTGGGGGCGCTCCGGCGACGTTCAACCTCCGCAAGGGCACGCCCATCGTCATCACGGGTGACATGAACCTCGTGGGAGGTGCGAGCCAGGTTCAGACCCTGCTGTCAGGGAGGATCGCCGACGAGGGCAGGTTCGGAACGTCGTTCGCACCCGACTGGGATGGGACACCTCTCGCCGACGCATGGCCCCGCACCGCCGGAGGCGTCACGGTGGCCACCTGGCGAGACGAGCGGAGCTCGTTCTCCCCGGGGAAGCTGGACTACGTCATCTACTCGGACAGTGTGCTCCGGATGGAGCGCGCGTTCATACTGGCGACAGAGGAGCTGGCACCCGAGGTCCTCGCGCGCTACGGCCTGCGCCTGGACGACACGCTGGTCGCCTCGGACCACCTGCCGGTCGTCGCCGATTTCACTCCTGTCGCCGCGCCAGTTCGAACAGAAGCAGGCGAATGATCAGGTCGCGGTCAGCGTCGGGAATCCCGAGGACCGCGTCGGCCAGTCCGCGTAGAGTCGCGGAGTCCGGCTCGCCCGTGGCCGTCATGCCCTCGGCCTCCTGGAACGCGATCGTCGCCTCGACGGTCTGCTCGTCCCACTCCCCCGACCCGTAGTTGGTCTCGTGCCCCAATGAGGCGAGCAGCGCCTTCACGAGGATCCTCTCCGTCTCGCTGAGTCCGTTTCCCCCGTCCGGAGGACTCACCAGCACGATCTGGTCCGGGTCGGTCACGACGATCTGCGGCTTGCCTTTGTAGGTCTCGATGAGACCCGTGACACAGATGTCCTTCCCGTCGAACGCGCGCTCCGGTGGCGCGTCGAAGCGAGAGCGGACGCTCCCCCAGATGACGACGTTGAACGGCTGGTCCGGGTACGGGCGTTCCAGGTTGAGGAACGTGGGCTGCTCCTTGACGGCGGCGATGTGAGCCGCGCTCGCGACGCGCCCGCAAACTTCGGCGACCTCACCGACGTGCTGAGCCGCCTCGGCGGCCTCTATCCTCACTACGTCATCGGCCCCGGCGCCGACCGCTCCGAGCAGCAGGGCGCAGAGCGCGAATGCGATGGCTCTTGCAGCCAGGCCGCCGTCTCTCTCGATGTGCATCCTCTCCCCCTCTTTCTGTGCAATGAGACCTGGGCGTCCCGGCCACATGGTCCCCGGCGCCCACTTGAGTCCCGGAGCGGCCACCCATGGCTCCCGGAGCGGCCACTCATAACCCCTGGAGCGCCCATTATCACCCTCCAGAAAGCCGCCGTCAAGCGCACCGGGCGTGAGAAACGGGGCTGAATATCGCCTCAGAAAAGGGCTTGACACCACCCGCCATATACATATATTCTGGTACTTCATTGCTAGTATCCATTTGGCGCAGTGGCAACTCGACCCAAGAGGACCCACGATGAGCAATCCGGTGAAGATCTCAGAGGCCGCCTCCCTCGCAATCCACGCCGCGGGTATCCTGGCCGGCACCGACGGCGGACAGGCATCCGCGGAGGCGATGGCTGAGGCGCTGGGCGTCTCCAAGTCCCATCTCGTGAAGGTACTGCAGCGGCTGGCCAAGGCCGGACTCGTCAGAAGCAGCCGTGGCCCCGGCGGGGGCTACAGCCTCACCCGTCCCCCACAGGAGGTCTCCATCAAGGAGGTCTACGAGATGGTGGAGGGACCGATGGACGTCGACACGTGCGCCATGGCAGTCCCGACCTGCGGACGGGCATCGTGCATTCTCGGCGACCTCTTCTGCAAGGTAGGCAGGGAGGTAAGCGAGCAGCTGGAGAAGATGACCATCGCCGACTTCAGTACGTCGGTCGGCGAGTCCATAGGTGTGTGACAGAAGCCGCCGGAAGAGAGAGCGGCAACGACAGTAACGCCCAACAACGGAGGTCGGATGTACTGTTATCAGTGCGAGCAGACGGCGAAGGGCGTCGCGTGCACGGCGGGAGGTGTGTGCGGCAAGAACCCTGAGACAGCGGCGCTCCAGGATCTTCTCATCCACACGGCGAAGACCGTCTCGATGTACGCGCACCGCGCGCGTGCGCTCGGCGCGATCGACCACGAGGCCGACGTGTTCGTCATTGAGGCGCTTTTCACGACCGTGACGAACGTCAACTTCGATCCAGAGCGCCTGGCCGGTCTCATCAGGAAGGGTACGGAGGCACGCGACAGGGTCAAGGGTCTCTACGAGGACGCGGTCCGCAAGGACGGCGGCACGCCGGACGAGCTTCCCGACACGGCGACATTCCAGCCCGAGGGAAGCCTGGAAGCGCTCATCGCTCAAGGAGAGGGAGTGTCCATCGAGGCGAGACAGGCCGACCTCGGGGACGACATTGCGGGGCTGCAGGAGCTCATGCTCTACGGGCTCAAGGGCGCGGCGGCCTACGTGGACCACGCGATCGTACTGGGTATCGAGGACGAAGAGCTCTTCGGAGCGTTCCACGAGGGGATGGACTTCCTTACCCGAGAGGACGCGACGGCGGAGGATCTTCTGGCGTGGTGTCTCAAGACCGGCGACATCAACATGCGCGCGATGGAGGTGCTCGATTCGGCCAACACGGGTTCCTACGGACACCCGGAGCCGACGCAGGTCCGAGTGACCCCGGTCAAGGGAAAGGCGATCCTGATCTCCGGGCACGACCTCAAGGACCTGAAGGCACTCCTCGAGCAGACCGAGGGGAAGGGTATCAACGTCTACACGCACGGCGAGATGCTGCCGGCACACGGATACCCGGAGCTCAAGAAGCACGCCCATCTCGTGGGTAACTACGGAGGAGCCTGGCAGGACCAGGCGAAGGAGTTCGCCGCGTTCCCGGGCTCGATCCTCATGACGACGAACTGCATCCAGAGGCCGAGGGACACGTACAAGGAGCGCCTCTTCACGTGCGGTCTGGTCGCGTGGCCCGGCGTGACGCACATCGAGGACCGCGACTTCACGGTCCTGATCGACGCGGCACTCGCGGCGCCCGGATTCGAGGCGGACGAGCCCGAGAAGACCATCACGGTCGGCTTCGGGCACAACGCGGTGCTCGGTGTCGCCGATGCCGTCATCGACGCCGTGAAGGACGGGAAGATCCGTCACTTCTTCCTCGTCGGCGGGTGCGACGGTGCGAAGAGCGGGCGCCACTACTACACTGACTTCGCGCAGGCTGTGCCCGACGACTGTGTCATTCTGACGCTGGCGTGTGGCAAGTACCGCTTCAACAAGCTCGAGTTCGGGGACATCGGCGGAATACCGCGGCTCCTGGACATAGGCCAGTGCAACGACGCGTACTCGGCCGTGAAGATAGCCACGGCGCTGTCCGAGGCATTCGGCGTGGGCGTGAACGAGCTGCCGCTGTCGTTCGTGCTGTCGTGGTACGAGCAGAAGGCCGTGGCGATCCTGCTGACGCTCCTGAACCTAGGCGTCAAGGGCATCAGGCTTGGCCCGACGCTCCCCGCGTTCGTGACGCCGGCGGTGCTGCAGATCCTCGTGGACAACTACGACATCGAGCCGATAGGGACCGCTGAGGAGGACCTGGACGAGATCCTGCAGGCGCAGGCCGCGTAGGCAGGACGTTCAGCAGTTTGTGGATAGGAGACCGGACCGCGCAGGCGGTCCGGTTTCTGTTTCGCATCGGGGCGGCCCGACTTGCCGGGCCAGGTGGTTTGTCACATGCCGGAGACGATTTCCGCTGCGGATTCGGTCGTGTCTACCGGCGGGGGTTCTTCCTCGGGCACGGTGCCTCCGCCCGCTGCAACCTCTTCCGCAGCCGCGACATCTTTGACAGGCATCGGTTGCTTCACGGGTCCGGCCTCACCCAGCGGCTCGCTCTTCTCCCAGTACTCAGTATCGTCGCCGGGAACGTTACCCTCCATCGCAGCCGCGAGGGCGTCGCTGTACCGCCCCTCGTCCAGACACGCCATAACGGCGGAGAACCTGATCTTCCAGTACGGAGCGAGCGGCTCGTAGAAGGAGAAGAGCGCCA
>JAUWCJ010000144.1 GCA_030609365.1 Candidatus Eiseniibacteriota bacterium | reverse complement strand
CAAGCCTCCTGTGATGTGGCCCCGCCAGTGGCCGCTCTCGCCCGGGCGACCGCGCCTGAGCCTACACCGCTCTCAGAATGTAGTACAGGTTTCCCATCTCTCCGTTGATGTGGCCGTCCAGCGGCACGTTCTCATGACCAGCGCCCTCCGCGTAGATGGCCGCGAGTTCGAGAGTCCCGGAGCGCTCGACGAGCTCTCTGAACTCCTCGTAGACCCACAGCCGGAGCTCGTGCCGGTCGACGAGCACGCGCTTCTCGCCCCCGTCGTCAATCTCCATCGTGCAGAGCTGATGGCTCCGGCGCATCGCACGATCTTCGCTTTCTATCGCCCACGTCGTCTTCACGCGAACGCCGTCCCTCTCCATCTCCCACGAGTTGTCATCCACGTCGGGCGGCCCGTCCCACGCGCACGCAATATGGACGATGTAGATGCCGCCCGGCTTCAGAGCCTCTCCGGTCAGCCTGAAGTGCGAGACGATATCGCCGTCCTCGAGAAGGTAGCCCAGGCTGTTGATGGAGTTCAAGGCCGCATCGAACTCGCGCGGAAACACCGCGGTCTCCATCTCGGCGCGGACGAGTGTCACGGCGCCGGACGTTCCGGCCTCCTCCACTCTCTGCCGCGCATAGTCCAGCATGGCCGGGCTCGTGTCGTAGCCGGTCATCTTGTAGCCGTGCCGTGGCAGCGCCACAAGGAAGCGGCCGGCGCCGCACGCCGGTTCCAGTATCCGCTCGACGGGGAACGGCACGTGTTCTCGAAAGAGCTGCGAGAAGAACCCGATCTCGGGCTCGAGGTCCCAGGAGAACGCCACGTCGTAGTAGAGCGGCAGATTGTAGAGTTCTTCGGTCAAAGCTCTCTTCCTCACTCGACGGTCGAGTCCGGCTGTTCCGGGAAGACCTCCCCAAGGATCTCATCTACTATGGCATCGACGTGCGCCGCGAGCGCGGGCGTCAGTTCCTCGCCGAACGTCAGCACGTCGATCACCTCGATGGCGTATATCACGACCTCGTCGGGAACGTCCATGTCCTGCTGTCGGCCCAGCTCCATCACCGTCGCGAGATTCGCGCCGTGCGGTGAGTTGGAGTGGATCGTCCGGCCGAGACCATCGAGACCCAGGCGCATGACGGTGCCCGGCTCCCTGCCGGTGAGAATGGAGTCTACGATCACGAGCCTGTCATAGCCGAGGGACTCCTCCAAGAGCGAGAACCCCGCCTCCTCGTTGACCCCCACGTCCACGTCATCGCGGCCGGCGAGCCGCTCCTCAAGCTTGCCGGCGATGACGAGCCCGATAGAGTCGTCCGTCAGTATCGAGCTTCCCACTCCCAGTATCAAGGTCTTCACGGTGTGAACCTGTCTGCCAGTCCTGGCTCTCGCCCCGAATCAGAAGACACCCCGGAGCCGCGTCTCATGCAGCGCCGGGGTGCGATAGTCACGGATGTCAAACTGCGCACGTCCTATCCATTGACGAACTGCGAGAGCCTCTTGACGATGTTGCCCTCAGAGTCCTTGATCTCGACCACGAGCGGCATCTGCCCTGGCATCGAGTGCGTCGCGCACCCGAAACACGGATCGTAGGCCCTGAAGGCCATCTCGACCATGTTCAACAGACCGTCGTTGACGACGCCGTCCTTGATGAGTCCCTTCGCCGCCCGATTAACGGACATGCAGATGGCCGCCGCGTTGCAGACGGTAGCGACGAGGAGGTTCGCCTGCGTGATGACGCCACGCTCGTCCGTCTTGTAGTGATGGATGAGCGTCCCGCGAGGCGCTTCGACGACGCCGACGCCCTCCGTCGGCGTCTCGGTGGGAAGTGTGCGAATGTTGTCGCTCATGATGTCGTCGTCCTCGAGGAGTTCGACCATGCGCTCGCCCGCGTAGAGGTTCTCGACCAGCCGCGCCCAATGATACGCCAGCGTGTTATGAGCGGGCTTGCCACCCAGCGTCTCGTACATCTTGTCGTGCGCCGCCTGGGCCTGCGGTGTGGCCATGCCCTCGGACGCGTTCAGGCGCGCCAGCGGGGCGACCCTGAATACGCCGCTGTCGGGACCGTCGACGAACCCCTTCCACCCGACTTTCTTGAGGAACGGGAACTTGACGTAGGACCAGGGCTCTACGTGCTCCGCGATGTGTTCGAGGTAGTCCTTCGCCTCGAACTTCGCGAACTCCTCGCCGGTCGGGGTCACGACACGGAGCTGGCCGTCGTAGAGGTTGACCTTGTTGTTCTCATCGACCAGGCCCATGTAGTACGTCTCGTGCTTGTATATGTCACCGACGATGAGATCGACGTAGGTCTTGTTCTTGAGCACCACGTCCTCGAAGAGCTGCAGGCTGAACTTCGCGAACTCGACCGAGTCGGCCGCGGTCTTCCTGAACTCCTGACGATTCTCCTCGGTCAGCCCTCGCGAGACGCCGCCCGGCAGCCCGCAGACGGGATGGATCACACGCCCGCCGAGCTCCGTGATGATGCCGCGCACGCGCTTCCGGATGTCGATGACCTGTCCGCCGATCTCGAGCCCGACCTTCGCGATCACGCCGAGGATGTTGCGCTCGGCGGCGGGCGCGTCTGGACCGACGACGAAGTCGGGACCGCCCAGGAAGTAGAAGTGGAGCGCGTGGTCCTCATATATGAACGCGGTGTTGATGAGCTCGCGGATGAGCTTCGCCGGGCGCGGCGGGTCGACATGGAAGAGGTCGTCCAGTGTCTTCGAAGAGCACATGTGATGAGTCGTCGGGCACACGCCGCAGATCTTCGGGGTGATCCTCGGCATCTCCTCCGCCATCCGCCCCTCACTGAACTTCTCGAAGCCCCGAAGCTCCGGAACCTGGAAGTAGGCGTTCGACACGTTACCCTTGTCGTCGAGGAAGATCTCTATCTTCCCGTGCCCTTCCAGTCGTGTGATCGGGTCTATCGTAATACGCTTGCTCATCTCTCCTCCATGATGCTTGTCGGCTCGCAGCTCGTGCGCCGCGCTGGTTGGCACCGGCTAGCTTGAGAGCTTCTTACCTCTGAGCAGTGAGGACGGCAGACTGTACATGTACGCGAGGCCCGCCACGTCCGGGATCGAATCGACTATCTTCTCCATCTCTTCCGGGTCGTCGACATCGATGATGGACGCGAGCGCCGAGAGGAACTTGGCCCCCATGTCCTTGACCTCATCGGTCGGGCCGAAGCACCCGCGGCACGGCATGTTCGCGTTGATGCAGCGCTGACCGCACCCGGCGCGGGTCGCCGGGCCCATGCAGATGACACCCTCGGCCAGGAAACACTTCTCCGGGTCCATGAACGTCTCGTGCGGGCGCTTGAGCTCCGTTATCTTGATCTTGTCGGGCTTGCTGTCGTTCCGGTCGCACTCGTCGCAAAGCGACTTATTCGGGGCGAGCACGGTGCCCTTCGGCGGAAGGTTACCCGAGAGGATGGTGTTGACCGCATCCATGATGAGGTCCGGCGGTACGGTGCACCCCGGGAGGTAGTAGTCCACGTCGATGACCTGGTCGAGCGCGTGGACGCGGTCCCAGAGCTCCGGGAGTTCCAGCTCGCCCTCCGGCATCTTCGTCTTGGGCTGTGGGTGCGTCTTCTCGGGGTTGTCGATGCCCGGCAGCGTCTCGTAGACGCACTGCAGGAGGCTCTTCTTGTCAGAGAAGTTGGCCAGACCCGGGATCCCGCCCAGGTGCGCGCACGAGCCAAACGCGACGACCAGCTGAGACTTCTTCCTGAGGAGCTCCGACCATTCCAACTGCTCGGACGTCCGGACGCCGCCGTTCAGGAAGGCGACTGCTATCTCCCCGTCTTCCAGCGCCTCGACGTCCTTGCGCTTGAAGTCCATCGCACAGGGCCACAGAACGATGTCAGCGGCCTCAACGACCTTGAGGATGTCCTCGTTGAGGTCTATCCAGGCCTCCTCACAACCACCACACGAGGCGTTCCAGTACAGCGCTACCTTTGGCTTTGCCACCTATCGCACCCCCGCTGGGTTCACGCTCTTAGATTCTCTGGTGAAGTGTAGGTTGCCACTAAGAAAAGAAGATGCCCGCTCCGTATGTGGTGACGCCGCCCCTGTGCTCTGAGGCAGCGACGACCAGCAGCCAAGATACCATCCGGGAGCACTCTCGTGCAAGTGAAACCGCCGTTCCTTCGGTGTTTACACGCCGAAATCCTGTTGAACGAAGGAGAATCGACGCAGAAGTATTTACATCCTGAGGTATTCTCAAACGGCCTCAATCTTGAGCCTCAGTCTGTACGTCTCCGAGGGGGGGAGCATGGCCGATCAGCTGAAGGTACTGGTGGTCGATGACGAGGAGCCCATCAGGGATTCGTGTCGCCAGGTCTTGACCAAGGCCGGCTACGAGTGCCACACGGCGGTGGACGGCATCGAGGGCCTCCACTTCGCCCACCAGGTCGAGCCCGACGTGATCCTCCTCGATCTCATGATGCCGGGCATGGACGGACTGTCGATGCTCGACCAGCTCCTCAAGACCCACCCGAACGTGGTCTGCATTGTCATTACCGGATACGCGACCATCGAATCCGCCGTCGACGCGATGAAGCACGGCGCCTTCGACTTCCTCCCGAAGCCGTTCACGCCCGATGGGCTCAGAGTCATCGTTACTCGCGGGCTCGATCAACGAAGGCTGCTGCTGGAGACCGCGGCGCTCCGCGAAGAGAAGCGGCGGATGCAGCAGTACTTCATCTCCATCGTGGCGCACGAGCTGCGCTCTCCCCTCCTCCTAGTCAAGCAGTACCTCGACCTCATCGTCGGGGGGAAGATGGGGACGGTCGACGAAGTCGCCGGGGAGATGCTCGCGGGCGCGCACAGTACCCTGACGGGATTGCTCAGCATCATCGCCGACTCGCTGAAGCTCGCGCGGATCGACGCGGGCGACATCGCGGTTCGATCCACGTAGAGAGCGAAGTCGGGAAGGGAACGTCCTTCTTCGTGCGGCTGCCCGAGCCCGGCATGTAGCGGATACCCTGCCGGCACGCGGATTGGCTGTGTGGTGGAAGCCTCACTCCGCTGACCTGGAGGTCGCAGGTGCGAATCGGGCCCCCGCTACCAA
>JAUWCJ010000047.1 GCA_030609365.1 Candidatus Eiseniibacteriota bacterium | reverse complement strand
CTGCTTCAGAGACACGCCGGGGAACGGATCGGGGAGGTCACCCACGAGTGGCGCCCCGGTGAGACACCCGAGATCTGCGCCCAGGCATCGCCGTTCGCGCCGGAGAAGGTCCCGAGGTGGCGAGACGCCATGGCGAGCGGCAGCACAGTTCAGATCGACGACGTCCGGCAGCTCTCGCCGGAGGAGGCGGCGCCGTTCACCGCCGACGGCATCCGCTCACTGCTCCTGATCCCCACCAAGGTACAGGGAGCGGTCGTCGGGTGGACGAGCTTCGAGCGCTGCAAGTCGGGAAGGCCCTGGAACACGGAGGACAAACAGCTCCTCGAGGTCGTCGCAGGCCTCATATCAGGAGCTCTGTCGCGTGAGCGTGAGATAGAGGAGCGGGCTCAGCTCGAGGCTGAATATCACCACTCGAAGAAGATGGAGGCCGTTGGCCACCTCGCCGGAGGCGTCGCACACGACTTCAACAATCTGCTCACGACCATCCAGGGGTACGCGCAGCTCTTGATGTCCAGGTTGCCCGAGGAATACAGGGAGCTTCCGGGGCTGAACGAGATCATCATGGCCAGTGAGCGTGCCGCCGCGCTGACGAGGCAGCTGCTGACGTTCAGCAGGCGTGACACCGCCACGACCGGCCCGGTCGACATTAACGAGACGGTCACCGAGACGATGAAGCTCGTGGGTCGGATGCTGGGTGAGAAGATCTCGGTCGAGCTCGACACTGGGTCCGACATGGACACCATCGTCGGAGACGTGCAGCAGATCAACCAGCTGATCATGAACCTCGCTATCAACGCGAGGGACGCGATGCCGGACGGAGGGAAGATAACGATAACCACGCGGCAGATGGTCACGGTGGGCCCGCTCGCGCGTCGCTTCACTATCCCGGGCATCGAGCTCTGCCAGGTACTCGAGATCGCCGACACCGGGATCGGCATGGACGACGAGACGAAGGAACGTATCTTCGAGCCGTTCTTCACTACGAAGGAAGCAGGCCGCGGAACCGGCCTGGGCATGTCGATCGCATTCAGCGTCGCGCGCCGGCACGGGGGATTCATCGACGTCGAGAGCCAAGTCGGCAAAGGCACCGTGTTCAGCATCTACCTGCCCGTCAGGGCTGTGGAAGAGAAGAAGGTCGAGAGCGAGAAGTCCGACGGTCTGTCGTCCGGCAGAAACGAGACCATTCTGGTGGTTGAGGACGACGCAGGCGTCAGAGCGCTGGTCCGCGAGGCGCTCGAGGCCAGCGGATACAATGTCGTGGTTGCAGAGAACGGCCGCGAGGCGCTCGAGGAAGCGAGACGGGTGGAGCACATCTCTCTCGTCCTGACCGACGTGGTCATGCCGGAGATGAGCGGCAAGGACATGTGGGAACATCTGACCAAAGAGGGTTTCGATGTGCCACTCATCGTGATGAGCGGGTTCCCCCAGGCGACCGAGGTCAGCATGCTCTCCAGGTGCGCGGCCACCTACCTTCAGAAGCCCTTCGGTCCGGCTGAGATATCGCGGGCGGTTCGCGCGACGCTCGACTCCTTCGAGGAGCAGCGCGCGGGGGACGACGCCTAGCCGTCGCCGCGACCCTGCGGAGCAGCAGTCTCAGCGAGGCAGCATTCCGCTTTTGCCCTTGACTTGGGCGCCCACACGGCAGAACAATCTGCATAATTCATCGATCATGCGTAGGTTCGTAGCGATCGGCCGCTCGACGCAGCCAATCCTGGAGGCCATGTGGTACGTACTGTCGTAAGCGGCATCTGTGGCCGCACGGGCATGCTCGTCGCCGGGGAGCTCGCGGCCGCGGATGGTGTGGAGCTCGTAGCCGGCGTGGAGGCGAGTGGTCACGCATCCGTCGGGCGGAAAGTCATCGATCTCTGCGGCGGCGGCTCTCCGGACGGACTCATCGTGGGAACGCTGTCGGACCTCGACCCGGACGCTTTCGACGTGCTTGTGGACTTCTCGGTGCCGGAGCAGTCCGCGCTCTGCGCGGAGTTCACAGCTGCAGCAGGGACGGGGCTCGTCGTCGCGACGACCGGGCTCACCGCAACGCAGACTGAGATCGTCCGTGCCGCCTCTGCCAGGGCGGCAGTCGTGCTCGCGTCTAACACCAGCGTCGGCGCCAACGTCCTCTTCGCCCTGCTCGGGCGCGCCGCCGCTGCGCTCGGTGAGGATTTCGACATCGAGATCGTCGAGGCACACCACCGGGGCAAACGGGACGCACCGAGCGGCACGGCGCTCGCTGCCGCCGACATTCTGGCGCGGGTGCGCGGGAAGGACAGCGATGCCGTGGTCGTCACCGGAAGAACCGGGCCGGACGCCGTCCGGAAGCCCGGTGATATAGGCGTCCACTCAGTGCGCGGGGGATCGATAGCCGGACGCCACACGATCCACTTCCTGTCGGGCCTCGAGACACTGGCTCTGGAGCACGTGGCTCTGTCGAGAGAGGCCTTCGCGGTCGGGGCGGTCCGCGCCGCGCGCTTCGCCGCTGTCAGCGAACCGGGGCTCTACGACATGCTCGACGTGCTCGGACTTCGAAACACCGCGGACAGAAGAAGCAGCGAGGGGAACGCAGGCCCATGAGAACACGTTCGTTCTCAACGCTGCTGTCCATCCTCGTCGCCGCATCCGCGCTGATCCTAGGAGGTTGCGGTGGGACCGAGTACGCGGGCGTCGAGCTGTCGCGCTACGTTCCCAGAGATTACCTGGACGGCGTGGCCATATCGCTCGAGCGCGCCGGCCTCAACGGGCAGGAGCTTATCGACGCCATCACCAGGGCGCCCGAGTCCGACAAAGAGGCCCTGGCGTTTCTGGTTGCCAACCTCCCTTCGGTCGACCTCGCCACGGTAACCGCGGATTTCCTCCTTGAAACGGTCAGCCTCAGCAGGGAAGCGCGTGAGCGGTTCCCGTGGGGTTCGAGCGTGCCGTCCGACATCTACCTCCATTACGTGCTTCCGCCGAGAGTGTCACAGGAACCGCTGGAGAGCTGGCGGGGGCACCTGCTCGAGGAACTGACCCCGAGGCTCGCGGGGCTGACGTCGATGGAGGAGGCCGCGCTCGAGGTCAATCGCTGGTGCGGCGAACACGTGGGGTTCCAACCGACCCAGCGGCGCGACCAGGGCGTGTTCGAGACCCTCGCGTCCGGCTACGGTCGTTGCGAGGAGATGATGATAGTGCACATCGCGGCCTGCCGCAGCGTCGGCATCCCGGCACGCGAGGCCTGGACCCCGTATTGGACAACGTGCGACAACAACCACGCCTGGACCGAGCTCTGGGTCGACGGTGACTGGCACTACACGGGCGCATGTGAGCCGCGGAGCGCGCTGGACGATGCCTGGTTCAACGACCGCGTCGGCAGCGCCGCGCTCGTCCTGTCCTCCGTCTACGGGGCCGCGACGCCGGAAGAGGAGATCTACAGGACAGAGGAAAGGTCGTCTCTGGTCAACTCCATCTCGAACTACGCGGAGGCGGGGACGCTCTCGGTCGTCGTGACCGAAAAGGGCGTCCCCGCGGTCGATACCCCGGTCACGGTGTCGGTCTGGAACTTCGGCGCCCTGAGGGCCATCGCACGGCTGGACACGGACACCTCCGGCAGTACCACCATCTCGCTCGGCGAAGGCGCCTACTTCATCTGTGCCGGGTCTCCCGAATCCTACGACTGGAGCCTTGCCGAGGTCCGGCAGGGAGAGCGCGCCGATCTCGAACTCGCGCTCGACAGCGTCCCGCCATTCGAAGGCGAGTTCCGGCTCGTGTATCAGAGGGGTAACTGACATGTCCGGAGCCACGACAGCGACCGTCACGAGCACCCTGTTGCTCCTCTTCGTGATGTGCGGTGTCGCTGCCGAACCCGCCGGGGACGCCCTCTTCGACGCCGCGGCGCACGGCGACGTGCTGCTCCTGGCGCCGCGGGAGAGCAGAGACGCATTCGGGGAGTCGCTCGCCGACGCGGGACGCAACTGGACCGAGCTCGCGGACGCTGTGCGCCAGCTCGATGGGGAAGAGCGCGAGGCCTGCATCCGGCTCGTCAACGGCATGCCGCATCTCGACAGGCTCGAGATGACGGCGCAGACGCTGCTCGAGCACGTCGAGTACGCCTACCGCGTCAGAACGGAGATGCCATACGCGGTGCCGGACGCGATGCACGAGCCCTACATCCTGACCTACCGCATAGAAGAGGAACCGGTGGATGCCTGGAGGGCAGAGCTCTGGGAACGCTTCGCCCCTCTGGCCGAGAGCGAGGGAACCATCGAGGGCACGGCCAGGGCCATCAACCGCGAGCTGGCCGCCGCGGTGTCCGAGCGCGAGAAGGAGTTCTTCGGCCCGCGCCAATCGCCGCTCCTCACGCTGAGATCGGGACGCGGCACGGACGCCGAGATCTCGATCCTGGCCGCCGCCGCAATGAAGGCGGTCGGGATCCCTTCGAGGCAGGCAGGCGTCCCGGCACTCGGCTCCGAGGAGGGAGCGACCAGCTGGATAGAGGTCTTCACCGGAGAACAGTGGGTACCGCTGTATCCGCTCGAACCGGACGCCTTCGGTGACTTCTCCTTCGCGGAAAGAGAGCACTGGCGCAACGTGACCGTCGTGGTCACCCGGTCCGCGTTCGAGGAGCTCCTGGTCACCGAGAGCTACACGGAGGTTGGCACCATCGAACTCTCGTTCGTCAGCGGCGGTGAGCCGGCGGCGGGCTTTGAGCACTTCTCCATCTCCGTTCTGAATCGTGGCTCGCTCGTTCCGCTCGACGCGCTGGACGCCGTTGCCGATGATGACGGGCAGTTCACAGCCACGCTCGGCAACGGTCGCTACATCATCCAGGCCGGGACGAGAGACGAGAACGGCAATCCGCTCGTTGTGATGAGGCACGTATCGTTGACGCCCGGATCCACGAAGCGCCTCGCATTTGATGTTTCGCCGGGCGGGCAGGAGCTCTCGATAACTCGCGAGGAGCTCGCCCGCTTCGAGGACGCCATGGCCGTGTGGATCGCCTTCGACCTGGAGGGAGAGCCCAGCAGGCGGATGCTCCCTCTGATAGCGTCGGTCCTGGATCAAAGGTCCGGGGCCCTCGACGTGACATTCGCGTACATGGGCGTCGATCCGGACAACGCCGACGATGCGCGCGAGACACTCGGGCAGACCGCCGTCATCAAGACGGTAAGGGACCCAGATGAGTGGTACTACGTGGACGAGCTGGGAGAGCACCACGCCATCGGCGGAAGCGGCGTGGAGCTGCCGGTGATACGGATATATGCAAGGCGCGGCGGCGAGGTTATACTCCATAGTGAAGGATACGATCTCAACATCGAGCGCAGGCTGTCGCGCGTCATAGACAACCATCTGCAGGAGCTTCTGGCGCAATGACGAGATGGAGAGGAAAGGGATGCTCGAGGCTTCTCGAGATCATCCTGGAGTGCAACGAACTCAAGGCCATTCCACGCATGGGATGGCGTGTCAGGGGAGTCCGAGACGGGGAGAGCGTCGCCGAGCACTCTTACGCTGTGGCGCTGATCGCGATGCTCGTGGCCGACCGGCTGGACATCGAGATCGACCACGCGAAGCTCCTCAAGATCGCTCTGGTGCACGACCTCCCGGAGCACATGCTGGGAGACATTCACGCCCCCGCGGCGCAGATACTCGGGGAGGACATCAAGGAGGCGACCGAGCTGCGGATAATCGAGCGTCTCTTCACCGGTCTCAAGGCCGGCGGTGAGTATGTGGAACTCTGGAAGGAGTTCGCCGAACGCTCCTCGGTCGAGGGGAAGCTCGTCCGCGCGATCGACAAGCTCGAGATGTTCTCGCAGGCGTACCAGTACGAGTGCGCCGGCAACAGGATGCTCGACGACTTCTGGGGATGGGAAGGCAACATGCGGGACTTCGGGTTCGGCGAGATCCAGGAGCTCTACGATGAGCTGATGGGACTGCGGACCCGCGAGAGCCACAACCGCTCGGAAACGAGCACGAACGGGGAGAACGATGCGCTGGAGTAAGGCACTGATTCCGACACACAAGGAAGATCCTTCCGACGCCGAGACCACTAGCCACAAGCTCATGCTCAGGAGCGGCTACATCCGGAAGCTGACGTCCGGCGTGTACAACTACCTGCCGCTGGGAAGGCGTGCGCTCCTGAAAGTCGAGGCCATCGTCAGAGAGGAGATGGACGCCGTCGGATGCCAGGAGATCCTCATGCCGGTGCTCAGCCCTTCGGAACTGTGGAAGGAGACGGGGCGGTGGGACGTGTACGGCAAGGAACTCTGGAGGGTACGCGACCGCAACAGCCGTGAATTCGCGCTGGGGCCGACCCACGAAGAGGTGGTGACGGACATCGTCCGGAACGAGGTCCGCTCGTACAGAGAGCTGCCCTTCACGCTCTATCAGATCCAGACGAAGTTCCGCGACGAGCTCCGGCCGCGCTTCGGCATCGTGCGCTCGCGTGAGTTTCTGATGAAGGACGCCTACAGCTTCCACCGTGACGAGGAGTCGCTCGACGAGACCTACAAGAGCATCTGCGATGCTTACACGCGCATCTTCGAGCGCTGTTCGCTGACATTCCGTCCGGTCGAGGCCGCCACGGGCGCCATAGGCGGCAGCCACTCGCACGAGTTCATGGTCCTGTCCGATACCGGGGAATCCGAGATCATCGTGTGCGAGTGCGGGTACGCCGCGACGGATGAGAGAGCCGAGGGCGCCGTCGACCCGCACCCCTGCGACGAGGCACCGGGCGAGATGGAGCGCGTGGATACCCCCGGAATGAAGACGATCGAACAGGTCTCCGAGTTCCTGGGCATCGAGCCGCATAAGCTGGTCAAGACCATCATCTACGAGGCGGACGGACGGACCGTGGCAGCGCTCGTAAGGGGAGACCGCGAGATCAACGAGGCCAAGCTCTCGATGGCGCTCAAGGCCGACCTCGTCGTTCCGGCGCCTCCCGACGTCATCGAGAAACTGACCGGCGCGCCCGTGGGCTTCGCGGGGCCCGTCGGCCTCGATGGAATAGACGTGATCGCAGACCACACGGTCGAGCCGCTCGTCAACGTGGTCGTCGGCGGCAACGCGCAGGACGTCCACCTGAAGAACGTGAAACCAGGCCGCGACTTCAAGGTGACGGCCTTCCACGACATCGTGCTTGTTCGGAAGGGCGACCGCTGCGCCAGGTGCGGTGCGGAGCTGAACTCGTTCAGGGGTATCGAGGTCAGCCAGGCCTTCAAGCTCGGCACGAAGTACTCGTCGGGTATGAACGCGACCTTCCTGGACGAGGACGGCGTGGCCAAGCCGTTCATCATGGGATGCTACGGTCTGGGAGTGTCGCGCACGGTCGCGGCGATCATCGAGCAACACAACGACAAGGACGGCATCGTGTGGCCGCTGTCGGTCGCGCCGTTCGCCGTGGAGATACTCGTCGTAAGCATGAAGAGCGAGGAGTGCACGACCCTCGCCGACACGCTCTACACCGATCTCAAGACAGCCGGGGTCGAGGTGCTCTACGACGACAGGGATGACTCGGCGGGCGTCAAGTTCAAGGACGCCGATCTCGTCGGAATGCCACTTCGGGTCACCATCGGAGCGAGGGGTCTCAAGTCGGGAGTGGTGGAGGCTCGCGTCAGGAAGACTGGCGAGGTCTCCGAGATCCCGGTGGACGACGCGGTTCAGGGGATTCTGCACATACTGGAGACGCTCCGCTAGCCGCGCGGCGCTCCATCACACGCGATTATGGCCGCACCAGACGCGAGTACACGAAACGCGCCCCCATCCCGAACGGGAGGGGGCGCAGCTTTTCGGACAGAGTCTGTTCTACGCGACCTGTTGGCGGTCCTTCATCAGCCGCGACTTCTTGCGGTCGGCCGTCGCCTTCTTGATGACGCCCACCTTGACGGCCTTGTCGATCACGGATACCGCGGCCCTCAGAGCCTGCTCCCGCTCCTCGGCCGGTGCGCTCTCGACCTTCTTGACCGCCGTGGCCATCTTGGACCTGACCGCCCGGTTCCTCGCGTTCACCTTCTCGTTCTGCCTGAGTCTCTTCTTAGCGGATTTCTTCTGCGGCAACATAACCTCCATGTGCTCAATTGGCGCCCCGGCGGCCTCCTGCCGATGGGACCGATCACTCGCTGCAGCAGATAATATACCATCGGCCCACCGGTGAGTCAAGGCTCCGGCTGCGAACCACCTGAGTTGACACGGACGCAGCACCGGCGCTAGTCTATCGTCAGAGACTGCGAGAAGCTCGAAAACGCGGACGGGAACCCATGGCAGGGAACGAGAGCGAGAACACGATGCCGGACGGACACGATACACGCTCGCGCCCACCAACCAGACCGGGTGTCTATCTGCTCAGGGACCGGAACGGGAAGGTGATGTACATCGGCAAGGCGCGCAACCTCCGGAATCGCCTGCGGGCGTACACGGGCGGCGCCGAGTCTCCGGACCCCAAGGTTCAGGTGCTCAGATCGAAGCTCGCCGGTTTCGACTACATCGTCGCCGGCACGGAGACCGAAGCGCTGGTTCTGGAATCCAATCTCATCAAGGAGCACCGTCCGCGCTACAACGTCAAGTTGAAGGACGACAAGAGGTATCCCTTCATCAAGGTGACTCTCTCAGAGGAGTACCCCCGGGCCTTCGTCACCAGGGTCGTCCGGCAGGACGGCTCCGGCTACTTCGGGCCCTACACCAATGCCAAGGCCATGAGGCGCACGCTCAGACTGATCAGGCAGGTGTTCCCGATCCGTCAGTGCACAACGTTCAAGCGCCGGTCGAGGCCGTGCCTCAACTACCAGATAGGCAGGTGTCTCGGCCCGTGTATCGGAGCCGTATCGAAGGAGAAGTACGGCAGGGTCGTCAAGGAACTCACGCTCTTCCTGGAGGGACGCGCCGGCGACGTGGTGGCGCTCCTGACGAGGCAGATGGAGCAGGCCGTTGACGGCCTGCGATTCGAGGAGGCCGCATACCTGCGCGACCGCATCGCGGACATCAGGAAGATCGGAGGGCGGCAGCGCGTCCTCACGGCGAATCTGGTCGACCGCGATGTGATCGCCATCGCTCGTCACGAGGCGTACGCCGTGGCATCCGTCGTTCGCGTCCGAGGGGGGAAGCTCATCGGCTGCGAAAACTGCCCTCTGGAACTGGGGCCCCGGACGGGCGACGACGAGGTAGTGGAGACCTTCCTCAAGCAGTTCTACAGCCTGTCACGGGGCTCACTACCGAGCGAGATCTTATTGGACAGCGATCCGCCGGACCGCGAGGCCATCGAGAAATGGCTGGGAGAGGGCGCGTCGCGGAAGGTCAGGATCAGTGCGCCCAGTCGCGGAGAGAAGCGTCTCCTGGTCGACTTCGCGCGAGACAACGCCCATCAGGCCCTGAAGAGGGCGTTCGAATCCCGTCGCGTTCCCGATTCGGTCGTCGAACTCGGTGAGGCGCTGGGAATGAAGTGCCAGCCGAGGCTCATCTCAGGCATAGACATCTCCAATATCGGGGGCGCCTATCCGGTCGGGACCGTGGTCACATTCAGGGACGGCCGCCCTGACAGGGCGCTCTACCGCAAGTATCGCATCCGGACCGTGAAAGGCAGTGATGACTATGCTATGATTCGAGAGGTAGTCTCACGACATGTCAACCGCACGATCAAGGAGGAGCGTGAGCTGCCCGACCTCCTTCTCATTGATGGCGGGAAGGGCCAGCTGTCGGCGGCGGCCACGGCGCTCCGGGGAACGGGCGCAAGAGGCGTGACACTCGTGGGGCTCGCGAAGCGCGAGGAGGAGGTGTTCGTTCGGGGAAGAGCGACGCCCCTGCCGCTTCCTCCCGAATCCAGAGCCAGGAAGCTGCTGGTCCGGGTCCGGAACGAAGTGCACCGCTTCAGCATCACCTACCATAGATTGCTGCGCGAGCGAGAGGCGAGACGGTCGCTCCTGGACGGTGTCCCTGGCGTGGGGCCATCTCGCAAGGAAGCTCTTCTGAGGAAGTTCGGGTCGGTCCGTTCGATCATGGAGCGCCCACCCGAGGAGATCGCGGAGGTGCCGGGCATTGGCGTCGCAACAGCGAGAAGGATCAAAGAAGCGCTCCAGCAAGCGGGAAGTAGTGATGGTCCCGCAGCATGACGAGGGCGGAACGACTCTGCCGGTCCTTCGCTACGTGACGTTCGACACGGAGATCGCGCCCTTCCTGGTTGCGGGCAACGACCGCGGCCTGAGACTGGTGGCGTTCGGGAAAGACCTGGATGTGAAGCGTGCGCTCTCACGCGAGACGCGTGGCGAGCGGGTCATGGCCGTCGAGGACAGGATCCGCCTGAGACGTGTCGTCGACTGGATAAGGGACTACCTGGCCGGCAGCACCGAGCCGCTGGACCACAGGGTCGATCTCAGCGGCGCCACGGACTTCAACAGGCGCGTGCTTCAGGTGGTCAGGGAGATTCCCTATGGCGTGCTCCGCTCCTACAAGTGGGTCGCGAGCGAGATAGGGGCGCCAAAGGCGACCCGTCCGGTCGGACAGGCGCTCTCACGGAATCCGTTGCCGATAGTCATACCCTGCCACAGAGTGGTCAACAGCGACGGCACGCTCGGAGGATACTCCGGCGGGGGGCCCGACATGAAGCGTCGCCTGATCGAGATAGAGACGGGCCAGGTCGATCTGGCCCTGAAGAACGGAGAGCAGGCCGAGCGCGAGCGGATACGCTTCCTGCTCGAATCGGAAGGCGGCGACGGTGAAGGCGACAAGGGCCGTAGCTGAGACCGGGCGCGCGACGGCCATGGAGAACGCGATCGACGATTACCTGGACCACCTGTCGGTCGAACGAGGTCTGGCGCAGAGCACGGTCGCCTCGTACAGGGGCGACCTCACTGCGTACTCCCGTTTCCTCACGACGCGGAAGATCGAGTCACCTGAGAAGGTCAGGTCCCGGGAC
The DNA here is from genome assembly GCA_030609365.1 of Candidatus Eiseniibacteriota bacterium. Classification (GTDB taxonomy): domain Bacteria; phylum Joyebacterota; class Joyebacteria; order Joyebacterales; family Joyebacteraceae; genus JALGZG01. The sequence goes on along the minus strand of JAUWCJ010000047.1, from coordinate 9,197 downwards.
GTCAGCGACTTCACCGGGTCCAGGCTGGCCGACGGCGTGTCGCCGAGGAGCATCGCGAGGAACCTCTCGTGTCTGCGCGGGTTCCACAGATACCTGGTCGTCTCGGGCCGCCTCGCTGCGGACCCGACGCTTGAAGTGACCGGCCCGAAGTTCCAGAGACGGCTCCCGGACGTGCTGGCAGTTCGCGAGATCGAGGCCATCCTGACGGCGGTCGACACGTCGGGGCCGCTCGGCATCCGTGACCGCGCTATGCTCGAGGTGGCCTACGGCGCCGGCCTGCGGGTCAGCGAGTTGATCACACTGCCTCTATCGAACCTGTTCTTCGACGACGGCTACCTGCGCTGCATGGGAAAAGGATCGAAGGAGAGGGTCGTTCCGGTGGGCGAGGCGGCCATCGACTGGACCACACGTTACAGGCTCGATGTGCGACCGGGACTGGCGGCGCGTGCGCCCGCCACCGACGTCGTGTTCCTGAACGCCCGGGGAAGACCGCTGTCGAGAATGGGTTTCTGGAAGATACTCCAGAAGCACGTGGCCGCGGCGGGCGTGCGAGACCGCGTGAAACCTCACACGCTGCGGCACTCGTTCGCCACGCACATGCTGGAGGGTGGCGCCGACCTCAGGGTGATCCAGGAGATGCTCGGACACGCCGACATCTCTACGACGCAGATATACACGAGCGTCGACCGCGAGTACCTCAAGGAGATACATCGGACGTTCCACCCGCGGGGGTAGAGCGTCAGGTCATGGACGGCAGGGCGGCAGGCGGGCGACTGGACTCTTCCACACCGGAGCAAAGCAAGTGCACGCAGACGATCCCAAGGGACTCTTCCTGTCACGCGTCCCCGAACCGGACCTCCAGCTCCTGAGATCGCTCGGCGACCTCGCGGACGAGAGAGGAACGACGGCCTACGTCGTCGGAGGCGTCGTGCGCGATTTCCTCCTCGACCTGCCGAATTACGACATGGACGTGGTCGTCGAAGCGGACGCTACGGACTTCGCGGAGGCGGCGGCGGCGCTCCTGGGAGGGTCGGTCAAGGCCCATACAAGATTCGGCACGGTCATCCTGGTGCTGCCCGGAGGGCGCAAGGTCGACCTCGCCACGGCGCGAAGCGAGGTGTATGAACGACCCGGGGCACTCCCCACCGTCACACCGGGAACGATGGAGAGCGACCTCCAGCGCCGCGATTTCACAGTCAACTCCATGGCGGTCGTCCTGAACCCGGGCGGCTTCGGGACGCTTCTCGATCCGTTCGGCGGGCGCAGAGACCTCGGAGACGGTGTCCTCCGTGTGCTGACCGACCGGAGCTTCGAGGACGATCCCACGCGCATTCTCAGGGGCGTCAGATTCTCCGCCCGATTCGGGCTGTCAATTGAGCCGGTCACCGAGGCGCTGCTCAGGCAGGCCGTGGACGAGAGACGCACGGACACCGTGAGCGGGGAGAGGCTGGAGAACGAGCTCAAGCTCATCCTGAGCGGGGACGATCCATGGCCGCCGGTGTTCCGTTTGATCGACTGGGGTATCCTGAGCTCGATGGTGGAGGGTTGGGAACCGACGATGGCCGTCCGAGCGACGATCGTCGAGATCGACCGGCTGCTGTCCGGCGCGGACGACGTCGGCGACCCGGCGCCAGAACGCTGGTTGACGCTCTTCGCGGCACTGCTCCAGCCCCTTCCACCCGTCGTCCGCGACCGCGTGGTCGAACGGCTCTCCACGGGGCGGCGCGTCCGCAGGCTCGTGGGTGAGCTCGCGGAGTTCGAGCGCGACGCTCTTCCCGCGCTATCGGCGGACGACAACCCGCTCCCGAGCGAGCTCCACAGGATGTTGAAGCGCTTCTCGAGCGAAACGTTGCTCCTGGCCCGCGCTCACGCGCCCGGTTCGCCCATCGCGGAACGAATCGCACTGTACTCGTCGCGGCTCCTTGGGACGACGGCGAAGCTCACGGGCACCGACCTGGCGCAGATGGGCGTTCCCGAGGGAGAGGCGGTCGGGCGGATTCTGGGCGTTCTCCTCGACGCCCGGCTCAACGGCGAGGTGTCATCGGTGGAGGAGGAGAGAGCGCTGGCACGCAGCCTGGCGGAGACCTTGACGCAGGGAACCGGAACTGATAGCGTCACGGACGAATCCACCACAGACAACGCAGTCCCCGAGGCTCACGAGATGGCCCACGAAGAACTCGTCGAAGAGCGACCGGTCGCCGCGGCCGTGCCCGATACAGCGCCGGAGCAGGAGCCCGTGCCCGATACGGCGCCGGAGCAGGAGCCCGTGCCTGATGCGCCGTCGGCACAGGAGCAGAAGCCCGTGCTCGTGCGCCGTCCGACCTACGAGGTGCATCTCGACACGTTCGAGGGACCTCTGGATCTGCTGCTCCACCTGATCCGTGAGCACGAGATAGACATCTACGACATACCGCTCGCCACCATCACCGAGCAGTATCTCGAGTACATCAGCTTCATGGAGTCCCTGGATCTGGCACTGGCGGGCGAATTCCTGGAGATGGCCGCCACGCTGATCCGCATCAAGGTCCAGATGCTCCTCCCGAAGGAGACCGACGCGGGTGAGGAGGAGGAAGATCCACGCCAGCAGCTTGTCAGGAAACTGGTCGAGTACAAGCAGTTCAAGGAGGTCGCGGGGACACTCTCGAGCAAGGAAGAGGAGAGGCGCGGGTATTTCCCGAGGGGAGTCGACCCGAAGAGTTACGCCGATCTCGAGGAGGAAGACGAGGTTGACATGGCGGAGTTCCTCCGCGACGTTACTCTCTTCGATCTCGTCGACGGCCTGCGGGAGGTCCTGTCGCGCGTTCCAGAGCGCGTCGACATCCACTCGGTCGACCTCGAGGAATTCACGGTCGAGGCGCAGATCGACCACATCAGAACAGTCATTTCGGAGCGCGGCTCTCTCCCGTTCACGGAGGTGTTCGGCACGCGCGCCAGCCGCCCTCAGGTGATCGCCACCTTCATGGCGCTTCTCGAGCTCATAAGACTCGGAGAGGTGAAGGCCGTGCAGACGAGGAACTTCGGAGACATCGAGATAACGGCGAGAGTGGAGGAGTAACCTTGGCCGACTTGGACCTCAAGAAAATCGTAGAGGCGATCTTGTTCGCGGCGGACTCATCGGTGCCTCTCGATAAGCTGACCGACATCATCGAAGAGGCGGAGCGACGCGAGATCAGAGAGGCCTTGAAGGCAGTGGCCGAGCAGTACGATTCGGAGGAGCGTCCGTACGCCCTGTCGGAGGTAGCGGGTGGGTGGCAGATATACTGCCGCCCCGAGTACTCCAAGTGGGTAAGAGAGTTCCACAAGGGCAGGATCCCGACGCGTCTGAGCCAGGCCGCGCTCGAGACGCTCGCGATCGTCGCGTACAAGCAGCCGATCGTCAGGGCCGAGATCGAGACCATCAGAGGCGTGGATTCGAGCGGTGTCCTGGCCACGCTCATGAGACGTGACCTCATCACGATAGCCGGACGCGCCCCCGGCATGGGACGCGCGCTGATGTACAGAACGACCAAGGAGTTCCTGCGCTATTTCGGGCTCAACTTCGTGACGGACCTCCCGAGGCTAGAGGAGTTCGCGGAGGTGCTGGGCCTCAAACCCGGCGAGCTGGAACTCGCGGTCGAGGGAGCGGAATCCGTCGCCGAAGTAACCGGTGGAGACACGGAGAGCCCGCCTCCTCCTGATGAGGAGATGGCTGAGGGCGTTCCTGTCCTGCACGAGGTGGACAAGTTCGAGGCCTCAAACGGGCCCGACGACGACAGTGACGCCGCCGCGTCGGATGACGACCGCGGATTCGGCATCCACGGCAACCCGCACGCGCTCGACGACCACCGCCTGCTCGATGAGATCGATGAGGCTTAACCGATTCCTCGCGAGGTCGGGTGCTGCATCGCGCCGGGGCGCGGACGCTCTCATCGAGGCGGGCCGCGTCCGCCTGAACGGCGAGACGGTCACGCGGCTCGCTACCACGGTTGACCCCGGCCGCGACCTCGTGGAACTTGACGGAGTCACGGTTACCCTTCCGGAGTCGCTCACCTACATAGCTCTGAACAAACCGCCCGGGTACGTCGTGACGATGTCCGACCCGCAGGGCCGCAGAACCGTGACGGACCTTGTCACCGGCGTGCCGGCGGCCGTCGTACCGGTCGGACGCTTGGACGCGGGCACGGGAGGGCTCCTGATCCTCACCGACGACGGCGAACTCGCCCACCGCATCGCTCACCCCTCCTACGAGATCGACAAGGTCTACGAGGTGGAGGCGAGTGGGACCCTCTCGGAAGAAGAGCGGCTGAAGCTGGAAGGAGGCCTGATGCTGGACGGGCGCCTCACGGCGCCGGCGGCGGTCCGCGTTGTCAGCACCGTCCGTGGCATCACCATCGCCGAGATGACCATTCACGAGGGACGGAAGAGGCAGGTCCGCAGGATGTTCGAGCTTGTTGGACATCCCGTCACCAGCTTGAGAAGAACACGAGTCGGGCCGATAGAGCTTGGCGAGCTGTCGCCAGGCCGGTGGAGACACCTGAGCGAGGACGAACTCCGCGCGCTGCGAAAAGCGCTGGAAATGGGCCCGGAGTGAGCGGAAATCGCTTGCCCGACACCGCCTGCCGGGCTATAATCCTCTGTTAAAGCGTGAAGGCGACAGGACACCAACTGGGCAGACCTCTAACCCCATCCTTTCACCTCGAACGAGGGTAACAAGCCTGATCATAGCCGTAGACGGGCCGGCTGCCTCTGGCAAGAGCACGACCGCCAGGCTGGTAGCGGATAGTCTTGGGTTCACGTACATAGACAGCGGGGCCATGTACAGGGCCGCCGCCCTCAAGGCTCTCAGGCTCGCGGTCGATATGGCCGATCACGAGCGCCTCGGCACCGTAGCGAGGGAGGCGTCCATTGAACTGACGGGCCGGGGACGAGGGGCGATACTCCTCGATGGCGAGGACGTGACGCTCCCCATCCGGGCGGAAGACGTGAGTCTCGCGGCGTCCGTCATGTCGACGGTTCCCGAAGTGCGGGTGGCTCTGGTCGAACAGCAGCGCGAGATCGGCCGCAGAGAAAGCTGCGTGATGGAGGGACGCGATATCGGGACCGTGGTATTCCCACACGCCGACCTCAAGGTATTCCTGGTTGCGTCTCTCGAAGAGAGAGCCAGAAGGCGCTACGAGCAGTCGCTCATACACGAGGCGGCGGAGACACGCGGCGACGTCGGAAGCGACACGGAAGCGTCCATAGATGAGATCGCGGCGAGAATCGCCGGACGCGACGAACGTGACTCCACGAGAACGGACAGCCCGCTTCGCAAGGCCGACGATGCGGTGGAGATAGACACGACTTCACTGACAGTAGAACAGCAGGTTGACAGAGTCATAGAGCTGGCGGTCGCAAGGGGCGCGGCCCCGCCCGAGGGGCGCGAAGCGAGGCACGGGTGAGCCGCCTATTCCGGACCAGCCGGTTCTTCCTGCGCCCGATCGTGAGTACCGTGTGGGGCTTCCGCGTGAATCGGAGCGACGCCATCCCCGCGAGCGGGCCGGTGATAATCGCCAGCAACCACGTCTCGAACTGGGACCCCATACTCGTCTCGCTGGGTTGCCGCCGCGAGGTCTACTTCATGGCCAAGGAGGAGCTCTTCAGGAATCCTCTGGCGGCCGCGTTCTTCGGGAACGTCAACGTCATTCCGGTGCGGCGCGGTGTGCTGGATCGCAAGGCGCTCAGAGCGGCGGGCAAGCTGCTCACGGACGGCAAGATCCTGCTGATGTTCCCTGGCGGGACCAGGGATAAGAGCGGGAAGGTGAGCGACCCGAAGCCGGGAGTGGGCTTCATCGCCTGTATGAACGAAGCAACGGTCGTACCGGCGTGCATCACGGGCGCCAACGCTCTGGCCCGGTCGTTCTTCCACGGGGTCATGCTCGAGGTGACCTTCGGGTCTCCGATCGCGGCCCCGAAAACGAGCTCGAGCGACGAGTACCGCGCGTTCTCGCAGAGGATAGCGGACGAGATAGGTCGTCTCAAGCTGGAGGTGGACGGTCGGTGAAAGCGATCGTGGCTGAGGGGGCGGGCTTCTGTTTCGGCGTGAAGCGAGCCCTCAAACTGGCGTTCGAGGCCGCCCGGCAGGGTGACGGCACAGTGGTGACGCTCGGAGCCATTATCCACAATCCGCAGGTGGTTGCGAGACTCGAGGAGGAAGGGCTCCGCGTCATCAGGAACCTGGACCAGGTCGAGGGAGGAACTCTGGTCGTTCGCTCTCACGGGTTGCCGCGAAAGGTACTCGCCGAGGCCGAGGCGAAGGGCATGACGATAATCGACGCGACCTGTCCGTTCGTCAAGCAGGCGCAGGAGCGCGCCGCACAGCTCGAGCGTGAGGGGCACGCCGTCGTGGTGGTCGGCGAAGAGGACCATCCCGAGGTGCTGTCCATAACAGGGAGCCTCGAGGGACAGGCCACCGTCGTCGACGGTACGGCGCAGCTTCCCGAACTGCCGAGGGCTGAGAGATACGGCGTCGTGTGTCAGACGACGCAGCCTCAGGAGCACCTCTCGGCTGTCGTTCTCGATCTCCTCTCCAGAGCGCGGGAGATCAAGGTGTTCAACACCATCTGCGAGGCGACCTTCGAGCGCCAGGAGAGCGCGCTCAGGATGGCACGAGAGGTCGACGTCATGCTGGTCGTCGGCGGAAGGAACAGCGCAAACACAAGGCGCCTGTGGGAGCTCTGCAGAGATGCGGGCTGCGACGCCTACCACATAGAGACGTCAGACGAACTCGAGCCCGGGTGGTTCGAGGGGAAGGAGGAGGTAGGGATTACCGGAGGCGCATCGACGCCGCAGTGGATAGTGGACGACGTTGTAGCGGCGGTCGAGCGCATCTGAATGGTTCCCGGATATCCGGGAGGGAAAGCCGCCCCAAGCCGGCGCAGATCGTGTATTCGAGAGGAGAAAACCAAGGGATGTTCGAGGAAAAGGAACTCAACCCCAACCAGAACGAAGTAGAAGAGACAGAGGCGTCACCCGTGCCGGAGAACGAGCCCGCCGAGACGCCGGCAGAGGCGGAGCCCGAATCCCTGGACGCGTCTCAGGAGTCGCCCGAGATCGAGGCGACCGATGAGCCTGCGGGCGACACCGAGGAGCCCGCGGCCATCGATTCGGCAGCCACCCTGGAGACGCAGGAAGACGCTCCTTCAGAAGACGCTCCTTCCGAGGACGCTCCTTCCGAGGACGCGCCCTCTGAAGACGCTCCGGAAGAGGTGGTGGACCCGGAGGTCGCGGCCGCAGAGGCCGCAGCCGCCAGATTCAAGGCTGCCATCGCGACCGTGACCGAGGATGACCTCGACGAGCTCGGCTACACTCGGGACGAGTACGAGCAGATGGCCGAGATGTACGAGTCGACTCTCCGTTCGATCACCGAGGGCGAGCTCGTGAAGGGCCTCGTTCTCGCCGTGACTGATAACGAGGTTCTGCTCGACATCGGTTTCAAGTCCGAGGGCAGAGTAGCGCTCGACGAGTTCCCCGAGCCGGACACCATCAAGCCGGGCGACGAGATCAGCGTGCTGCTCGAGGCGACCGAGGACCAGGACGGTGAGGTCCGGGTCAGCAAGAGGAAGGCCGACTTCCTGCAGGTCTGGGACAAGATCAAGGAAGCCCACGACGAGCAGTCCATCGTCGAGGGAACTCCCAAGCGCAGGATCAAGGGCGGACTCAAGGTCGACCTTTTCGGTGTCGAGGCGTTCCTGCCCGGCTCCCAGGTCGCTCTGAGACGCATTCCCAATCTGGAGGAACTGCTCGGCCAGAAGCTCCGCTTCAGAATCCTCAAGGTCAACAAGAGGCGGAGGAACATAGTCATATCGAGGCGCGTCGTACTCGAGGAGGAACGCCAGGAGAAGAAGACTGCTCTCTTGGCCGAGCTCGAGATCGGACAGATCAGACAGGGCATCGTCAAGAACATCACGGACTTCGGTGCCTTCGTCGATCTCGGTGGAATCGACGGGCTTCTTCACATAACGGACATGAGCTGGGGGCGCATTCGCCACCCATCAGAGCTCGTGGCGATCAGCGATGAACTGACGGTCAAGGTCCTCAACTTCGAGCTGGAGCGCGAGCGCATCTCTCTGGGACTCAAGCAGCTTGCCGAGTACCCGTGGGAGAACGTCGAGGAGGAGTTCCCCGTCAACACGAAGGTCCGCGGGAAGGTGGTTTCGATCACCGACTACGGCGCGTTCGTGGAGCTCAAGGAAGGTGTCGAGGGTCTCATCCACATCTCCGAGATGTCGTGGACGCAACACATCCGCCATCCCTCAAAGATCCTGGGGATCGGCGACATCGTCGAGGTGAAGGTCCTGAACGTCAACAAGGCCGAGGAGAAGATCTCGCTGTCCCTTAAGAGGACCGAGAGCGACCCATGGCAGGATCTCGACACCAAGTACCCGGTCGGATCGAGGATCGAGGGGCGCGTCCGGAATCTCACGGACTTCGGCGCGTTCGTCCAGCTCGAGGAGGGCATGGACGGCCTGGTCCACATCTCCGACATGTCCTGGACGAAGCGGATCAAGCATCCGAGCGAGGTTCTCCACAGAGGCCAGAAGGTCGAGGTGATGGTACTGGGCATCGACAAGGACAGGCACCGCATCTCGCTGGGCATCAAGCAGTCGATGGAGAACCCGTGGGAGCGCCTCGCGCAGGAGTACGCGACGGGAACGCAGGTCGAGGGCACGGTGAGCCGGATACACAAGTCCGGCATCGTCGTAGACCTCCCCGGCGACGTCGAGGGATTCGTCCCGATGTCTCATCTTGCGCTTCCGGAGATCAGCAAGATAGAGGCGCGGTTCGCGCCCGCCGACCCGCTTCCGCTGGAAGTTATCGAGGTTTCACCCGAGAATCGTCGTATTGTTCTCTCGGTCAAGGCCTACATGGAGAAGCAGTCGGAGGAGGCGCTGGCCGAGTACATCGCGGCGCACGAGATCCGTGCGGAACTCCTGGAGCCGGAGCCCGAGCCTGAGGCTCCTGCCGAGACCGACGACAAGGTGGAGGAAACGGCTGAGGCGCCGTCCGGTGAGGAAGCGACGCCGGCAGAGGCCGAAGCGCCCACCGACGAGACCTCGACGGAAGAAGCGAAGCCCGAGGCCACGGACGAAGCCAAGAAAGAAGCGAAGCCCGAGGCCACGGACGAAGCCAAGGACGAGGCGGAGCCCGAGGCCACGGACGAAGCCGCGGAAGAGGCG
>JAUWCJ010000077.1 GCA_030609365.1 Candidatus Eiseniibacteriota bacterium | reverse complement strand
GGAGTACTACCAGAACTTCGGGCTCGACCTCAAGTATGGGCTCACGTCGAACTTCACACTGGCCGCGGCGTTCCAGCCGGACTTCGGACAGGTCGAGGCCGACCCGTCGCTGTTGAACCTGTCTCCGTTCGAGACCTACTTCGAGGAGAAGCGGCCGTTCTTCATCGAGGGAAACCGCTACTTCCAGCACCCCCGTTTCAACGTCTTCTACTCACGGCGCGTAGGCACGGGGGACGTGAACTCCCGGATTCGCGCGGCCGGCAAGCTGACCGGCAGGACGGACCAGGGTCTCACTGTCGCGGCGCTGTTCGCTTCGACGGACGTGACCGAAGAGGGGCACGCGCACAACTTCCTGAAGAGCGGGGAGCAGTCGACGCGCTACTTGGTCGGGCGACTCGGCAAGGAGTTCGCGGGCGGCGCTCACCGCATCAACGTCATGCAGACGGGCGTGTTCAGGAGTGCCGACAGAGAAGATTACGGCGACTTCGCATCGCGCGACGCGTGGACCACGGCCGTGGATTTCGACCTCAACTTCCACGACCGCGACTACAACGTGGAGGGGTCGTTCGTAGGGTCGGTGGTCGACCCTGCCGCCGTTGCGTCGGATCCGTCGATCCCTCACGGGAAGCTCTACGGCACCGGTGGTAACCTGGGTATCCGGAAGCTCGGAGGCGCGTTCATGGGTGGTGTCTCCGGTCGTTGGGAGAGCGACAAACTCGACCTGAACGACGCGGGTTTCCTGAGGGCGCCGGACGAGACAAGCGTCAGCGGGTGGCTGCGCTACGAGCATAACTCCACACGCGATTGTGAGCTGTTCCTGAGAGGCCACATTGGACTCGATCTCTGGAGGAACTGGCTCTACGCGGGGAACGAGGAGTTGGACCTCGACACAGGTGATGTCGCGTGGTCGTACGACAGGGGGCGCGCCAAGAACCAGGGGCTGAATCTCAATGCATCAGGTCAGCTGTTGAACTACTGGCACGTCTGGGGTGGAGGCGGATGGAACTCTGAAGGAACGTCCAAGCACGACACGCGCACGTTCACGGACACGCTCGGCGTGACGTGGCAGGGGCCCCTGGTGCGCTATCCGTCTGGCGTCTACGGGTGGCTGGGGTTCAACACGGACTATCGGCGGCCGCTTGTGATCAACGTCGATCTGAATACCGGTTGGGACGCGTTGGGGGGGTGGAACAGACGGGCCTCGGTCGGGCTGGACTGGACGGCCACGGAGGCAATGACCTACAGCCTCTCAGTCTCCTACGGGCGCTCGCGCTCCGAGGCGGAGCATCTGGACAACTTCAGGAACCCCCGTGGAGGCATAGGCGGGGTGAGCTACGTCTTCGCCGAGTTCGAACAGCAGACGGTCGATGCCACGTTCCGCTCCGACATTCTGTTCAGCCGCGAGCTGTCGCTGCAGCTATATGCCCAGCCCTATGTGACCGTGGGCGGCTACGGGAACGCGCGCGAACTCGTGACGCCGGACACGTACGATCTGGCTCCCGCCGTGGACATTCCGGGCTTCGACGCCGAGGACGTCAGCGACCACGACTTCCGGTACTCCGCGATGAACATCAACGCGGTGCTCCGATGGGAGTACCGTCCCGGAAGCACCTTCTATCTGGTCTGGAAGCAGGGACGGGACCTGTACGACAGTCGATCCAGCAGGCCGGCGCTCGAGACATCGCTTGATCCCGGCGCGCTCCTTGACAGGGAACCGGAGAACACCTTCCTGGCGAAGGTCACGTACTGGTTCTCCACGTAGAGCCGCAGAGATTGGGGGATGCGCCTGCTGTCTGTGGGATGAGCCTGCTGTCTGGGGGATGCACCCACTAGCTGGGGGATCGTCCGATAGCGGGGGATGCGACGAAGGCCCGGCTTGTAGCCGGGCCTTCGTCGTGGCAGGTGAGCGGTCAGATTCCCTCCGGTGGGAACGTTCTATCTGTACATGGCCTTGATCGAGCCCCAGGACACATCCTGGACCGGGGCGGCACAGGCCCCGCAGGTGGTGTAGGGACTGGCGTGGGCGCCGAGAGCGAAACCACCCAAGGGATGATTAGCCGCGAGGCAGGGCGAGTTGTCGCACAGGTAGTAGTCGCCCTCCAAGACGTCACAGAAGAGCGGGTCCAAGTTGAGGTTCCTGCTATCTGGGAGGTAGTCGCCCCCGACATTTTCGAACGCCAGACAGAGCGTCGGAGACACCGAGTTGTAGTTCTCTGCCTGAACCGCGGCGCCCCCCGTGCCGAACGCGAAGATCGACCGGGCGATCTCCATATCGAATTCGTATTCCCCCGCGGAGTAGATGCCGCCGCCGTGTTCGGCGCCGTTGAAGCAGAACGTGCAGCTTTGGACGGACAGAGACCGTGTGTAATCCGTCAGGGCGTAGATCCCGCCGCCCTCGAGCGTGGCGGTGTTGTAGTCGAACTCGCACCCCGCGGCGACGACCCAGGTGAATCCGTTGATGAACACCGCGCCGCCTCTCGACGCCGTGTTATGCCTGAAGTCGCAGAAGTAGATCTTCGAGGATTCCTCGGGCTCGCTCCCCCCGTCGACGAACGTCCCCACGTAGACCGCCCCGCCGTCCTGCGCCGTGTTGTCAATGAATTCGCAGTCCGACAAGTGGACGAGCGTCCCCGTCTTGCAGCACACGCCGCCGCCGCTCCAGCCGGCCTCGTTCCCCGTGAAGTCGCACTTCGCGATGTCAATATCGGCCCCGTAGCAGTAGATGGAGCCGCCGTAGCACAGCGCCTCGTTGTCTTCGAATGTGCAGGACACGATCGACATGACGGAGGAAATCCCGCAGTACATGGCCCCGCCGTACTCGCCGTAGCAGTCGACGAACGAGCAGCCCAGTATCACGGGCGCCGAATTGAAGCAGAAGAGCGCGCCGCCCCACCTCTGGCCTACGTCGTTCACTGGAGCGATCCCGTTCATGACGGTGAATCCCTCGACGACCGCATCCGGCGTCTCACTCCGCGTGAACTCGAATCCGCGGCCCGCGTTCTCACAGTCGATGATCGTGAAGTCAGCTCCCGCCTTTGAGACGAGGTAGACGTCCTTGCCGCCGAACGAGATGTCCCGATTCAGCGGGCCTGAGTACGTGCCGGACGCAACGAGCACCGTGTCGTCCCTGCTCGCCGCGGTTATTCCCTCCTGGATCGTCAGGTAGTCGCCGCCCCCGTTCCAGTCAACGTGGACCCTGCTGGCCACGGCGGTCCCGGTCAGCGTGCAGAAGACGCAGACAATTGCTAGCAGATAGGACTTCACCTTGATCCTCCTCGAGGTGGGCTTGCGACTACGGGGGGAGCAGTGAAAGCGTACCTATATGTACTGAGTTCCCGTGCCGCGCACAACCGAACGATTCGGGGGCGCGCTCTTGCGCCACGCAGGCTGAATTAGAAGACGTCACCAGTTTGTCGAGTCGGTCGCCGTTCGTGCCCTCAGCCTTTCAGACCTCGTTCTCCCCTCCGGCGTTTAGTGTCTGTTTCGCCATGAAGCCGCTCGAGAGCGCCAGTCCGCAACGCCCGGTACCAGGGGTGCCTCAAGCACGCGGATTGGTGTCTCCGGTCCCGTGTGATATAGTGACCTGCGGTGCCTCATTGTCCCGGCGCCGCTTCACGAACCGCTCACGCCCGTCAGGATACGGCGGGTTTGCAGGGCTGAACGTACAGGAGATTCTTGTGGTCAGGAACAGTCTCGCCGTTGCTCCCGTCTGTTTGCTGTTGGCGGGGTGCGGCACACCGGAGTCGACGACCGGCGAGCAGAGTCGCACCGCAACTCCTGATTGGGGGCAGGCAGAGGGGAGATGGCACGGTCACGGCTGGATGGAAGTGCCCCCGGAGGAGGAACGGAGCCTCGCCGCCGAGCAGAGAATGGAGTTCGCGAGGCTTCGTTCTCTCGGCTACCTCACCGGTTCATCTCCGGCTCCCGTGAACACGGGTGTGGTCGTCTACGGCGGGCAACGCACATCCGACGGACTGAATCTCTACACGTCAGGTCACTTCCCGGGCGCTGTGCTGATGGACATGGCGGGCAACCGTCTGCACGAGTGGGGCATGGGCTTCGCTGACGCGTGGGCCGCGCAGCCCGGCGATGATCCTCCGAGTTCCATCAGGGGCGCGGGCTACTGGCGTCGGGCGCACCTCTTCGAGAACGGCAGCACCCTCATAACCGAGTCGGACCGTGGCAAGGCCTTCGAGATGACGCCCGACGGGACGATCGTCTGGAAGTATCTGAACCCGATGCGGGCCGGTGACGATCTCGAGTTCATCGCGACCGTTTTCGAGCTGGTCCGTCTTCCGGAGGACTTCCCGCTCGATTGGCTGGACGAGGCCGGTGGGGGGAGGCGCTGATGGGTTCTCCCTGGCCGCCACAGTTCGATCGACGTGTGCGTGGCGCCGCGGTCCTGTGCGTCCTGCTGTTGGCACTGGCGGGCAGCATTCCGGTCGGCGGAGACGTGCAGGCGCCGCCGCCCGCCGGCAGCGAGCACCGCGAGCTCACGCAGGACGGAGCCTGGTGCTGGTTCGGCGACCCCAGAGCAGTCACGCACGAAGGACAGCACAGACGCACCTACGTGGGCTGGGTCAGCTCTGACGGGTCCGTGGTGGTGGCATCGTACGACCACGAGACGTCGGACGTGCAGACGTCGACCGTCCGCGCCAAATTTCAGCAGAACGACCATGCCAGCCCATCGCTTCTGGTGAGACCGGATGGTCGTATAGTCGTCTTTTACTGCTGCCACAGAGGGAGCCGCATCAACTACCGTGTGTCCACGGAGCCGGAGGACGTGTCGTCGTGGGGCGAAGAGAAGATGACCGGCGCGAGGCTGGACGGCCACGGAGGGTACACGTATCCGAACCCGGCGCTCTCGACCGAGCAGGGCGATGCCTTGCTCTTCTTCCGGGGACAGGGTTACCAGCCATCCCTCCTGATCTTGAGCGATGACGAGACCTGGGACGCGGGGCGCGAAGTGCTGCGCGGCGCCGGTGAGCGGCCGTACGCCAAATACGCCGCGGCCGGGAGCGCCATTCACATGGTGTTCACCGACGGCCATCCCAGGAGAGAACCCGGGAACGGCATTCACTACGTGTGTTACGACCGCGGGCAGTTTCGGCGTGCTGACGGTTCGCTGATTGCAGGCGTGGACGAGCTGCCGTTCGCCGCGGACTCCGCAGACACGGTCTACGACGGCGCCGAGTCCGATGCGCCCGCTTGGGTGTGGGACGTCGCGGCCGACCACCAGGGTCGACCGGTCGTAGTCTTCGCCGTCTTCCCCAGTGGTGAGGAGCATCGCTACAGATACGCCAGGTGGAACGGAACGGCATGGGAGGACCATGAGATCGTTGCGGCCGGGTCCCACTTCCCAACGGGCCCCGAGGGCGAGAAGCGATTCGAGCCGCACTACTCGGGAGGACTGGCTCTCGACCACGAGGACCCCTCCGTGGTCTACCTGTCCAGACCGGTGCTCGGTGTCTTCGAGATAGAGCGTTGGGTAACGGAGGACGGCGGCGCAACGTGGCGCTGGGAGGCGGTCACCCGTGGGTCGAGCGTCAACAACGTTCGCCCGTGCGTACCCCGCGGCAGACTCACGGACGGCCCGCGCGTGCTCTGGATGAGGGGCGACTACACCGACTACGCGGACTACGGCACCGCGATCGTGGCGGACGTCGTCGCGGGCGGCGGCGAGACCCGCGGGAAGAGCGGTGAGCCGGGAGCACTCCAGCCTCCGGAGACCACGGATGCTGCGGAGATCATGAAGCACGTTCTCAGGTGGCAGCTCGCGGAGTTCAAACTCCGGCATGAGGCCCCCGACCCCGGATGGAAGCAGGCCGTCTTCATGACGGGTGTCATGGGCGCCTACGAGGCCACTGGGGACGAGGAGTATCGCGACGCGGCCCTTGCGTGGGCCACGTCGACCGGATGGCTGCCCGGCCCGAGGGCGCGGCACGCCGATGACCACTGCGCGGGGCAGGTCTACATCGCGCTCGCAGCCGCGGGCGGCGACGAGCGCGCGATCGACGCTATCCGTGAGACGTTCGACGCGATAGTCATCGACCCGGGCTCGGGACGAGTCGAGTGGTCCTGGTGCGACGCGCTCTTCATGGCGCCTCCTGCGATGGCGCGGCTGAGTCGGATGACCGGGAACCCGTCATACGCCAATCTCATGGACGACATGTGGTGGGACGTGCACGACCTTCTGTACGATTCCGCCGAGCATCTCTTCTACAGGGACGAGCGCGCGATGCGGAGAAGGGACGGCAGCGTCCCGCGGTCGTGGCGCGGGAACAAGATCCTGTGGTCGCGCGGCAACGGGTGGGTCCTGGCCGGCGCCGCCAGAGTACTGGCCGCCCTGCCTGAGGATTTCGACAGCCGCCCGGACCACGAGCGCCTCTTCAGCGACATGGCTGAGAGGGTGGCGCCACTTCAGGGGGAGGACGGGCTCTGGGGCTCGTCGCTGCTTGACCCGCTTGCGCACCAGCCGCCGGAGAGCAGTGGCAGCGCGCTCTTCTGCTACGCTCTGGCGTGGGGTGTGCGCGAGGGACTGCTCGACGCGGCGACGTATCTCCCCGTGATCGAGAAGGCGTGGAGCGGCCTTGTGTCGGCTGTCGACGACGACGGCAAGCTCGGATGGGTTCAAGGCGTGGGGAGAGGTCCTGCATTTGCGGCGCGCGATCAGTCGGCGCCGTACGGTGTGGGGGCGTTCCTGCTCGCGGGGAGCGAGATACTGAGGCTGGAGCGCGCGACGGCCGGACCGGTGGTGGAGCCGCCGGACAGAAGGAGCCAACCGTGACATCTTCACGTACTGCCGCTCTTCTCTTGATAGCTGTGCTGTCGGGAACCCTGGGCCTTCTGGGCGCGTGCGGGCCCGCCCCCGAGACCGGGGGAGAGGTTGTGGAAGAGGTCGCGCAGGTACCCGACTCGCGGGTGGAGCTCGTGATCGAGGACGGGCTGCCCGGCGAGTCGTACGCCGTACTCGCCACAGACGGCGCGTGGTGCTGGTTCGGAGACCCGCGGGCCGTCTTCCACAGGGGAGAGCACAGGCGGACCTTCGTCGGATTCGTGACCTCGACCGGTGACGTTACACTGGCGCACTACGATCACGATTCGAAGGAGGTGGCATCGGCCGTGGTTGCGGAGCACCTGCAGGAGGACGACCATGCGAGCCCGGCCGTTCTGGTCAGGCCTGACGGTCGTCTGATCGTCTTCTACAGCGGCCACAGAGGTCGCTGGATGATCTACAGGACCTCCACGAATCCCGAGGATATCGCTTCCTGGGGGAAGCCGCACGCCGCGTCGGGCCACACATCGGAAGTGTCGGGATATACCTACCCGAACGCCGCGCTTCTCGCAGGAGAGAGAGACAAGAGATACGTCTTCTGGCGAGGAACGGACTTCCTGCCCATGTTCTCGGTCACAGAGACCGGTCTGAGCTGGAGTGAGCCGGTCGCACTGATCCGTGGCGATGGGGAGAGGCCGTACGTCAAGGTCGCCTCCGACGGTGTTGCCACGATCCACTTCGCGTTCACGAACGACCACCCGGGCAGCGAGCCCGCGAACAGCATCTACTACGTATCCTACAGGGACAGTACGTTCCGCCGCGCTGACGGTTCGATACTGGGTACGATGGAAGACCTGCCGCTTGCGTTCGAGGAGATGGATCTCGTCTACGACGCCGCGCACGCGGGCGCGCGGGCCTGGCTGTGGGACCTCGCGTTCGATTCCTCTGGGAATCCGGTCATCGCGTATGTGACCTTCCCGGCCGAGGAGGACCACAGGTACCGCTACGCTCGATGGGACGGGACCGCGTGGGTGGACACGGAACTCACATCCGCGGGGTCGTGGTTCCCGACCGGAGGGGAGAGGCACCGTTACTTCGAGCCCTACTACTCGGGAGGGATAGCTCTCGACCACTCGGACCCATCGGTCGTCTATCTCTCCAGGCCGATTGGAGGCGTGTTCGAGATAGAGCGGTGGACGACACCGGACGGCGGGCGCAGCTGGTCGTCCGAAGCCGTCACCAGCGGATCGGCCTCGAACAACGTCAGGCCGCTCGTACCACTCGGTCGCTCGGTGGACGGCCCGGGGCTCCTCTGGATGAACGGTTCGTACACGGACTACAAGCACTACTCAACTTCACTGAGGATGAAGTAGAGCGGGGGCGCGTGCAGCGGCACCAGGTGGTCCCTGAACGCCGCCCGGTGGTTGGTGATTGTCACCTCAGCAATGGCGTATGCCAACCGACGGTGTTTGCCCCGCCCGCACCACCATGAGGCGGCGATACCGCCTGTAGTGCCGATTCCTGTTGACAGAGAGCGCTGCTCTTGCTACCTTATTGTTCGAAGTAGGCGGAGCCACGTCGGTGCACGGACATATCCGAAGACACTAGAGGGACCTGGCATACGCGCAGGTCTTTTCTGTTTCTGAGGCATGTGTGAGAGGGTGCACCGGCAGAAATGTGGCGCGTTCAAGCGGGTGAGAGGCCCGCGCATTTGCAATGGCCGGCAGATCGGGCCCAGAGCCCGGATGCGGCTGTCTAGACGGAGGTAGTGCTGGATGCGTACGACCGGTAAGGTGAAGTGGTTCAATGACAGCAAGGGCTTTGGCTTCATTACGCCAGATGATGGGCAGAAGGACTGCTTCGTCCACTTCTCGGCTATCCAGAGCGGCGACGATGCTTTCAAGACCCTCGGCGAGGGCGACTCTGTTGAGTTCGACATCGTCCAGGGCGAAAAGGGCCCGGCCGCGGAGAACGTCGTCAGGCTCGCTGAGTAGCCCTGTTGGATAGAATCGGAACGAAAGATGGCCGCTCCGCGATGCGGGGCGGCCATCTCAATTGTAGCGGTCTGCTGTAGCAATTTGTTGCAGCGGTCCGTGCCCCGGCGCTGCGCTCCCGCTATCCCTGCTGCTCCGCCTGCTCCTCGGCCGCCTTCTTCAGCTCTTCGTTGGCCATGATGGCGACCTCGACGCGGCGGTTGGCCTGCTTGCCCTCGATTGTGCTGTTGTCAGCTACCGGCTGCGACTCGCCGTACCAGGCTGACGACATCCGCGGATTGCTCACCTCGCGTTCCGCGAGGTAGCTTTCCACCGCTCGCGCTCTGCGCTCTGAGAGCGCCATGTTGTAGTCCGCTCCGCCATCAGAGTCAGTGTGCCCCGCGAGCATGATGTTCGTGTCCTTGTACTTGTTGAGGATCACCGCGAGCTTGGCGATGTTCTCCTTGGCTTCGTATCTCAGTACGGCCTTGTCGACGTCGAAGAGGATGCCGGAGTCGAAGGTGATCTTGATGCCCTCTCCGACCCGCTCTATCGTGGCGCCCTCGAGATCGGCCTCCATCTCTGCCGCCTGGTCGTCCATGTAGTTGCCGATGATGCCTCCGGCCGCTCCGCCGACCACCGCGCCCAGGATGGCGCCGACCGCCGGGTTCCCGGATGCGTTCCCGACGGCCGCGCCCGCGAGCGCGCCGCCCGCGGCGCCGATCAGGATGCCGGCGTCCTGGCTCGTCATCGAGGCACACCCGAACAGACCGAACATGAGCACTGCGGTCAGCATCAGTATCAGAACTCTCCGCATAGCTACCTCCCTCTTGACATCGGTGTTGTTTGCCGGTTCTTCCAGTACTATGAATCCACCGGGCGAGTCTAGCGGCGCACCAGCACACGAATCAAGAGACGAATAGACGTCGCCGTCATTCGACGGTGGGTTATGCCTCTCTCAATACACGTTGTGGGGTCTGAGTTCTGTGAGGCGCTCTCTGCCCGAGATTCGGGATCACAGGGCGGGAGAACGCTGCCTGAGCACGGGAAGATCCTACCTGAGGACGGGAAGATCCTGCCTGAGCACGGGGACAAGCCCTGCCTGAGCACGGGGAAAAGCCCTACCTGAGCACGAGCAGCTTGGTGCGGAGGGTGCCCGCCCGGTTCGCGAGCACGCAGAAGTACGTTCCGCACGGCACGGGCCGCCCACCGTCGTATCTCGCGTCCCAGTAGACGGTCCGTGGCGTGGACGCCGATGACGTACCGTCGAGTGTCCGCACCAGGCGTCCGGAAGCATCGTATATCCGCAGTGTGTATCCGTCGTCTGATGAGGTTCTCGACCGTCCCTGCGGCAGCGCGAACCTGATGGCCGTCTGGTCCACCACGGGGTTGGGGAAGACCCAGATGTGCCCGGACGCACTGGCGCCCGCCATCACCCGAACTTCGTGAGAGAGCCCGCTCTCGTTCCCCGCCGCGTCGCGGGCGGCGACCGCATAGTCGTAGTACGTGCCGGGGCTCACGTCCACATCACTGTATGTGGTCTGTCCTTGCGGCACCGTGACCACGGTGGAGTAGAGGAGATGTCCCTCGCGTCTTCGATAGAGCGTGTAACCGGCAAGGTCGCCGTCGGGCGTGGGCTCCCACGACAGACTCACCGCGGACTCCGTGGATGTGGCCACGAGTCCTTCCGGCACCACGGGAGGAGAGAGGTCAGCGACGCCCTGTGTCGAGAACACCATGTCGGCCGAGACCGCCTCCATCGTTACTCCTGCGCTGCTCGCAACTCTGAAGTGGTAGAGCATCTGTGGCTCCAGCTCGTCCAGCATGACGCTGTGCTGCGTGACCTCTTCGCTGTCCGCGACGCTCGATCCGTAGCCCGTGTCAGGACCGTACTCGACCAGGGACGTCGACGGCATATTCGTTATCCATCGGACAGTGGCAGCGGGCCCATCGACCACATGAACGGACACGTTGTAGATGCTCAGACTCTGTGGTGTGTCTGCCGGCTCCGTGGTGAACGTAAGGTCTGCGGAAAAGGTATCGTGGCCGCCCGCATCGACCGACATAGTCCTGAAGTGGTAGTGCGTCTCCGGAGAGAGCCCGTCCAGCACCATGAGGTGGTTCGTCACAAGATCGGCCTCAAACGGCGTGAAAAGGCCGTAGGACGGCGTTACTCCATAAGTGACCTGTGACGTGGCCGGGACGTTCGTCCACCAGCGAATGGCCGCCGTGGTTGGCGTCACCTCGAGAACCGACACCGCGATGACCTGAACGGTCTCGGCCGTAGCAGTCACGGACGACACATCCGACACGACCTCACAGCCGCACTCGTCCACGCTCCTGGCTCTGAAGTAGTAGGTCGCTCCGGGCGAGAGGTCTTCGATCGAGACGCCGTGATCCGTGACGAGATACGGGAGCGACACCGTGCCGTCGCTGCACGACTCGTTCTGACCGTACTCGACGCGTGAGTCAGCGGGCGTGCTCGTCGTCCAGACGACTCTGAACGACGTCGCCGTCACGTCCGACGCGGTCATCCCCGTGATGTCCGGGCGACGGGGACACGTATCGAAGAGGAACTCATCCGTTACTGCCCGGTTACCAAATGCATCCGTGGACACCACGCGGTAGTAGTAGGTCGTCTCGGGAATGAGCGACACGAGCACCGCTCCGTGCTCGACGGCCAGCTCCAGCAGCTCCTCGGAGGAGTGGGGGTAGTGCCCACTCGTGGTTCCGTACTCGAGATGTGACCAGCTGAGTCTATCGGTGTGCCAGCAGAAGAGCGCGCTCGTATCGAGTTCGCTGATCGTGCAGTCCAGAACCTCTGGAGGCGCCGGCGGGCGCAGGCAGACGATCCCCGCATCCGGGAAAGCCCCACGGTCGATGGTGAAACCGACGATCCCCAATCCGTCGGAGGCAATTGGGTCCGGGTAGACAAGAGAGTCGTCGTAGGTGATCTCGAAGCCCGTGTTCGGCGTCATCCCCACGAGTACGTGAGAACTGGCCGACGAGCGCGACGGAACATCCGCGCACGCAGCGTGGGTAGGAAAAAGCAACGCCAGGGCAATGATGCCCGGGAGGAGCAGCAGTTTGAATCGTGACATGTGCAATCGTTTGTTGCCGACCCGAATCTTCCGGGTCAGGGTGCCAACCCGTGTCATCAGAACTGCGCGGATTGTAGTAATGAGCATGGTATCTGTCAAGCCTTTGAATGCCCAAGAACAGGGCGGTGCAGGGATTCATCAATATCGGTCACGCACAGCTTGTGCGATGGTGGACGTACGCAGCTGCGTGCGCACCGGGATTCCCCGGTGTTGTGCCCGCGTATGCGGTGTTCAGTAGAGCAAATTCCAGGCCCGAGGGGCCTCTGGGGAGGGGGCAGGACCGGGGAGCGTGCTGTAGTGGGGGGACGACGGGCACGAGAGCACCGGAGCGCGTGGAGAGATGGGGCTCGACAGCCGGGCTATCTGAAAAGCGCCTTGATGGCGCCCCAGGTGGCTGTTTCGGCAGGGGAGTCGCAATCGGGGCAGCCCTGTGCCCTGCTGCCTATCTGGAGGCCCCAGGGGTTGTCCGCGCTGGAGGGCAGGCAGGGCGAGTTGCTGCAGAGGCTCATGTTGCCGCCGCCGGCACCGTAGAGATCGCAGACCAGCGGGTCGAGGAACAGGTTGTCGTGTGCATTTCCCGGCAGGTCATCGCCATCTTCGTTGCCGAACACGCAGCAGTGGAACGTCTCGGGAGTGCCGCCCCACAAGCACCGTCCACTCCGTCCGAACGCGAGGACGCACTGTTCTATCGTCGCGGTCGATTCCTCATCAAGCCAGACGCTCGAGCCGAAGACGCCCCCGTTGTTCGCCAGCGTGCAGCTCACCATGGTCAGGTTGGAGCCGACCAGGGCAAGTCCGCCGCCTCTCACGGCGTCGTTGTCACTGAACGTACAGCCGCTGACCATGATGTCCGAGCTCGCCGCGTAGACCGACCCGCCGTGGTTCGAGGCCGAGTTCTCGTAGAACGCGCAGTTCGTGAGGTGCGTCGGACCAGCTGAAAGCATGATGGCGCCGCCGTCTGAGGAGGCGTTATTCCGGAAGACGCAGTCAGAGATGCGCGGGGACTCGCCGTCACACCTGATGGCGCCTCCGCCGTCCGGCGCGAGCCCGTTCAGGAATGTGAACCCGGTGATGTGGGACGTGGAGTTGGTGCCGGTCGGCAATAAGATCGCCCTGTCGACACCTTCGCAGTCGATGGATACCTGCTGCCCCCCGGGGACCGAGAGCGTTATGTTCTTCCCGCCGAAGTCGAGCGCGCGGTTCCCGGCGCCACGGAAGGTGACCGGGCCACCGAGGGAGGCCATGACCAGGACGGTCCCACCGTCTGAGACAGCGTCAATACCCTCCTGAATGTGCCTGTAGTCGCCCAACCCGTCGTAGTCGACGATCACGGTGTCGGCCAGCGAGATAGCCGGGTGGAACAAGGCCACGAGGGCGAGAACTGCGGCAAAGATGCCCTTCATCTGAAACCCTTTCTTATCGGGGGTCCCGGCGTATGAGCACCACAACTGTGAATCGTACCCCCTGGCGCCGGTCGCGTCAACTTTGAAACGCGGAGCGCCCCGTGCTAGACTCAGGAGGAGCGTAGTCGCACCACTTCTACGGGGAAGTCGAGGTTCGCGT
>JAUWCJ010000146.1 GCA_030609365.1 Candidatus Eiseniibacteriota bacterium | reverse complement strand
CTCGAAGCTCTCGCTGAGTCCGTTCGTCACGATTGCGGTGACGGTGGACTCCGTGCCGTTGTTGGGGCGGTCGAACGCGATGCGGAGGTTTTGTCCGGTAGAACCCGACCGGAACGTCTCGCACGGAGCCACCACGCCATCCGAGACGCGCACCAGCCGCATGCTCCTTGCGCCGTCACAGACGTTGTCGGTTGCGAGGTTGAAGGGTGTTGTGGTGATGTCGCCCCAGTTCCTGTGGATGTGTCCCCAGAAGGCCGCGTCAATGCCGTAGTAGTCGAGCATCAGCTCGTTGCCGAAGTCGTAGTGATGGAAGGCGATAACCGGTGTTGGGGGGTCGACGGTCGCAACGTCGTCGACGAGCCATGCCATCTGGCGGCCCGTGAAGCTCTCCCTGCCGTAGAACCAGTAGCGCCAGTTATCGTAGTTGTCGTAGGCCTCCAACCCTATGAAGTGCGCGCCGCCGTAGTCGAACGAGTAGTTCTGAGTGTAGATGACCTCACCGGGCGGCGGGTTGTTGAGCCAGCGCCATCCGAAGAACCTCCACCAGGTGCGCCTGGCAGTCCCGTCCGGGGGCGGCGTCGATTCCCACCCTCCCAGATCGTGGTTTCCGCCCGTGATGTAAACGGGCACGTCGAGTTCGCGCATGATGCGCTTGGCTTTCGTAAAGGACCGCCAGTTGAGGTACTCCTCCAGTTCCCCCTCGTTCACCACGTCGCCCGTCAGCAACACGAACGCCGGGTTGATAAGGTTGATGTCGTCGATGACCGCGCGCATGTCGTCCATCTCGGTCGAGTCGGACTCCGCCCCATCCTGGTAGTAGTAGAGATGGGTGGGCATGTGCGGGTCGGTGATGTGAATGAAGTAGAAGTCGTCCGGGTCCTCCTTCTTTACGGAGACCGCGTGCCGCGCCACGTCGTGTATGCTGTCCGACGCGCTGACGACGAGGTCATAGAGCTCCGGTTGGGTGCTGCCCGGCACCGTTGCTGTGATGAACCAGCGCTGGCGGTCCGGCTCGAACTCGGCGCCGGTCACGGACAACGGGATTTCGATGCTTCCTCGCCGCAGCAGCGCCGCCCATCCGGTGGTCGCCTGGGGCGCCATAGCATCGATCGTGAACGCATCGCCGGGGGTGAGCAGCGTCGGGACGGACAGGATGGGGCGCATTACGACCGTGAGTGTGTCAGTGTTCGCCGGAGTCCACTCACCGGACTCAAGCTCGAAGTCGACCGTCGTTGTTTGTGATACCGTGATCGATGCGTCCTCCTGCGTGGGCAGGTAGGATGGAACAGATGCCTTGAACGTGTAGCTGCCCGCGTAGAGCGTCGCGCTGTAGTTGCCGTCCATGTCAGAGCGAGCCTGCGTGTAGGTTGAGGTTCCCCCGACGTCGCAGCTGACGGTCGCGTTGGGGATGGGTTCGCCCGTGTCCTCGTCGGTGATCGTTCCCGCGACCGTGCCCACGGACGTGCCACGTATCTCGTGCGCCGCGTCCGAGACGGACGCCAGACCGAGGTTGCCTGCGACGAAGTAGCGCGTGAAGGTCTGCGATGCGCCCGCGGAGATGTTGCCGGAGAAGACGATGGGGTCGGACCAGAGGTCCCCGTGTGTGCACGTCAGTGTGCCGGAATCGATAGTGTAGCCGTAGCAGGTGCTTGCGCCCGTTGCGCCGATCCATGCTGAGTACGTCGTCGTTCCGGTGATGTCGAACCCATACCCCGGCGCGAAGTGGGTCCCGCCGCCCCACCAGTTCAGAGCATCACCGGCCGAGTAGCCGGAGACGGACCCGCCGTGGTTGAAGATGGTCGTCTCTATCTTGATGTAGCGAACGCCGGCGGTGACGCGATAGCGCGTCGTGACCTCGAGGTCCGGATTGTCGGAATCGACCCCGCGCGCGACGATGACAGCCTCGCCGCCGTTGCCGTCGCTCTCGATGTAGACGGTGTCGTAGAGCGCCTGGCGCGGGTATTCCTCCAGGAGCGTGAAGTGGCTGGCCAGCTCGTCGGCCCAGTAGGGCGGGACGGCTGCATCGACGATGTTGCCGCCGGAGAGGCCGGCATCGTGGAGGTGGTCGATGTCCTCGATGATGATGGCAACGTCCCCGTTCGCGAGGAGGAAATCGTCGAGTTCGCCTTCAGCGGCGTAGCCGCCCAGGAAGTCGGCGGGGTCGGTGATGCGCCGGGCGAGGGGGGCGTCTCTGCCGACGCCGGTGCCGAAGGCGGGCGTGTCGGCGTCGCCGGTTCCAACAGCTTCCGTGAGCGCATGCGTATCTGCCACGATTACGGGGGAGGCCGCGAGTAGCACAGCTGCTGCAAGGGCTGCCGTCAGGATGAAGGTGCGGTTGCTTCGCATGGTGGTCCTCCACTCGTGGTGTCGTTCGTTGTCTGTTGCTGCCTGTCGAGGGGATGTGACAGCGGCGCCCGATGCGGGAGAGAGGAGCTGCCTGCCAGGTACCAGTATACAGCGATGGACGGGGAGCCACAAACGTGAGTCGGAGACGGTGTGGCCCGCCACAATACCGGCGTAGCAGCGGGAAAACCTTGACCGACAGTTGCCTGGGCGCGTACACTTGGGGACGCCTATGCGAGGGAAGTAGCGAAACTGCCGGCCACGGCGTGGCCCGGCAGAGCAAGCAGTGTACAGGTGGTGGCGCAGTTGGGCGACGCCAATTGGGAGTTCGCCTTCTTCGCTTCCGTAACGGGGGAGAACACCGTTACTCTCCGGTGGGTCGTGTCGTCCGTCGAGGGCATTCTCGGATTCAACATCGAGCGTTCGACTGAGCCGGACACCGGAGTCGCCGTCATCAACGCCGAGCTGCTCCGTCCGGAGTCTCCTGGCCAGCACGAAGACACCACAGTGGAGGGTGGAACAGAGTACTGGTACCACCTCTTCGCGCTCATGGAAACTGGGGAGGAACAACAGCTCAACTCCGAACCGATCACCGTGACGACCTGGGGCAATCCGGTGCGTGAAGTGAGCTGGGGTTGCGTCGAGGCGCAGTATCGCTGATATAGAACAGCTGGTGTCAAGCCGGTTCTCTGGGGCCCCGTGCGACTGCACTGCCGGCTGACGCCCGCGACGCACCCGCCGCGCCGCCCTTGACGCTCGCGGCTGATACGCGGTCCGGTAGACGTCTGGAAGGAAGCGATGAGATGACGAGTGTCGTCCGCATATCGGCAAAGGCAGTGATTGTCGCAGACGGCCGTGTTCTACTCCTCAAGCACCGGGACTCTGTCGGCGACTGGTACGGCCTCCCAGGAGGCGGCCAGAAGCACGGGGAGACTCTAGAGGAAGCTGTTCGACGAGAGTGCCTTGAGGAGACCGGTCTGCGAGTGCGGATGGGACGTCTTCTGTTTGTTCGTGACTACATTGCGCGACACCACGAGTTCGCAAACGAGGACAAGGGGGCTCACCAAGTTGAGTTGATGTTCGAGTGCCAGCTGGTGGATGGGGCGACTGCAGTTCTCGGTGCAGCACCGGACGAGATGCAGATTGGAGTTGAGTGGTTGCGGCTTTCGGATCTAGCTGGCTGCCGGATGTATCCGAAGGCGGTTGCCCTGATTCTGGCAAGAGGTGTTCCCTTTGTGGGAGCGGTGTATCTGGGTGACGTCAACTGATGCGGAGGAGCATCTGGGGCCAGACGCCTGGCTAGCGTATGAACCCGACGAGCCCGGCTGTTCCGCCGACCGCACCGCGCTCTGTCAAGCGCGCCGTGCGACCCAAGTGTGGAAACGATCTGAGGTTACCAGGTTTCTGTGTTGGACTGAAGAGGAGGGCACGCACTATGAAGCGCGTCTCGGTAGTTCTGAGTCTGGTCTGCCTTGGCATGCTCGTCCTCGGCGCGGGCGTCGTGCACGCGCAGTCGACCGGGTTTATCGTAGGATGGGGCACTGAGGTCGTTGTAGAACCCTCGGCACTTGAAGGTCTCGTGGAGATCGCGGCAGGTGGGCATCACAGCCTGGGTCTCAAGGCCGACGGGACGGTCGTGGCCTGGGGATCCAACTGGGGAGGCGAGTGCGACGTCCCCGCGCCGAACGCCGATTTCGTTGCCGTCGCGGGGGGCACGTGGCACAGCCTGGGCATCAAGTCCGGCGGGACGGTCGTGGCCTGGGGAGACAACTACTCCGGCCAGTGCGACGTCCCAGCACCGAACACCGACTTCGTGGCGGTCGCGGGGGGTTCGAGTCACAGCTTGGGTGTCAAGTCCGACTCGACGATCGTGGCCTGGGGGAACAACAGCTCTGGCCAGTGCGACGTCCCCGCGCCGAACGCCGGTTTCGTGGCGGTCGCAGCGGGCAATGCCTACAGCCTGGGCGTCAAGTCCGACGGGACGATCGTGGCCTGGGGGAGCAACTACTGGGGCCAGTGCGAGATCCCCGCACCAAACACCGACTTCGTCGCCGTCGCGGCGGGCGCGTTGTACGGCCTGGGTCTCAAGTCCGACGGGAGGATTGTGGCCTGGGGGGTCAATGACGATGGCCAGTGCGATGTGCCCGTACCGAACGCCGACTTCGCGGCGATCGCGGCGGGCATGAGTCACAGTCTGGGCGTCAAGGCCGACTCGACGATCGTCGCTTGGGGCAACAACTACTACGGCCAGTGCGACGTCCCTGCACCGGACACCGACTTCGTGTCGGTCGTGGCGGGTAGTTATCACAATCTGAGTCTCAAATCTGATGGGACGGTCGTGGCTTGGGGGAACAACGGTACTGCCCAGTGCGATATCCCCGCGCAGAATGCCGACTTCGCGGCGGTTGAGGGAGGGTGGTTTCACAGCCTGTGTCTCAAGTCCGACGGCACGATCGTGGTCTGGGGAGAGAATACCTACGACCAGTGCGATGTCCCCGCGCCGAGCGCCGACTTCGTGGCGGTCGCGGCGGGCTCTTATCACAACCTGGGCGTCAAGTCCGACTCGACGATCGTAGTCTGGGGGTCCAATGGCGACAGCCAGTGTGACATCCCTGCGCCGAATGCGGATTTCGTTGCGGTCGCGGGGGCCCGGAGCCACAGCCTGGGCCTCAAGTC
>JAUWCJ010000012.1 GCA_030609365.1 Candidatus Eiseniibacteriota bacterium | reverse complement strand
GCGTTGATCGCAGGAACAGAAGATCACTGAGACCGGAGAACAGCCTATGAACGCACCCACTCCCGAGGCCGCGGTAGTCTTCCGTGACCTGACCAAAACGTTCGAGGAGGTCGAGGCCGTCACGGGCGTTAACCTGACGGTGCCTCGCGGTCAGATCTGTGGCTATCTCGGGCCGAACGGCGCAGGCAAGACGACGACGGTGAAGATGGCGACAGGGATGCTCAGGCCAACGACCGGGACGGCCGTGATTGACGGTTTCGACATCGCGGAGTCGCCACTCGAGGCGAAGGCCAGAATCGGCGTCGTGCCCGAGACGGGCGCGCTCTACGAGAACCTGACGCCGCGGGAGTACCTGACGCTCGTCGGGCACCTCTATCACCTCGATCACGACGAAGCGGAGGGAAAGGCGGAGACCTTCCTCAAGCTCTTCGGCATCGCCGACGCCGCGGGACGCACGATGACGTCGTTCTCGCGAGGCATGAAGCAGAAGGTCCTCATCTCGGCGGCGCTGCTGCACAACCCCAGCGTCCTCTTTCTGGACGAGCCGCTGTCCGGACTCGACGCGAACACCGCGCTGGTCCTGAAGGAACTGCTGCGAGAGCTGGCCTCGCAGGGCAAGACCGTGTTCTACTGCTCGCACGTCCTCGAGGTCGTCGAGAAGGTCTGCGACAGGATCGTCATCCTCAACAACGGGCGCGTCATCGCGGACGGAGACGTGGAGGAACTCAAGGTCCTGACGAGCACGGCCTCGCTCGAGGGCGTGTTCAGCGAGCTCACCTCCACCGGCGACCTTCCCGATATCGTCCGGGCGTTCTCCGAGAGCGTCACCGGCGTAAAGAGGGACTAGCGATTGAACAGCGAGGGCACGGGAAGATACGGGGCAGGCGAGAACAGCGTCGACTGGCGACAGCTCAGGGCGCTCCTCACCGTCGGCATCAAGCTCGATCTCAGAACCTCCCGCGGAGGGATGGGGCGCGGGAAAGTGCCGCCCTTCGTCATCGCCATCATCACGTACACCGTGATGGGCACTCTGATGGCCGTCGGCCTGCGCCCCCACGGTGACCTCTTCGCCTACTCGCTCTTCACGATGAGTGCTGCGATGTTCATGACGGCCCTCGCGGTCATCATGGAGTACGTCACCATCGTGGCCCATCCGGATGACTTCGACGTACTCGCTCACAGGCCCATCTCTTCGCGCACGTACTTCTGGGCGAAGCTGGGCAACATGCTGTTCTACGTCACGCCCATCGCGCTGGCGCTGACCCTGCCCGCGGCGATCGTCGGCAGCCGCTCGCTGGAACCGGGTTTGCTCTTCGGTCTCTTCCACGTTCTGGGTGGCATCGTCGCGTGCCTGGCGACCACCGCCGCAGTGGTGCTGATCTACACGGGCACGCTCAAGGTCGTGAGCTACCAGCGCTTCACCAGCATCATGACCTACGTGCACTCGGGCGTCACACTGGTGCTCGTTCTCGCGTACTTCCTGCTGCCGAGGATGATCGAGGACAACCCGATGCTGCTCTCGCTCAACCGCGGCGCCTGGGTCTACGCCACGCCGCCGGCCTGGTTCGCCGGGTCGGTCGAGCTGCTGGCGGGAACGGGCGGCAGCCAGGACGTCTACCTGATCCTGATGGCCGCGGCAGGCTCCGCTCTCGTAATAGCGGCGGCTATGAGCACGATATCGCTCGACTACTCGCGGAAGATATCCGAGCTGATGACGTCCTCGGTCGAAGCCGAGGAGCGCATCGACGGGCGCGTGAGAGGGCGCCCCTTCTTCAGACTCGGGCTCTCCTCACTCGGGACGGGCACGGAGCGCGCCGGATACGTCCTCATGGATGCCTACATGCGGCGCGACCGGAAACTCCGCTCCAGGGTCTACCCGGCGTTCGGTCTACCGCTCGCCGTCTACCTCACGGCGGTCATCCGCCACGACCTGCACAGCCCGTTCGTCCAGTCGACGGACGGAAGCCCGGTCGCGCTCCAGGAGATAATGGGGCTCTACTGCATCTTCGTGTCTCTGTTCTTCGCGACCGCCATGACGCAGACCGAGCAGTGGAAGGCCAGCTGGCTCTTCTACGCGGCCCCCCTCGGGGACCCCTCGGGAGTCCTGCGCGGCGCGCGCAGGCTGGTGGTCTGGCGCTACCTCGTCCCGTTCTTCCTGCTGCTGTTCGTGCTCCTGAGCCTCGCGATGCCCGTTCTCGGGGCCGCGGTCTTCATCCTGATGGTGTTCCCGATGTGCCTGACCGCGTTCGCCATCCTGTCGCTCGCCTCGCCGCACATGCCGCTCTCCCAGGAGGTGGAAAGAACCAGGCAGGCGCGCCAGATAGCGTTCTTCATGATCCTGGGCACCACAATGGTCCCGCTCCTGATAGGGATCCAACTTGTCATGCAGAACAGGCCAGCGGCCACCGGGCCCCTTGTGTTTGCCCTCTGGGGCCTCGCCTGGCTGGCCGAGCGGGTCGTGGCGGCCAGACTGAGACGCAGACTGGCCAGAGAAGAATTCACGGGATGAGCGCAACTTCCCGCTTGAAGCGGGGGAGGGGTCAGGTTATTATGCCGTGATGGAAGCACCACTCCAGACGATAACAACAGGAGAGACACATGGCGGAGATGGTCCTCACGAAGGAAATGCCCATCGGTGACGTGGTGAAGAGCCACCCTGAGACCGTGCCGGTCTTCATGCAGCACGGACTCCACTGCATCGGTTGCGCGGTTGCGGCGTTCGAGTCGATCGCTGAGGGCGCGGCGGCGCACGGGATCGACGTCGAGGCGCTGATGTCAGATCTGAACAAGGCGACGCAGGCCGAGCAAGTAGACTAGCGAATACGAGGGTTTTCACACCGGGGTGAGACAGCGCAAGGAGGTAGCGATGAAGATGGAGGAGTTGAAGAGCTGGATCGACACGCAGGACGGTTGGGACTACCAGCTCGACGACAAAGGCATCGTCATCAGGAACGACAGATTCGAGACGCTGACTCACGCAACGTTCGCGGCAGTCGATACGAACACGCTCGAGGCCATTACGGCCTCCTGCTCGCAGGGAAAGGACGTGGACCACATAACGCGGGTCACGGGTTATTTCTCGCGCACAAGCGGGTGGAACAAGGGCAAGACGGGCGAGCTCAAAGACCGCCACAGGACGACTGTCTAGTAGCAGAAGATTGTGAACATGGAACGCCCGGCGGACAACCCCCGCCGGGTGTTCTGTTTCCGGCCCAGATCGTGGTATCTCGGGCCGGAGAGCTGCCTGCTAACCAAATCCTCACCTTTCTGCCTCAGACTTGCACTTGACGGATTTTCCAACCTTGTGGTATAATGTACCTGCTTGGGGAATGAGCTGAGCTGCGTCCAGCGAGACACGCGGACGCGGCCAGATGCGTGTATTCGTTGGGACAAGAGAGGGGCCAATCGGCCGGCGTGAGCCGAGCGGTCCGCAGGCCCGAAACAAGGAGGTGGTAGCGGGACCTGTCAGGTGATCATTTCGGTCCGGTGTGCAGCTTAGAAGAGCAGTCCGCATTCGGGCCGGGTGTTGTGTGAGTGAGGGTTGGTCGTTGAAAGAGGTTCACTCCCAAAGTGGAGGAAAAAATGAAGAAGCTGTTTGTTATCGCTCTCGTTCTGATCGCGGTGCCTGCGTTTGCGCAGCAGACGCTGAACTACAGCTGGGAGAACGGCGGCACCATCCTCGGTTTCTACGGCAGCAACCTCGTCGACGCGTCGAACGTCTCCGGCCCGCAGACCGGTTCGCAGGGCTCGCTGCTCCCTGACTACACGTGCCCCGGCGCAGTTGACGGCACGTACTACCTGCACGTGGCCGAGGACCCGCACACCGGCACGCCGCAGGCATTCGTCTGCTGGGTCGACGGTCTTCTGGAAGGCGACATCGTCGATGCGATGTTTTACGGATACGACATCACGCCGGACATCAGCCCCTCGTTGAGGATCTGGGGCAGCTACACGGCGACCGGTGGAGACGTCAACAGCTACCACGGTAGCGCTGGCGGCGCCGATCCCTATACGGCCGGAACGGGCTGGGATCTGGTCTCGCACACATGGACCTTCTTCGCCGACGGCGGCGCTCACGGCGGTCTCGTGATCCAGGCGCGTCTCTACAGCGATCCGGCGACATCGGACCCCGACCGCACGGACTACTGGATCGATGACATCACGGTGACGGCTCCCGATCACGCGACGATCCATTTCCCCGAGCTCGTGTCGCCGGTGGAGGAGTCGAGCTGGAC
This sequence comes from Candidatus Eiseniibacteriota bacterium, assembly GCA_030609365.1. GTDB lineage: Bacteria > Joyebacterota > Joyebacteria > Joyebacterales > Joyebacteraceae > JALGZG01. The sequence continues at coordinate 31,129 of JAUWCJ010000012.1, read as the reverse complement.
GAACATCAAGGCTCTCTACAGGTAGTCTGACGCTGAGTCTGGCACCAGGTAGGGAAGCAGTTGCAGGGGGCTCCGCCTTATCGGCGGGGCCCCTTCCGCTTCGTGCCTGCTCTCGACTCGGCCAGGGACAGAGAGGGGGGCGCGGAGGTGAGAAATCGGACGGGCGCCGTGATTTCTCTTGACTGTCGCTCACCCACGTGACAACCTGCGGTTGTGTGGTGTGAGTGCGCGGAGCGCTCGGTCGAATCGCGGCCCCGAGAGCGGCACGAGTCAGGGCCCCCGCGCGCGGAGGTGAGGAATTACTGGCGGCGGACCTGACCAAGGAGGCCTCCATGAGGTACCTGATTCTGATTGCGGCTCTCACTCTGCTTGCCGTTCCTGCGCATGCCCAGGTCGGCAGCTACTACAGCTGGGAGGATGGCGGCACGATTCTCGGTTCGTACGGCAACCTGGTCGGCGAGGCGAACGTGTCGGGTCCTCAGATGGGCTCGCAGGGCTCAACACTCCCGGACTACACCTGCGCGGGCGCCTACGACGGCGAGTATTACCTGCACGTCGCTGAGGACCCACACTCCGGGACGCCACAGGCGTTCATCGCCTGGGTCACCAATCTGAACGACGGAGACGAGGTGACGGCCAGCTTCTACGGCTACGACATCACGCCGGGCGCCAGCCCGTCGTGGCGTATCTGGGGTCACTACTCGGACTCCATCGACGTTACCACGTACCTCGGCTCGGCCGGCGGCAACTCCGACTACACAGCCGGCACGGGTTGGGATCTCGTCAGCTACACGTGGGTGTTCGCAGGTGGAAACGGCAACGCGCTGGTGATCGAGGCACGTCTCTACAGCACGCCGTCGACGAACGACCCGGATCACACGGACTACTGGTGTGACTACGTCTGCGTGACTTCCCCGGCCCACTCCACTCAGACATTCCCGGGCGATAGCACGCCCGTCGAGGGCTCCACGTGGGCTATCATCAAGGCGTTGTTCAGGTAGCCTGCCTGAGCTCCCGTTTGGGAACGGAACAAGCACGAGCGAGCGCTGCAGAGGGGCTCCGTCCAAGAGGCGGAGCCCCTCTCTCTGCGAGCGAGGGCAGACATGAGAGTCCTGCTGGTGTGCATGACCTGCCTCGCCGTGGCGCTTGCCGCGGCTGCCTGCGTCGGCGCGCCCGACCCCGTGTCCTGGCGCCGGGTCCTCCAGTACGTACCCGTCGACAGACTCTCCTGGGCTGCAATAAAGGCCCTGTTCCAACCCTGACTGGCGCCCGGCAGGAGTCCTGGGCCGCGAATCCGCCGCCGGCGAGTCCGCACGCCGGCGGTACGCGCCGCTTCCGTTGACACGGCCCGTAGTTCGTGCTAACTTACTTTTCAGGAACGGACCGCCGGGGGAGGGGTAGCGAGCTCTCTCGGCGCATTGTCAGACACCCGCACGGAGGTCACGTTGGGCAAGAGGACGCGCATTACGAAGAAGGGCCTCAAGCACGATGTCCTTCTGGAAACGACTGCGAAGGGAACCAAGTTCATCGAGGATCACCTGAACAAGGTCCTCATAGGCGTGGCGGTCCTCGCCGTCATCGCCGTGGTAGTTGTGATGGTGGTTCGCGGACAGAGCGCGACGGAACTGGCGGCCAGCGCGAATCTCATGACTGCGTCACAGAGCGCAAGCTCAGGACTGCTCGCGCAGGCCTCGCAGGAATACCAGGCCGTCATTGATCTCTATCCGGGCACGCGGAGCGCCGGCGCGGCGACGTGCTACCTGGGCACCATCTTTTTCCAGCAGCAGCAGTACGATCCCGCCCTGGAGAACTTCCAGGCATACCTTGACAGCTACGGCAAGAAGGGCACTCTCGGGAAGATCGCACTCGAGGGCAAGGCCTCCGTTCTGGAGCAGAGGCGCGACTTCCCGGCAGCGGCCGAGATCTACAAGCAACTCGCCGCACAGTCGCGTGACCTCGAGTCCACAACAGCGCGCTATCTCGCAGACGCCATGCGCTGCTACCGCTCGGCCAACGACTGGCAGGCAGTGAAGGACACCGCCACTGAGATCGTCGACGGACATCCCGACACACCATGGGCCGGTGACGCGCGGACCAATCTCGCTGAGGCGACCGCCCACCTGAACTCGTAGCGCAGCTCTGCAGCGCCTGTGGTACGGCGTGCCCAGCGAATCCAAGAGCACGCAAGGCGGCGGGTTTCCGGAGCGGAAGCCCGCCGTTCTGCATCTCAGTTCCACATCTCACACGAGAACGCTCAGCAGCGGTCAGGGCGTAGCGCCGACCATCTGGGGCAGGGTCCGGCACGTGTCAGTGGGTGCCGCCGAAGGCCCCGGTGTGTTGCCTGTCAGCCTCCCTCCCGTACGTCGCATAATACATATTCTGTAAACCCACTAGTCGAAGACGGCAGAACCACGGTTCAGGAGCGCAAAAAGGCCGGCCCGATGGCGGCGCCGGCCCTTCCCCGGGTATCTCACCGGGTGCTTCTTCCTGCGCGCTTCGGCGCGTACTCCCTCGCGTGCTTTCCCCGATGTTCCCCGAGGCACTTCCGCCGCGTACGCTACTCCGGATCGCCGTCCGGCAGCGGAACCTCGGTGAATCTGGGAATGGTGCCTCGGGGGCGCTCGCCGGGGTCCTCATCGACCGAACCGGCGTCGCCCTCGACCTCCGAGACGCTGAAGGCGTGGTTCATGAGCAGCTCGGCGGGAATGTCGTCCTTGCTCTCGAAGAGCCGGGATTCGCCGGGCTCGAAGGTCAGATCGCCGTTCTCGTACGTTTCCTTGCCTCGCCAGGTGAGCCTGACCATGAAGTGCGTCCTCCCGGCCTAGCCCACGACCAGATTGAGGATCCTGTCCGGAACGTGGATGACTTTCCGGACCGTCTTGCCCTCGACGTGCTTCTGGATACGCTCGTCGGCCATGGCCAGCGACAGAACGGCCTCCTGGGACGCGCCACGCTCGGCCTGGACCTCGCCACGCAGTTTCCCGTTGACCTGAACTGCGATGGTCACGACGTCCTCGGCGGCAGCCAGCTCGTCGAACGTCGGCCAGGCAGCAGCGAAGATCGAACCGCTGCCACCCATGCGCTCCCACAGCTCCTCCGACAGATGAGGCACCATGGGTGCCAGCAGCAGAACCACGCTCTCCACTGCCTCGGACACGGCGGAGCGCTCAACACTCGTGGCGTCCCTCCCACCGAGTTCATCGATGAAAGAGCGCACGGCGTTGACCAGTTCCATCGTCGCCGCCACGGCCGTGTTGAAGTGGAACGCCTCTATATCGGCTGTGACCTTCCGGATGGTCTGGTGCGCCTTCCTGTGCAGGTTGTTCACGTTGTCAGGAAGGCCGTCGCAGGCCAGTTCCGTACAGACGGCGTCCGACGCCGACGGGTCGAAGGGCCACTCCAGCACGAGATTCCAGACTCGGTTCAGGAAGCGGTGCGCTCCCTCGACCGCGGTGTCGTTCCACTCGGCGTCCCGGTCCGGCGGTCCGCTGAAGAGCGTGTAGAGCCGCTCGGTGTCCGCGCCGTAGCGCGCGATCAGCTTGTCGGGCGGAACGACGTTGCCGACCGACTTCGACATCTTCGCGCCGTCCTTCGTGATCATCCCCTGGCAGAAGAGCCGTTCTATCGGCTCGTCGAACGACAGGAACCCCAGGTCCTTCAGCACCTTTGTCATGAACCTGACGAAGATGAGGTGCCCGCACGCGTGCTCGATCCCGCCGATGTACCTGTCCGCCGGGAGCCACCTGTCGACGTCCGCCTTGACGAACGGAACGGATTCCTCGCCGGGCGAGATGTAACGCAGGAGGTACCAGCTGGAATCAACGAACGTGTCGAGCGTGTCGGTCTCCCTCCTCCCCTTGCCACCGCATTTCGGGCAGGTCGCGTTGAGGAAGGACTCCGACGTGGTCAGCGGTGATTCGCCCTTGCCCGAGAACGTGACGTCCGTGGGCAGAAGGACAGGAAGCTCGTCGTACGGGACGGGCTGGATACCGCACTGGTCGCAGTAGATGACCGGGATCGGCGTGCCCCAGTAGCGCTGCCTCGAAACGAGCCAGTCCCTCAATCTGAAGCTGACAGTCCGGTGCCCGATGCCGGCACCCTCCATCCAGTCGGCTATCTTTTCCATCGCATCGCGATTGGAAAGCCCGTCGAACTGCGCGGAGTTCGTCTGGACGCCGTCCTCCACGTAGGCCTCTGTCATCGTCTCGCCGTCGAGACCGCCCCCGGGCCTGTCGATGACCACGCGGATGGGCAGACCGTAGTTCCTGGCAAACTCGAAGTCTCTCTGGTCGTGTGCGGGGACCGCCATCACCGCCCCGGTGCCGTATTCCATGAGCACGTAGTTGGCGACCCACAGCTGCACCTTCTCGCCGTTGACGGGGTTGATCACGTGCCGCCCGGTCCAGACGCCCTCTTTCGGGACGTCGGCGTCGCCGCGCACTATCGAGCCTTCGCCCTTGACGCGGTCCGCGAAGGCCATCACTTCTGCTTCATGCTCGGTGCCGGCAACGAGCCCCCTGAGCGCCGGGTGCTCGGCCGCCATCACCATGTAGGTAACGCCGAATATCGTGTCCACTCGCGTCGTGAAGCACGGCAGCCGCTCGCCGGTCTCGGCGACCGCGAAGTCGATCTCAACACCCTCGCTGCGCCCGATCCAGTGGCGCTGCATCAGCTTGACGCGCTCCGGCCAGTCGGGCAGCTCGTCCAGGCCATCGAGCAGCCTGTCGGCGTAGTCCGTGACCTTGAAGAACCACTGCTCAAGATCGCGGATGGTCACTATCGACTTGCACCGCTCGCACTTGCCCTCGACCACCTGCTCGTTCGCCAGAACAGTGGCGCACGACGGGCACCAGTTGACCGGCGCGCCTTTCCGATAGGCCAGGCCGTGCTCGAAGAGCTTGAGGAAGAGCCACTGTGTCCACCTGTAGAAGCCGGGCTGGTGCGACGCAAACTCCCGGTCCCAGTCGTAACCTATCCCCCACCTGCGGAACTGGTCCTTCATCTTGATGATGTTGGCGTCCGTCCACACCGGCGGGTGGATGCCCTTCTCAATGGCCGCGTTCTCGGCCGGCAGCCCGAAGGCGTCCCAGCCCATGGGAGTCAGGACCGACCTACCCGTCATCATCCTGTAGCGCGCAACGGAGTCGCCGATGATGTAGTTGCGGCCGTGGCCAACGTGAAGATCGCCGGACGGGTACGGGTACATCACCAGGCAGTAGTACCTGTTCTCGGAGTCCGTCGAACATCGGAAGAGCTTCTGCTCTTCCCACCGTTCCTGCCACTTCGGCTCTATCTCAGCGAATGGATAGCGTGTCATGCGACCGAGCCTCTCCTCTGATCATTGCTCGCGGTGTTATGAAAGAAGAAGGCCGGCACCGGTGAGCGGTGCCGGCCGGAAAATCAAGCTCCGCTGTCCCGCTAGAACGCGTAGGTGAACGACAGCGACGGGATGAGCACGTCATCGAGGTGCTTGCCGTTCATGTTCGTTATGTCCTCTGTGTCCCGGATCATGCGTTCATCCCCAGTGTGGTACTCGATCGCGAACGCAGCGCGCCAGAAATCCTGGCGGTAGCTCACGCCCGCGGCGACCACGTCCTTGGATGACTGCGGGAGCACGAAATCGTAGTAGTTGTCGTCCCCTACCGGCGACGGCGAGTTCCTGTAGCCCAAGTTGAGCGACAGCGAGCGTCCCAGCCTGTAGTCGAAACCGATGCCTACCTCAACGGTGTCTTCCCAATTGAACTCGGTCGTCTCGAACGCCGCGCGTTCTTCGGCTGTCCAGCCGCCGCCCCCCGCACCCCACACGATGTCCCGGCTGAGCGTGTCGATGGTGGACCACGCCGTCCACTGCACGTCACCCGTCATCGTCAGACCGTCAAACAGGAAATCACGGTAGGCGAAGCCGCCACCGAGGCACCCCGGGTGCATGACATCGAAGTCGGACCGGTACTCCGCGTCCGGCTCGTCGCTCCGCACATTGCGCGAGACGCCCTCGTAACGGATCTTCATCGCCGTCCGGAGCGTCACTCCGAAACTGACCTGTCTGGTGGCCCGGTAGAGCACTCCGGCAGTGGCGCCGTAGCCCCATCCGGTGACGTCGTCGGTCACCTGCACCGGCGTCAGGTAGAGATAGTAGTCATCTTCGGCCGAGGGCATCTCGACGGTGTCGACGCGCGTCTTCATGTAGACGTCGCTCAGCGTGAAGTGACTGTAAGCGATGTTCGCCGTCAGACCGACGCTCAGACCCGGCACGATCTCCTTGGCGACAATCGGGGAGAACATGTAGGTCTTGATGCTGCTCTCGTAGTCCTGCATGTCGCCGACGAGTTCCGTGTCGCTGAAGCCGCCGCCGAGCAAAAAGTCATCGTTGCTGAGCACGTCGTCGCCGTCCCACTTGGAGCCGTATTCCATCAGGGTGTAGGCGGCGATTCCGACCTTGTCGAACACTGAACGCAGAGGCCCCGCATCCGTGTAGAAGAACACGCCGGGCGCTATCCGGTTCACGGCCTCGCTGGTCGCCCCAACGTGAGCTCGGGCAAAGAGACCCTCTGCGTCCTCGGGCGCTTCATATTTCACGTACCCGTCACGGGAGGCGAACGACATGACGTCCTGCCCCGTGACAGTCAGCTCCATGCCCTTGATCTGGGTGATGCCGGCGGGGTTCCAGTAGACGGCGCTGTAGTCGTCGGCAAGACCGATGAAAGCGCCACCCATGGCGCTCGCACGCGGACCCACCGTCGGCGTGTAGAAACCGTTCGCAAGTGCCAGCACCGGTCCCAGGACCAGCAACGCAACGCACGTAATCAGCATACTTCCGCGGGAATGCATCACACACCCTCCTCTCAAGCGACGAAATGCTCGGGGGCACGGCCCGGCCAGGCGCACCAACATACGTGTACGTACTCCGGAAACAGTCGCGCAGATGCGCGCCAGCACGGAACCGCTTATATCTGATTAGCACAGGCGGGGAAGCCCCGTCAAGCCATTTCTGGCAGGCGCTCAGGGGCTCTGGGGAACTTCGTCAGAACGTCCGAGGTCGCACTCGCTCCTGACGGGGCAGGCTGCGGTCTTGATGCCCACGCCGTCGAGCGCGAGGAGATACGCAATGACCTCATCGTCGGACATCCGTCTCAGAAAACCGAGGTCCAGCTTGCCCGTGGTGGCGTGAATGTCGCGCAGGATCTGTTTGATCCTCCTGGCCTTGGTCCGGGCGAGCCCGCCGCGCCGGACCGCAGATTCGATCGAGCGCACGTTCGCGCTCTCCACGTCGACCCAACGCGGGAACCGCTCGCGGAGGTCCTGAAAGGCCCTCCGTGAATTCACGTCGGTTGTGTTCTGCGAGAGGATGGTCCCGACCAGTCCGGCGACAAGGTCCCGCCGGGTTCGGCGCTCCGGTCTGCCGTACGCGTTTTCGAGGGCCTTCCCGATCCGAGCCAGCCGCGCTCCCCCGCCCTCTCCCCCACCCCGCATCGACATCCTAGCTCGTGCCGGCGGTAAGTTCGTAGACAAGCAGCCCCACCGTGGGACGCGGGGGCATGCCGCGCCTGATATCGACGTCCGCCCTGTAGAAGCGTCCGACCCCGTGCGCGTACTCTCTCGACGTCCTGCCGCGAGCCATCTCGACCAGTTCACCCCTGTTCGACCAGACTCGGTCGTAGGAGCCGCCGGCGTAGCCCCGGCCACCGCCTCCGCTGCCTGTCCTGGCCAGCCAGAGCGCGATCCAGAAACCGTAGAGCCGGGAGACCAGCTGCGCCTCGTCCATGCCGCCGTCGGCGAGCTCGTCAAGAAGCGTCAGCGCCTTTCCGGTCTCTCGCTCGCCGATGGCCAGCGCCAGATCGCGCAGCCCGGATGTTCTGGCACCCACGACGGTCTCGACCTCCGAGAGCCCTATCAAGGAGCCCTCGGGTGCGAAACAGTCCAGCTTGTCCAGCTCGTTGGCGATGCTGTTGAGTCTGCCGTCCGTCCAGTCGACAAGAGCCGACACGGCCTCGTCCTCGATCTCCCTGCCCCGCTTCTCGGACATGCGCTTCACGATGGCGACGAGCTGCTTGCCGGAGGCCCGACTGCAGTCCACGGACTCTGCCGTATCCAGAAGCTCGCGCTCGAACTTGTTCTTTCCCATCAAGCGCTCGAAGCTCACGAGGGCCACGCAGGCGCTCGTCACCGGCTTCCTGACATACGCCAGGAGCTGCGTCCGCTGGGTCGGGGCAAGCCCCAGAAACTCGTAGACGACTGTCACGCGCTTCTCGGACAGCATGGGAACGGTGGCCGCGTGTGCGGCTATGGCCTCGGCCGTGGTCTCCCGCCCGGACAGGCTGACGAAATCGAAGGCCTCACTTCCCGGAGTGAGCAGGTGCTTCTTCAGGAGATCGACGCCCAGACCTGCCAAGAAGGGCTCTTCGCCGTGGAAGACGAGCACGGGCGGCAGCGAATCGCCGGTCAGCGCTTTCTGAAACTCAGCAAACGTCATGCTTACCACCCCTGCACTGTCTTGGAAAGGACGTCCTGGGCCAGCTTCACGAAGGCGTGCGCTCGCGCCTCCTCCTCGGTGGCCTCGTAACCACCCGCCGCGGTATCCGAGTAGACCGCCCAGCCCTCGATCTCTTCCTCCCAGACGATCTCGTTCTTCGTCAGGTCCTCGTACGACAGCTTCGCCACGACCCGGACCTTGTACTCCTTCGGGTTCCCCGCCGCGTCGTACGACATCACGGAACGCTCGTACAGAAGGACCGCCCCTCTCAGAATGGAATCCGCCTCTTCTTCTCGGACCACTCTCAGAGCGTTGTCCTCGGTGAACTCGGATATTATCGCGTCCGTCACGCCCTGCTCGGCGCCGTACTCCAGCGTCTCGTTCAGAAGAACGGGCACGGCGATCGTGGAAATGTGGGTCTTCACGGACGACGAGAAGCCGTAGTGCGAGCACCCGGCGCCACCCAGGACCACCAGCCCCGTGCCGATCATCAGCACGCCGACGAGCAGCGCGGTGGTCGGAAGCGCCCCTGCGGCACCTCCGGGGGCCGTCCGTCCGCGCGCCTTCCGGGCGCGCGTCAGGAGTATCGCACGTACTATCATGACTCCCTCCAGGACAGGCGTTTGCGCAGCGTGTTCCTGCTTATCCCCAGGAGCTTGGAAGCCTTCACCTGATTGCCGCCGGTCAGCTCGAGCGCCTCGTGCGCAAGGACCGCCTCCACCTCAGCCACGATCCCGTCACCGATGCTCTCCTCCCCGGCCTCCGAACGCCTCCTCAGCTGAGCCCGGACGCAATGTGCGATCTCTCCCTGAGCGGCCGCGGCATTGAGGTCGGCAAGCTCTTCATCGCCGGACATCTCGAAGTCCTCCGGCACCAGAACCCCGGTCCTGTTCAACGCGACCGCGTGGTGGACGGCCTGCTCCAGCTCGCGCACGTTGCCCGGCCAGGGGTAGCTTTCGAGCATCTCGAACGCGGCGGGCGTCACGCCGCTGATGTCCTTCTGCATTTTCGTTCTTGTACGCTCGAGGAAGTGCTCGGCCAGCACCGCGATGTCCGCCCTCCGCTCCCTGAGGGGCGGGATGTAGACGGAGATGACCTTCAGTCGATAGAAGAGGTCAACCCTGAACTGATCCTCCTTCATGCGCTTGACCAGACTCTGTCCCGTCGCGGCTATGACCCTGACGTCGATCTTGGACCTGGCCCTGGTGCCGGGACGCTCGTAGAACCCGTCCTCCATTACAGTGAGTATCCTGCCCTGCACAGCGAGGCTGGTCTCGCTTATCTCGTCCAGGAAGATGGTGCCGCCCCGCGCCAGCTCGAACCGCCCCGTCGTCTCCTGGCCCCCCGCGCCGCGACCGCCGAAGAGCTCGGTCTCCAGCAGGTCGCCGGGCAGCGCCGCGCAGTTCACGGCGACGAAGGGGCGCTCACGCCGGTTGCTGTTGTAGTGGATAGCCCTGGCGATAAGCTCCTTGCCGGTTCCCGACTCCCCATGCACCAGGACGGCGGCATCGGTGGCCGCGACCTGCCCGATCAGCTTGTGTATCTCGACCATCTCCGGCGTCCTGCCGATGATGGCCCCGAGATCGGCGACATCTCCCGGTCCCGGCGAACCCACGGTGCGTATCATACCGCCGTCGGCGGAGAGCGCGCGTCTCACGGCGTCCTCCAACCCTGACGGAAGCGTCTCGCGAGGCAGGTAGTCGTAGGCCCCCTCGCGCATCGATTCTATGGCGCCCTGGCTGCTGGTCCGCCGTGCCACTATGACGACGGGCACTCGCCCCCCCACTCTCTTGACCTCACGCAGTACGTCGACCGCGTCGGTCCCCTCGAGACCGTGCTCCGCGACCACGAGGTCCGGTGCACCGTCGCTCAGAGCCTCCAGCATCTTGCGCGGCGAGGTCCAGACGGCGACGTCATACGCCAGAGTGGACAGCACGTTCACAAGTTCATCGGCTGACGACTCGTCGGTATCGAGAATCCAGACCTTCTTCACAGTCTGCCTCCCGGCGGGCGTCGCGCACGCGCGGCCCGCGTGTCTTCAAACGGCAGTGCCTACGAACGGAACCAGTCGACCGTGAGTGCCAACCCATCGTCGAGCGAGACCCCCGAGCCGAGACCCAGTGCACCCTCGGCCTTCGAGATGTCCGCGTACGAGTGCTTGACGTCTCCGGCCCTCGTGTCCGTGTGGTGAGCTATGAGCGAAGTGCCGACGATTCCCTGCAGCTTGGCCAGGAGTTCGTTGACAGTGGATGTGCGGCCGCACGCGGTGTTGAAGACCTCGCCGGCGACACCGGTGGCGGACAGCGCGAGCACGTTCGCATCGACGACGTTCGCCACGTAAGTGAAGTCCCTCGACTGCTCGCCGTCACCGTAGATGACCGGCGGCGTTCCCGAAAGAAGTGCCTTCACGAAGAGGGGCACGACGGCGGCGTACTGCGAGCCCGGGTCCTGCCTCGGTCCGAACACATTGAAGTAACGGAGAGACACGCACTCCAGACCATACAGGGAGGAGAACACGCGGCAGTAGTTCTCTCCAGCGAGCTTGCTCGCGGCGTACGGCGATTCGGGTGACGGAGCCATGCGCTCACGCTTCGGCAGCTCGGGGCTGTCCCCGTAGACCGACGAGGACGAAGCATAGACCAGCCGCCGCACTCCGCTGTCCCTGCTCGCGACCAGCACGTTGAGCGTTCCCGTCACGTTCACCTCATTGCTGGAAGCAGGGTCAGCGACCGAACGCGGCACCGAGGCAAGCGCGGCCTCGTGAAAAACGACCTCGACTCCCTTGACGGCCCGTTCAACGCTGGGCACGTCGCGGATATCTCCTTCGATGATATCGACGCCCTCGACCGAAGATAGATTCTCGCGGCTCCCCGTGGAAAAGTTGTCCAGGACCCTCACTTCGTGGCCGAGGCCAACGAGCCTCTCCACGATATGAGATCCTATGAACCCCGCCCCACCCGTAACGAGCATGACTGACATCGAACGCTCCAATCGGCAGAGACCGCTAGAGTTTCAGAATGTGATCCCCGGTGAAGCCCTTCAGTGCGTTGCGCGTGTCGACTATGGGCGTGCCCGCGTCGACCACGGCCTGATAATCAATGGACGAATGCGCCGTTGTGATGACAATGCAGTCTACGTCACCGAGCAGCTCCGGCGTCAGCTCCTGGCTGGTCAACGAGAAGCCGCCCTGATACAGAGTGGAGACGAAGGGGTCGGAGTACGACAGGATGGCTCCCTTCTCCCGCAGGAGCTTCATTATGTCGAGTGACGGCGCCTCCCTGACATCGTCGATGTCCTCCTTGTACGCCACACCCAGGAGGAGGATCTTGGAGCCCTTGACCGGCTTCCCGTCCTCATTGAGGCCATCGACGACCTTGGAGACGACGTGGTACGGCATACTACCATTGATGACGCCGGCCAGCTCGATGAACCTGGCCTCGAATCCGCTCTCCTTGGCCTTCCAGGACAGGTAGAACGGGTCGATGGGAATGCAGTGACCACCGAGCCCCGGCCCCGGGTAGAACGGCATGAACCCGAACGGCTTGGTCGCGGCGGCGTCGATGACCTCCCAGACGTCGATGCCCATGCGGTCGCACATGAGCGCAACCTCGTTCACGAGACCGATGTTGACGCTGCGGAACGTGTTCTCGAGCAGCTTGACCATCTCGGCGACCTTCGTCGACGACACCGGCACGACCGGGCCAAGAGCCTGCGAGTAGAGAAGAGCCGCGTGCTCCGTGCACGCGGGCGTCACACCCCCGACGACCTTGGGGATGTTCCGCGTGTTCCACTTTTCGTTCCCGGGGTCGACGCGCTCGGGCGAGAACGCAAGATAGAAGTCCTCCCCGACCTTGAGCCCCGTCGCCTCCAGGCTCGAGAGAATCACCTCGTCGGTGGTACCGGGATACGTGGTGCTGTCGAGGATCACGAGCATCTGCGGATGCAGGAACCTCGCGATGTCAGCTACGGCGGCTCTGACGTAGGAGATGTCCGGGTCCCTGGTCTTGCGGAGTGGCGTGGGAACACAGATGTCGACGGCGTCCACCGTCTGCAGTGCCGAGAAGTCCGTGGTCGCCTCGAACGTCCCGGCGTCGAGCGCATCCCTGATCCACTCGGCCGGCACATCCTGGATGTACGACTCACCCTCGTTCAGAAGCCCAACTTTCTGAGCGTCGGTGTCGATTCCCACGACGTGGAAACCGGAACGGGCGAACTCCATGGACAGCGGCAACCCGACGTAGCCCAGTCCGATCACCGCCAGACGCGCCTCCTTCGACTGGAGTTTCTCCTTGAGCAACACGTCCTCCTTGACCCGCCGGAGGCGGGTACATGATTCGATCCCCGCGCTGCGCGCTAGACCAGCGCCAGAGCGACGACCCCCGCTGTGGCCAGCGGCAGCAGAAGATTATCACTCGGCCCCAGCGGCAGCGATTCGACCAGACTGGCCACCGCACCCACGAGAAGAGCCCAAGGTACCGAGACAAAGAATATAGCAACAAGCACGCCAACAGCGAAGAGCGAAAACGACCCCAAGACCGTCTTACCGGGATTATGGGGCAGCGTGGTGCTTCCGAAGGTCTTTCCGACGAGACTCGCGGCACTATCGCCTATTGCCAGAACCAGCACGCCCACGGTGGCCGCGGCAGGCTCGAAGAGCGCGACCGTGATGAAAATGCCCACTCCGAACAGCAACGGCCCCGCTACGACCATCCTGGGCTCCGAGGAGCGCATGGCACGCCAGGTCACCGTGGAGAAGACGGGCACGGCCACGCCCAGCAGTCTCATCACCTCAGACAGGAGATATACCACGGTCACCGAGCCAATGAGCCAGAGGGTCGGCGTCTTCCACGAGGCGGCCAGAACGGGGATGATGATCGAGCAGGAGTGGATGGCCTTGCGGAATGCCTCGTGCAGTATGGCGGTCTGCCGCAGCGTCACGCCCTTCGTGTACCCCTCCGGGAAAAACTCGAGGATCTCGCGAAGATCCCTAGTGTAGATGACGAAGTCCGCCTTGCGCAGTATGCGCCACTCCGGGTTCACACCGATGCTCCGCCACGCGGCCGCCACTATCTCGGTGTTGCTGGCGTCGTCCACGACGACGGTGGTGTCCGACCAGCTGAGGCCACGCTCCTCAAGCATCCGCCTGAGACCATCTCTCTTCCCGCGTCCTGAATGGCGGTCTCCGAGAAGCCGTCCGGTGAAAATTCCGTCGGACTCATCCAGCAGAACGCCGCAGGCGCCGTCCGCCCCGACCTCGGAAGCGATCCTCTCGACGACCTGCTGTGGAACCCCGGCGCTGACCAGGACGACGTGGTAGCCGGCCTCCCTGAGCTCCGCGCAGAGCTCCCGCGCGCCGTGCACCAGACGGAGCGTGCCGCCGACGCTCAGAATATCCTTGAGCGGTACACCACGCTGGAAGGAGTACGCCCGCTCGACCACGCTGCTCACGGTTGTCAGTCCGAGCTTGAGCAGGAACCCGAGCCACATGCTCCGGATCCAGATCCACGCGCTGGTCGTGCTGGCAACTCTGGAGAGGAAGAGACCCCGCAGGAAAACGCCGTCCACGTCGAACGCAACGAGTCCTCGCCTGACCGATTCCGGATGCTCAGTGGTTCCCACGCCCCCTCCTGAGAAGAATCAGGAGCCCCTTCGTCAGCACCCACACGGCGATGCCACACATCAGGACAGGCACGTACACAAAGCGGTGCCCAAACCGCGGCGCAATGAGATCGAAGTACCTCGAGGCTCCGTAGAACAGCATTGCCGCGAGCGCGAGATTCGCCCCGCCCACTGCCAGCCTGTAGAACCTCTGCTCGTGCGGACGCGAGTCACGGTGACGCACTACTCTCTCCAGACCTTTCGCGTGTACCACCGCAGCGGGCTCCATGAAACCGGTACCCACGGTGCGCCCACGCGCCTTGCCCGCTGCCCGCCGAACTCGTCGTGATCGGCGCCTAACGCACGATGGCGAACTTGCCCATGACCTGATCCGTGGGATCCTCGTCGAGGAAGCTGCCGTAGACCATTATGCGATAGATGTACACACCGCTCGCCAGGTCGGCACCGGTCGCGTCGAAGCTCTCCCAACTGACGGTGTTCATGCCAGGCAGCACGCCTTCATTCGGCGAACTGGGGTGGGCATCGTATACCATGGTGGTCTTCCCGATGATCTGCCCGAGCAGGTCGAGGACCTCGATCGTGACGCTGCCCTCCATCTCGCGCGACAACCGGTACTCGAAGTTGAGCTCCGCAAGATCGTTTGCCGGATTCGGCCACGTGAAGTGCTCCGCGATGAAGAGCTCCGGCGCGTCGACGCGCACGCGGATGCCCTCAACGACGTTGTCGGTGAGGGTCAGTTCGTCGTCTCCGGTCACGACAAGACGGACGCTGAACAGGTGGTCCCCGAAATCGTCATCGCCGAGTTCCCACTCGAACCTGTGCGTCAGCACCTCTCCCCCGCCCATGATACCCGAGAACGAGGCCTCAGATTGAAGCTCGCCCTCGTCCGGCGGACCGTCCCAGACCTCCAGCACGACGTCGGCGTTCCCGTCCGGGCCGAACACGTGGAAGTCCACGCGCACCGGGATCAGCTCCCCGACGACGAAATGGTCGGAGTGGTACTCGATCCCGTCTGCGTCCGTCGCGTAGAACACGAGGTCGTCAGCGAATACCGCGAGGTTGAACTGGCCGTCGGGATCGGCCAGTCGGGCGACGGCGCCGGTGACCATGCGCGCCGTCTTGACAAGCTGCGACGGGAAGAGCGTCGAGAGCACGTCGTCGATCGTGTGGTAGTTCGTGTTCCTTCTGCGAGGGTTGTAGTGCTCGATCGCGATGATGGCATCGTAGTCGCGCCGCCAGAACGACGCGTGGTCACTGTAGCCGAGTGCCTGGTCGATCCTGCGAGCCTCGAAGTCGGGGAAGAGATCCACGTAGAGCGAGTCGGCAGTATCGACGATCCAGTTCGCGAGCCAGACGCTGCCGGGATTGGTGACTATGTGGCAGGTGTCGGGGTGCTCGAGTTCCCTCTTGTGGGCGATCATATCGACGTTGAGCACGCCGTAGATGGTGTCCGGAGGAGCGGCGAAGGAGTCCGCCGCCGCGCGGTAGCCGGCCACGGAGTCCGCGTACGCGGCGCTGCCGAGGAGCCCAAGCTCCTCACCACTGAGCAGCACGAAGCGGATATCAAACGGGAAGCTGACGCCCGACAGAGCCCTTGCGGCTTCCAGCACGGTGGCCACGCCCGTCGCGTTGTCGTCGGCGCCCGGCGCGGGGTTCTCGCACCACCAGAACCACGGGGGCTCCGTGTGCGGATACGGGAAGGAGTTGCTGGCTATGGCGTCGTAGTGAGCGCAGATCACGTAGTAGCCCGAAAGCCGCCCGGTCCCGGGCAGCACTCCGACGATGTTCTCCGCGGGATACTCGAGGATCGTCCCGCCCGGGCCTTCCTCGCACGTGTAGCCGCGAACGGTGAAGCGCTGCGTGTCGATGAACGCCCGCGTCGGCAGGTACTCATTCAGACGGTCCATTATGTACGGTTTGGCTTCCGTGAGACACTCCTCCCGAAGTACGTACCGCGACCGGGAGGACCCATCCGGATGTTCCACCAGTGCACGCACATGTGCCATCAGGGAATCGGACGAGATGGACGACATGACGTCCTCAACAACGCCTCTGACCGCGCGCTCGTCCTCACTCGAGCGGGCGAGCACATGAGCGGGCGGTGTGTTGTCAAACCAGGAGGCAGCGTTGACCGACGGGGGAAGCGAGTACAGCGAATACGAGAGACCTCGGAGCTCGCCCACGTACTCAGGCTCACACGAGATGAGGACGGCGCCGCCGACCTCCGACCAGAGCACGTCACCCAGGCGCGCCAGCTCGTCGGCGGACGCTCTCGGATAGCTGATGTAGAGCAGCTCCGGTGCGCGCGGCGCGGCCAGCCTTCTCGCCACTCGACCCCGCGCGGCCAACTCGTCCCCGAGTCCTCCGCCACCCTCCACGATCATCTCGGTGAGTCCCACGTGCCTCACCACCGCTCCGAGGTCCTCGACGGCCGTCAGAGAAACGCCGTCGGCCAGCCGCACGGCGTAGAGCGGCGCGGCGCCGGTCGTCGTGGCCATGACGACCATTAGACAGACCGCGGCCGCGGCGAAAGAAGATGCCCTCATGGTGTGCCTCCTGGAGCGCGCCGCCACCCCCGACGCGGTCGCCTTGTGGCTCGGGCCGGCGATTCTGTGCCGCCGGCCCGAGCCGTTCTGGTACGCCCGAGAGGATTCGAACCTCCGACCCCTGGAACCGGAATCCAGTGCTCTATCCAGCTGAGCTACGGGCGCTCTATGCAATTTCGATCAGCTCGTAATCTCGGGTCCCGAGACCCAGCTCCTCCGCGTGCCTGAGCTGGACCGTCGGGTCGACGTCCGGGTGCAGATCTCTGAACTTATCGCTTCCGGCGCGGTAGCCGTCGGACAGCTCCCCGGCCGCCGCCGGCGCCTCATTCACAAGGTCGTAGGCGGCCTGGTCGATCGCCACGGGGTCCAGCGAGACCACCACTCCGATGTCGGGGACGATCGATACCTTCTCCGTTCCGAAGCAGTCGCAGACCGGATGAACGTCCGTAATGAAGTTGATGTACCCGGCCCTGCCGGGCTTCGTAGCCACCACCGCACACGCGTATTCTACCATCTTCATCTGGCACGTGTCAGTCGATTCGTTCCATCGAATGCCGACCGCCTTCGTCGGGCAGACCGCTATGCACTCGGCACAGCCAATGCATTTCCCCTCGTCTATCACGGCCGTCTCCCCCACCGTGATCGCGTCCTCCGGGCACCACGAGACGCAGACGCCACAGGCCGTACAGGAGGGCTTCACGTAGGGCCTGGTGGTCGAATGCATGTCCAGCTTGCCAGCCCTCGAGGCGCAACCCATCCCCAGATTCTTGAGCGTCCCTCCGAAACCCGTGACCTCGTGGCCCTTGAAGTGCGCCACCGAGAGGAGGGCGTCCGCCTTGACGAACTCCGGCCCTATAGCAGCGTTCGTGACGAAGTGGCCCTGAACGGGAACGACAGTCTCGGTGGTCCCTCGCAGCCCTCCGGAAATGACCACAGGAGCACCGAGGGCCTGGAACGTGAACCCATGCTCCGCTGCAGTGCGCAGGTGCGAAACGGTGTCGGTGCGCGAGCCCCGGTAGAGCGTGTTGGTGTCGGTGAGAAACGGGCTGGCGCCCTGCTTCTGCAGCCACACGACCACCCTGCGCATGAACCTCGGCCGGACGTGCCCGGTGACCCGGCTCTCGCCGAAGTGCATCTTCACAGCGACAAGTTCGCCGGGTGCAATCACGCCGGCGAGGGAGCTCTCATCCAGGAGCGCTTCGAGCCGCGCGGCGATGTCGTCCCCTCCACCCGCGCCCACTCTGAGGAAATGGACCTTGCTCTTCTTGATCGATGCCTCCCGTCAGATGCCGCCGCTCACGCTGTCTTGTTCTGTGCCCCCGAGAGAGCGCGTCGCGCGACCACCCCATATGCAACGCCGGACGTCACGACAGCGACCACGCACAGCACGAGAGCCGCCGGCTCCAGGACCTGGAGATCCGCCGCGAACACGAGCACGACAAGGCCCAGCACGACGACCCCGATCTTCCCCACCATCAGCGGCTGCGGCACGGAGCGGGACTTCCTGACTATCGCCATCCCCCCCAACACAATAGCGACGTCCCGCGCGACGACCAGCAGAAATACCCACAGCGGGAACTCACCGACGACGACGAGATACACGAGGACCGCCGCCACTGCTATCTTGTCGGCCGCCGGGTCGAGGATCTTCCCCAGCTCCGTGACGCGGCCAAGCTTTCGGGCCAAGTATCCGTCCAGTCCATCACTCACGAACATCACGAGCAGAGCGGTGACGGCCGCGATCCTGTGATCGCCTGCCAGGAACACCAACGCCACGGGCACGAGCGCGATGCGGACGAGCGTCACCAGATTCGGCGGCGCCGCGATGTCCCGCAGATTCACTCGAGGAGTACCAACCATGCTTCAGCGCTCCCTCACGCGCCCGGCCCAGTGCATCTTCGTTCTCAGTATCTCGTAGTACGAGTGCTTGGAAACATCCACGAGCACCGCGCGCATCGCGGCCGTGCGCACGACCGCGACGTCTCCTTCGCACAGACCGAAGGCACGGTCTCCGTCGGTCGAGATCACGGTCCTATCGTCGCACGAGATCATCTCCACCTCCACCTCTGCGGAAGGAGGGATCACACACGATCTCATGCTCAGCGAATGCGGGCATATCGGCGTCAGAATTATGGCCTCTACGCGGGGCGTCACGACGGGCCCACCCGCCGATACGGAGTACGCCGTCGAACCGGAGGGCGTCGCCAGGATCAGGCCGTCCGCCGCGTAGCGCGTCACCAGTTCCCCGTCCACCCGTGCCTCGAACGACATGATCCGCGAGTCGGCGCCCTTGGATATCACAACGTCGTTGAGAGCAACGACGGACCCCTCCTGCCCTCTGATGCTCACCTCGAGCATCATCCGCCTGCTGGAAGGAAGATCAGCGGGGTCGAGATCGCTGAGGACGTCCTCGAGTTCCTCCTCCGCTATCTGGGTCAGAAAACCCAGGCTCCCGAGGTTGACGCCGATGACCGGCGTCTCCCGCCCGGCGGTCGCGACCAGGCGCACCGCGCGCAACAGGGTGCCGTCCCCGCCGAAGGCAAAGACCAGCTCCGCCCTCTCGACGAGTTCGCTGGAGGGAACACTCGGCACGGAACCGGCGGCGTACTCCTGAAGTCCATCATCGGCCAGCACGTCCAACCCGTGTCCGTCACACCAGCCTCGCACGGCGTCGATAGCCTTTCTCACGCCGTCCTTCGTAGGATTGGCCACGATGCCAACGGTCTTCATCGCCTCACGCCCTCCTTCGTCCAGCCTCATGCGTGGTCACGAGCGCGCGCGCAGACGCCACGACGTCCTCGAGCGCGAGCCCGCAGTCCGAGAGCAGCTGCGCCCTGGACCCGTGCGTCACGAACTCGTCGGGAAGACCCATGACCCGCACCGTCACGCGCGCGGCGCCCTCCGACTGCAGAAGCTCGAGCACGGCCGCTCCGAACCCGCCCGAGACCACGTTCTCCTCGAGCGTGACGACGCGCCCCGTCCTCAGCGCCTCCTCTACGATCATCTCTCGGTCAAGCGGTTTCACGAACCGCGCGTTGATTACCGACGCATCTACGCCGTCTCGCGCCAGTTCCTCCGCCGCCCTGACGGCCACATCGACCATCGAACCAATCGCGATGAAGCTGATGTCCCCGCCCCGCTTCAGAACTTCGCCTCGGCCTATGGGCAGCGACTGCGGCTCGTAGTCCATCTTGACGCCCAGGCCCGCCCCGCGGGGGTATCTGACCGCGGTCGGACCGTCGTCGTACTCCAGAGCCGTGCGGACCATGGCCGCCAGCTCGTTCTCGTCCTTGGGTGACATTATCACAAGATCGGGAACGGCACGAAGGAACGTCAGATCGAAGACGCCGTGATGGGTTGGCCCGTCGTCGCCGACGATCCCGCCCCTGTCTATCATGAACCTCACGGGAAGACGCTGCAGGCAGACGTCATGGATGACCTGGTCGTACGCCCGCTGCAGGAAGCTCGAGTAGAGCGCCACCACGGGTTTCATGCCGATCGAGGCGAGCCCGGCGGCGAAGGTCACCGCGTGCTGCTCGGCTATCCCGACGTCGAAGAACCTCTCGGGGAACCGTCCCGCGAAATCCGCGAGTCCCGTCCCGGCGGGCATTGCCGCGGTGATCGCGACGATGCGCTCATCGTTCTCCGCCAGAGCGGTGAGCGTCTTGCCGAAGACCGCCGTGTACGAGATGGTCGTCGCCTTACCCGTCAGCGTCCCGGTCTCCTTCTCGAACGAACCGATGCCGTGGAAGCGGGACGCGTCATCCTCGGCCGGCTGGTAGCCTCTTCCCTTCTGAGTGATCACGTGAACGATCAGCGGGCCGTCCGTGTGCTTCAGTCGCTCGAAAGCCTCGATGAGAAGCTCCATGTCGTGCCCGTCGAGAGGACCGAAGTACTTGAACCCCAGCTCCTCGAACAGCACGCCGGGGACCAGAAGGCCACGCATGCCCTCGAGCGCTCTGCTTGCCAGTTCCCGTGCCCTCGAACCGACCACGGGGATCTTACCCATGATCTCCCAGACCTCGGACTCGAGACGCTGATAGGTCGGGGCGGAGCGAAGTCGCGTGAGGTACTGGGACAGTGCCCCGACGTTCTTCGCGATGGACATGCGGTTGTCGTTGACGATGACCATCAGATTCCGCTTGAGATGCCCCGCCTGGTTCAGCGCTTCGAACGCCAGCCCCGCCGTCAGGGAACCGTCACCGATGATCGCGATGACGTGGTTGTCGTCGTCCAGGAAGTCACGTGCGCACGCCATGCCGAGCGCCGCCGATATGGACGTGCTGGCGTGTCCTACGTTGAAGGCGTCGTGTGCGCTCTCCTCGCGGCGCGGGAAACCGGACAACCCTCCGTACTGCCTGAGAGTCTCGAAGGCATCCCTGCGACCGGTGATGAGCTTGTGAGCGTAGCTTTGGTGCCCGACGTCCCAGATGAGCTTGTCGTCCGGCGAATCGAACACGTAGTGCAGGGCCAGAGTGAGCTCGACGACACCGAGGCTCGGGGCCAGATGCCCGCCGTTTCTCGAGACGACCCGGATGATCTCGTCTCGAAGCTCGTCCGCGAGAGTCGTGAGTTCAGCGGTGCCGAGTCTCTTGATGTCAGCGGGTGAATCTATGCCGTCGAGTATCCGTGCCATCGCTCTTTCCCGTCAGCCCCTGTCCAGCGGAGCGCTGAACAGCCGCGCTGCGGCCGTCAGTTCCGTCGCTCCACCACGAAGCGCGCGATCTCACGAAGCGCCCAGGCCCGGTCGCCAAAGACGTCCAGGGCTGCGAGCGCCTCCTCTGTCAGTTCCTCAGCCCGCGCCGTGGCGCCCGAGACGCCCACCGCCGCCGGGTATGTCAGCTTTCCGCGGCCTTCGTCTTTCCCGACCGCTTTGCCCATCTCACCCTCCGTGCCCGTCACGTCCAGGAGGTCGTCGGCGATCTGGAACGCCAGACCCATCCTCTCGCCGAACACGCCCAGCGCAAGAATGCTGTCGGGCGGAGCTCCGGCTGCCAGAGCACCCACCAGGACGGCGGCCCGGAGCGGTCGGGCAGTCTTGTTCAGATGAATGAACTCCACCGCCTCGACGGTAACTGCCGTTCCCTCACCCTCCATGTCGGCGACCTGGCCGCCCACCATCCCGTCAAGACCGTTGGCGGCCGCGAGTTCGGCGACGACCGCGAGCCTTCTCTCGGGCGTGAGCCGCCCCTCGCGCGCGACGATCTCGAACGCGAGCGGCAGAAGAGCGTCTCCCGCCAGTATCGCCGTGGCCTCGTCGTACGCCTTGTGACAGGTCAGCCGGCCGCGTCGCATGGCATCGTCGTCCATCGCCGGAAGGTCATCGTGGATGAGCGAGTACGTGTGTATGAGCTCCGTCGCACAGGCGGGCGCCAGAACCGCGTCGCCCTCACCGCCTGTGAGTTCATAGGCCGTCAGAGCCAGAATAGGCCGCAGCCTCTTCCCTCCCGAGAAGACGCTGTACCGCATCGCCTCGTGCAGCCTCGCAGGTCGCGCTGAGGCGCTCGGCAGGAATCGCTCGAGCGCGGCGTCAACCGCCTCACGGCGCTCACTCAGATAAACCTTGAGGTTCCGTTCCCGCCTACTCGTCTTCATCCCCTCCCCCGAACGCGTCGAGCTCGAAGGTTCCCTGTTCCGTCTTCGTCAACTTCCTCACGCGCTCCTGGGCCTTCTCGAGCGTCTTCACCAGAGTACCCGCCAGCTTCATCCCGTCCTCGAAGGCCTTGATGGAATCCTCGAGCGGCAGTTCCTTCTGCTCCAGCTTATCCACCAGTGCCTCCAGCTTCCCCATGTCTTCTTCGAAGGTGGCCCGCTTGCTCAACTTGTCCTCCCGGGCTTTGCAGCCACGCTTTGCACTTCGCAGTCAAAAGAGCCATCGGCGACCGTTACTCTGACTCCAGAGCCGCCTGAGACGTCGCCCACCGACCGAACGGGGGTGAGGGAGGGTATCAGGGAGACCGCGGCGAATCCCCGCGCCATGATGTGAGAGGGATCCGCCAGCCTCAACTCCGACGCCAGACGCTCGACGCGAGTCCCGGCCGTGTTCAGCCGCACGGTGACCGCGGCAAACAGGCGCCGTGTGTGCTCGTCGGTCCGCTGGGCCAGTCTGTCGACCAGCTCCCCGGGCAGCCGGAACGCGTACGCCCTGACGCAGGCCCGCGTCCTCTCGACCAGCTCCGCAAGACCAGCCTCGATGGCCGCGTCGAGTCTGGACCTCAGCGACTCGACCGCCCGCGCAAGGTCGTGCCTGTCCGGCGCCACGAGCTCGCCGGCGTTCGAAGGGGTCGCCGCCCGTCTGTCGGACACCAGGTCCGCGATCGTCGTGTCTATCTCGTGTCCGACGGCCGACACTATCGGAGTGTGCGCAGCGTATATGGCCCGCGCCACCGACTCGTCATTGAACGCCATGAGGTCCTCCAGCGACCCCCCGCCGCGCCCGACGATGGCCACATCGGCCTCGCCCCACTCGTCGATGAACTCGATCGCGCGCACTATCTCCGGGACGGCCTCCCGACCCTGCACTGCCGCCGGAACGACGACCACTCGCGTTCCGGGGAAGCGCTCGCCGGTCACCCGGATGATATCGCGGACCGCCGCTCCGGTCGCTGACGTCACGACGGCGACCGTATCGGGGAACCGCGGGATCGGCTTCTTGTGCGCCGGGTCGAAGAGACCCTCCTCCGCCAGCCGGCGCTTGAGCTCCTCGAACGCGGCGGCGAGCGCACCGATGCCGGCCGGCTTCATCGCCTCGACGTAGAGCTGGTAGCGGCCGGACGGCTCGTAGACTCTGACGCGCCCCCATGCGGCCACGTTCATCCCGCTCTCCGGGGTGAAGACCAGGCCGCGGTTGGCCGTCTTGAACATCACACAGGGAAGCTGGCTCTTCTCGTCCTTGAGGGAAAAATACATGTGACCCGACGTGTGGTGGACGAAGTTCGATATCTCGCCCTCGACCCAGAAGATGGGCAACGACGTCTCGAGCACCGCCTTGATACGGGCGGTCACCTCACTGACACTATAGATTGGCTCGTCCTGTCTCTCACGCATGTCTGTCGTTCCCAGCGGGGTATGGGAGGGGCCGGCGTTGACTACTTCCGAGCGGCCGCATTCTCGGCCGCGACCACCACGCTTCTCAGGAGAAGCGCCGTGGTCAGGGTGCCCACGCCGCCGGGCACGGGCGTCACGGCGGACGCCAGCCCGGTCATCTCGTCCATGACCACATCGCCGACCAGGCGATAGCCCTTCTCACTCTGCCGATCGTCGATCTGGTTGACGCCGACATCGACAACGACGGCGCCCTCCGAGATCATGTCGCCTCGTATCGCTCCTGGACGCCCCATGGCCGCCACGACGATATCGCCCCGCCGCGTGTGCAGCGCCAGGTCAGTCGTCCCCGTATGGCAGACGGTGACGGTGGCGTTACCTCGCTCGGACTTGCGCAGGAGCAGATTGGCCAGGGGCTTCCCCACGACGGTGCTGCGCCCGACGATGACGACGTGCCTGCCGGGCACGCCGATTCCGTGGCCGTGCAGCATCTCGAGCACGGCCAGCGCCGTGCACGGAGCGAACGTCTCGCGCCCGGTCATCAGAAGACCCAGGGAATAGGTGGTCGCGCAGTCGACGTCCTTCTCCGCGGCTATCTCCTCCACTACGTGCCGGGTGATCCCGTCTGGAAGGGGCTGCTGCACGATGATCCCGTGCACGGTTGCATCCAGGCTCAGTGCCCGGATAGCCGACGCGACACGCTCTGTACCATCGGACGGATCCAGTCCGACGAGACGCGTCACGACCCCCAGCTTCGCGGCGGCGCGCTCGATACTGGCGGAGTAGTACGTGGATGCGGGGTCGTCCCCGACCAGAACGACGGCCAGAGTCGGATCGAACGGAAGAGCCGCGGCGCGATGCG
Organism: Candidatus Eiseniibacteriota bacterium; assembly: GCA_030609365.1. Taxonomy (GTDB): domain Bacteria; phylum Joyebacterota; class Joyebacteria; order Joyebacterales; family Joyebacteraceae; genus JALGZG01. Next base: position 6,588 of record JAUWCJ010000012.1, on the reverse strand, counting down.
CAACGTCAGCCCTGATCCCGACCGCGACCGGCTTGCCTTTGAGAAGGACCGTGTCCACAGACGACCTCCGCTGAGACAGTGCCGCCTCCGCTTCAGGGAAGCGACGCGCTACGCCTCGTGATGCGCGACCACGCGCTCGATACTGACGGCCGCGCCCGTTTCCTCTTCGATATCGACCACAACACCATTGAGAATCGCCGGACCCTGCCCGACTTCGTAGCGTCTGGGCACGCCCATGAGAAAGCGCTCCAGAGCGACCTCGGTCATCATTCCGATCACGGAGTCCGCGGGACCGGTCATGCCTGCATCGGTGATGTAGGCCGTGCGGCCGGTCAACAGTCGTTCGTCCGCCGTCTGGACGTGCGTGTGCGTCCCAAGAACACACGAGGCGACTCCTGCCAGGTAGAGGCCCAGAGCCGTCTTCTCTGACGTTGCCTCGGCGTGGAAATCCACCACGACTATGGGAGTCTCCTTCTTGACGGACTTCACAAGCTCCAGCCCCGTGCGGAACGGGCAATCCAGAGACTTCATGAAAACACGCCCCTGCAGGTTGACCACGCCCACTTTTACTCCCGAGGGCGACACGTAGACCCCTGTGCCCCGGCCAGCGACGCCCTTGGGGTAGTTGGCAGGACGAAGAATGCGTTCGCACGCGTCAAGAAACGGAACGCCATCGGGCCGGTCCCAGCTGTGGTCCCCGCCCGTCAGCACGTGGACCCCGGCATCCAGGAGCTCCATCGCGGCTCGCTCAGTGATACCCAGTCCACCGGCCGCGTTCTCGCAGTTGGCGATCACGAAGTCCACACCGTGCGACTCGACCAACCCGGGCAGCAGCGCGACCACCGCGCGCCTGCCCGCGCGCCCGACTATGTCCCCAATGAAGAGGATCCTCAACAACGGCTCCCTTCAGCTGTCAAACCGCCGTACCCATGGCCCTACTTGGCGTAGTCGACAGCCCGCGTCTCACGGACCACCACGACCTTGATCTGGCCCGGGTACTTGAGTTCAGCCTCTATCTTCCTCGCCACTGCCGATGCGAGCGCCTCGGCGCGCGCATCGTCGATCTTGCGGTGCTGGACCATGATCCTGATCTCGCGCCCCGCCTGGATCGCATACGACCTCTCGACACCCTCGAAGCTGCTCGCTATGGCCTCGAGCTTCTCGAGACGCTTGATGTACGTCTCGAGAGTCTCTCGCCTCGCGCCGGGCCTCGCGCCGGACACCGCGTCCGAAGCCTGCACCAGCACGGCGATCATCGAGGTCGGCTCGACGTCCTCGTGGTGCGACTCGATGGCATTGATCACGATGTCATCTTCGCCGTAGCGACGCGCCAGCTCGGCACCGAGAGCGGCGTGAGTGCCTTCCATGGTCTGATCGACGGCCTTGCCGATGTCGTGCAGGAGGCCAGCCCTCTTGGCGACCGCCACGTTGAATTCCAGCTCGCCGGCCATCAGTCCGCAGAGGTACGCGACCTCCTTGGAGTGCTGAAGCATGTTCTGCCCGTAGCTGGTGCGGTAGCGGAGCCTCCCCAGAAGCTTGACCATCTCCGGCTTCAGGTCGTGGATACCGACGTCGAGGCACGCCTCCTCGCCCAGCTCGACTATGTGCTCGTCCAGCTCCTTGGACACCTTGGCAACGACTTCCTCGATCCGCCCGGGATGGATCCTGCCATCGGTTATCAGGCGCTCGAGCGCGAGCCTCGCAATCTCACGCCTCACGGGATCGAAGCCCGAGAGGATGACGGCCTCCGGCGTGTCGTCAACGATAACGTCGATACCGGTCGCGGTCTCGAAGGCCCGGATGTTCCTGCCCTCGCGGCCGATGATGCGACCTTTCATCTCATCACCCGGGAGGTTCACGACCGACACGGTCGACTCAACCACGTGGTCCGCGGCGCACCTCTGGATGGCGAGCGTCAGGATCTCGCGCGCCTCCTTGTCGCCCTGTCTGCGCGCCTCGTCCTTGATGTCCTTGACCATGCGCGCGGCCTCCAGCCTCGCGTCGCTCTCCATGTTCTTAATCAGGAGCTTCTTAGCGTCGTCGCGGTTCATACCGGCAATCCGCTCGAGCCTCTCATTCTGGTCGTCGATAAGCCTGGAGAGCTTCTCGGTGCGCTCGGTGACCTGAGCCTCGGTCTTCTTCACGTCTCCGGTCAGCGTGTTCAGCTCCTGCTCTTTCTTGTCCAGGAACTCGACCTTCCGGTTGAGGTTCTCCTCACGCTTCTCCACGGACCTCTGGAGCTTGTCGAGCTCGGACCTCGTCGACTGCGTGTCCTCTTCGAACTTGGCCTTGGCTTTGTACCACTCGTCCTTGGCCTCGAGCACGGCGGCCTTCTTCTGGGTCTCGCCTTCCCGCTGCGCCTCCCTGACAATTTTCTCGGCCAGTTCCTCGGCGCTGACGATCTTGCTGCGATCGACCAGCCTCCTCGCGAACCAGCCCGCGAGGAAGATGCCAACGCCGATGAGGAACATTATGACTACAGATACCAGGTTGTTGTCCATGTACGCCTCACCCTCCCATCTATGTTAATTGCGGTCCCTTGAGCCTCTCGTCCGCCTGGAGCCGGAAGGACTTACGTCCGGTCCTCCGTTGGGGCAGACGTGAGAGCGCCGTCCCACTCCTTCAGACGCTCCCGGACCTCCCTCTCATAGCCGCGGTCGCCGGGGCGGTAGTAGCAACGATGCTCCGGCATGTAGTTCTGGGCGCGGCCCTCGGCCTCGGAGGCAGGCAGGTCATAGCCCTCTCCGTGCCGCAGCCGCTCCGCTCCCCTGTAGCTTGCGTCCCTGAGGTGATCGGGAACTTCCAGCGCCACCCCGTTCACGATGTCCTCAGAGGCCCTCGCGATCGCGTCCGCACAGTTTCTGCTCTTCGGCGCGGTCGCAAGGTAGATCGTCGCCTCGGCGAGTGCGTATCTCGCTTCCGGCATCCCGAGCATCTCGACGGCCCGCGCCGCCGCAACCGCGATCCCCAGCGCACCGGGGTCGGCTAACCCTACGTCCTCAGACGCTGAGATCACCAGCCTGCGGGCAATGAACCTCGGGTCTTCCCCACCCTCCATCATCCTGGCGATCCAGTGCAGCGCGGCGTCCGGTTGTGACCCCCTGATGCTCTTGATGAGCGCCGAGGCCACATCGAAGTGCGAGTCGCCGTCCCTGTCGTATCGGACCACACGCTGGCGCAGACACTCCCTGGCTGCTTCCAGGCCTATCCTGATGACGCCGTTTCTGTCCGGCGGCGTCGACAGCGCCGCCAACTCGAGAGCCGCCAGGGCCTTCCTCGCGTCTCCCAGAGAGTTGTCAACCAGGTGGTCGAGCGCCGCGTCCGCGAGCTCCACGCTGTAGTCTCCCAACCCCCGGTCCCCGTCGACAAGAGCGCGCTCGAGAATGGCCCTTATCTCAGACTCCTCGAGCGGCCTCAGCTCAAACACCTGCACGCGGGAGAGAAGCGCTTGGTTCAGGTAGAAGAAGGGGTTCTCGACCGTCGCGCCTATCATCGCCACAACGTCGTTCTCGAGCGGCGCCAGAAGAACGTCCTGCTGCGCCTTGTTGAAGCGGTGTACCTCGTCGATGAAGAGGATCGTCCGCACAGGCAGCCGAGCCCTGGCCCTCGCCACCGCGGTCCGAAGGTCCGAGACACCGGCCTCCACGGCGTTCAGCATCACCAGCTCCGACCGCGTGGCCCCGGCGACGACGTACCCGAGTGACGTCTTCCCGCAACCTGGCGGGCCGTAGAGGATCATGGAGAAGAGCCGGTCACTCTCGATCGCCCGCCTGAGGAGCCGCCCCTCGGACAGGATGTGCTCCTGACCGACATAGTCGGCCAGGCTCAGAGGACGTCGCCTCCGCGCCAGCGAGATGTGCTCGACTCTGTTCTGGGGGAAGAGCTCACCGCTCTCGCCCGCTTCGGTCCCCACGGAACATCCCCTCCCGACGCCGCACGGTGGGACGCGCAAGAGCGCAAGCGTCCTCACGTGTATCTGTCGGAACATATCCAGAGCTAGGGAATCATCACGCGCGATCCGTCACGATCGCCGAGTGGTGACCATCACCACGCGACCCTAAGGGGTCGCCGAACGGGAAGTTCGGGGCAAAGCAGTACTGGCAGGCGGTTCGAATCAGTCACCCAACTCGCCGTCGAGCGTCTGTGACAGCTCCTCGGTCCGTTCCTGGACCTGCGCGAGCAATTTGTTCCTGTCATCCCGCTCGCGGAACAACTCTCCGGCGATATTGAGCGCGGCCAGAATGGCCACCTTGAGCGATGATCCCAGGGAGGTCTCCCTGGTCACCTCGTTCATTTTACTGTCCACGTAGTGAGCTATCTCCTGAATGTAGTCAGGATCGGCATCACCGCGGATCCGATACTCCGAACCGTATATCTCAACCTTGACGCTGTTCATCTCGGTGCTATCGTGTCCCAGAAGTCATACCTCCGACGAACCAACAAGGCTGCTTACCAGACTATCCCGTTACTACCGTTCGTTCCCAGCTCTATACACAACACACTAAAGAGGCCGTCATCCGACGTGATCTGCCATCGATTTCAGCCTGGCACCCATTCGCTTCTTCGTCTTGGAATCCACTTTCTGGCCGGACCCTATGCCGTCCACCAGGGCCCCCAGACCATCTATCTCCTTTCCCAAGGCCTGAAGCCGTTCGTTCAGTCCGGCGTTCTCAGCCTTGAGCCGTTTGAGCTCGTCCATAGCTCTCGCCACCGACGACTCCAATTCATCCAAACCGGGTAGCTGCATGATTCACTCTCTTGCGGGCTTCCTCCGACCCTCGATCTGAACTCCTCGAGCGGCGCCACGGGCAGCACGACTACCGAAGCACCGCGTCAAACTCACTGGTCAGGTGGCTGACGATGCGCGAATGCGCCTCATCGACCTCCTCGTCGGTCAGAGTCCTGTCCCGCGACATGTACGTCAGTCCAAACCCCAGGCTCTTCTTGCCGGGCGGAAGCTGCTTGCCCACGTAGATGTCGAACACCTGCACATCCACCAGGAGCGGCTCCTCCAGCCCCTCGACCGCCGCCAAGACGTCTCCGGCCGCAGAACGTTCACCGATGACGAGCGCGACGTCCCGCCGCGCCTTGGGGTATCGAGGCAGTTCCTTGTACTCGACGGCCGCCGGAATGAACCCGCACAGTCTGTCGAGGTCGATCTCAAAAACGAACACGGGGTCCGGGAGCTCCCACGCCGCAAGGACCTTCTTCGAGAGCATCCCGAAGAACCCCAGTCCCTCACCGCACACGGAGAATCCCGCCCTCGCTCCGGCATCCAGCAACTGGTCATCGTAGCAGGCCGTTTCCGGGGTGTCAATATCGAGCGCTTCGGCCAGGGCCCAGAGAATGCCCTTCCCATCGAAGAAATCAATGGGCCTGGGCGTTTCGCCCCACGAGTGCCGGCCTGCCAGTCCCGTCAGCGCCCCGGCGAGCACCCATCGTTCCCGGAGTCCGTCGCCGTCCTTCCAGAAGGTCTTGCCTAGTTCAACGATCCTCAGATCCTTCTCGCCCACGTTCCTGTTCCTGCGCACGACGTCCAGAAGAGACGGCATGACCGTCGTCCTCATGAACGGCATCTCTTTGTTGACCGGGTTCGAGAGCTCGATGGGCTCTCCCCAGACTGCGGAGCCACCGAGCCGACCGATGGCGCTCTGGCTCATGAACGACGTGGTCATTACCTCGTAGAAACCCAGTCGCACCATCGCGTCCAGGACGCGGTTCCTCGCCCCCACACCTGAGTCCGGGGGCGCGTCGATGGAATGGAACGGCACCTCCGGTGTCACGCCCTCGTAACCGCGCGATCTCAGCACCTCTTCGATCAGGTCGGCCTCCACTCTGACGTCGGCCCTGTGAGACGGCACGTCGATCGTCAGCTTGCCGTCCTGGCCGTCCGAGACGCCGAATCCGAAAGACGTCAGTGCGGCGACGGTCTCCTCGCGCCCGATGTCCTCACCGAGCATTGAAGTGACGCTGCGCACATCGAGCGTGATGGTCGGAGTGGCGCCACCGTCCGTGCCGGCGTCGACGAACCCGGTCGCGACCTTCCCCCCCGCCAGCTCGGCCATGAGGGAGGCCGCGCGTGCCGCGATCATCTCCATGGCATGCGCGTCCACGCCGTGCTCGAAACGCTGGGACGCCTCGGTCCTGACGCCGAGCTTCCAGGCTCCGCGACGGACCACCACGGGGTCGAACCAGGCGCACTCGAGCAGGATGTTGCGTGTCGCTTCGGAGACCTCGGAGTCCGCGCCGCCCATCACACCCGCGAGCGCCACGGGGTTCTTCCCGTCGCAGATGAGCAGGTGTTCAGACGTCAGCGTGCGCTCGACGTCGTCCAGGGTGACCATGACCTCTCCGGCCCTTGCCCTTCGGACGACGATCCTGTGCTCCGCGAGTCTGTCGTAGTCGAAAGCATGGATGGGATGCCCGAACTCGAGCATCACGAAGTTGGTGATGTCCACGATGTTGTTGATACTACGCGCGCCCACGCTTCTCAGTGCGGCCGCAAGCCACGCGGGCGACGGCCCGATCGTCACGTCGGAGATGACCCGCGCTATGTACCGCGGGCAACCGTAGTGATCTTCGATCTCC
>JAUWCJ010000133.1 GCA_030609365.1 Candidatus Eiseniibacteriota bacterium | reverse complement strand
TGTGGGACGCCGGTGTTTATCCTGTGGAGCGTCCGCAACGCGCCGCCGAACTGCAGCTGGTTGTCCAGGAGGATGGCGCGCGGCTCAGGCATCTTCAGAAGGACGTTGCCGTCGTCCAGGATCTTCGCCTCGTGGAGCCCGGAACTGGTCTCGAACGTCATCACCGGTCCGGCTATGCCCTTCTCGTGCGCGAATCTCGCCACGCACCGCCCGCCGTTGCCGCACATGTCGGCTTCGCTCCCGTCGGCGTTGAAGTACCTCATGCGGAAGTCAGCGCGCGTGCTGGGCACGACCAGTATAAGTCCGTCCGCTCCTATCGAGATTCTGCGCCGGCACAGCTGTTTGGCCAGCTCTCTGGCGTCATTGCCGAGCGCGTTCAGGCGATCGTCGATGACGATGAAGTCGTTGCCGGCGCCGGTCATCTTCGCGAATTCCAGGGCTACTCCTCCCCCCGCGGGATCGCGGGTATCTCCTCGTCGAGGCCGCCGGCCAGCCCGATTTGAATGCCGGCCGCGGTTGCGCCCGGCTCATCGATGAGCGCGTTGGTGTCAGCGATACGACCGGTCTCCTCGCGGACAGAGTACAGGTTGTCCTCATTGGTGTCTATGAACGCGAGCAGAACGTATGGCCGCTCCGAGGCCGCAACGCCGACGATCCGGAACGATCCATCTTCGGCGGTCATCGTCGCGTACCTGCAGCTCCGAACGACTCCGTCAACCGTTCTCACCGATCGCCGGCAGGCCCAGACCGTTGCGCCCGACACGCCCTCTCCCATCACGCTGACCGCTCCGCTTATGACGCCGGTGTCCAGGGTCCCGCCGGTAGAGAACATCAGGGCGAACGGCGCTTCAATGGCGACACCATGATAGTCTTGGGCGGATTCGGCGATGCGAACAACGAACGTCGTAGAGTCCGGAAGCTCCGTGACCGGCCTGGCGACGAGCGTGGCGCCGTCCCAGCGCAGATTCCTGAGCTTCACCGCCGGCTCGATCGAGAAGCCATGCTCGACGGAGAGGCGATTCATCTCCTCGCTGAACCCGATCGTGATCCTGGTATCGCGTTCCTCCCAGGTCGCGCCGTTCTCAGGCGTCGTGCTCACGACTTCGGGTGGCGTGCTGTCTTCCGGGCCGCCGGACGGCATCCCGACACGGGCGCAACCAGAGATGAACGCAAGCGCCAGAGCCAGCGCCGGCGCGTACGCGCGGAAGCGTCCCATTACCTGTTCCCCATCAACTCTACCATGATGGCCTTCTGGATGTGGAGACGGTTCTCCGCCTGGTCGAAGACGGCCGACCGGGGTCCGTCCATGACCTCGTCCGTTATCTCCTCGCCTCGGTGCGCCGGCAGGCAGTGCAGTACTATCGCGTCGTCCGACGCATGCGACAGAAGCTCGTCGTTCACCTGGAACGGGCGGAACTGAGCATCCCGCTCCGCTTTCTCGCTCTCCTGCCCCATGCTGGTCCAGACGTCCGTGTAGACGACGTCGGCGCCAGTTACCGCCTCGATTGGGTCGTGCAGGACGGAGACCCTGGCCCCCTTCGCCCGGGCGGCCTGGAGCAGCTCGTTGTTCGGCTCGTAGCCCGACGGCCCCGAGATGCGGAGCTCGAACGGCATGTTGCCCGCGGCGTTGACCCACGAGTTCGCGACGTTGTTGCCGTCGCCGACGAATGCCACGACCATGCTGTTCAGGTCTTTGCCCCGCTCCCTGCAGGTGAGGATGTCGCCCATTACCTGGCAGGGGTGCGTCAGATCGGTCAGCCCGTTGATGATCGGAACGTCGGCCGCCTCTGCCAGCTCGGTGCAGTTTGAGTGAGCGAACGTCCTGATCATGATGCCGCGCACGTAGCGTGACAGCACCTTCCCGATATCGTAGGTCGACTCGCGCTGTCCCATCTTGATCTCTGCGTCTGTGATGTACATGGGATGTCCGCCGAGTTCCGACACGCCGACCTCGAAGCTCACCCTGGTTCTCAGTGACGGCTTATGGAAAAGGAGGCCCACCGTCTTCCCCGCGAGGTCGTTGCTCCCCGTCCTGTCTCGCTTGAGTTCCGTCGCGAGGTCGAAGAGCCCCGCCATGCTGGTGCTGTCGATGTCGGCAATCGAGATAAAGTCCCTCATCAGAACCCTCCGTACGCATCGGTGTCGTTTGTGTGCCCTCAGGCCCTGGGATGTGCCTTCTTGTACGCGTCCTTCAGACGTTCCGTCGTGACGTGCGTATATATCTGCGTGCTGGAAAGGCTCGCGTGCCCCAGGAGTTCCTGCACGGCTCTGAGATCAGCGCCCGCGTTGAGCATGTGCGTGGCGAAGGTGTGCCGAAGGACGTGCGGGCTGAGTGACCTCGCCTCGGACACCTGCGCGAGCCTCTTCGCAACGAGCCGCTGAACGCTCCTGCCGGACAGGCGATCTCCCCGCAGGTTCAGGAAGAGCGGGTCGTCCGCAGCGCCCCCTTTGCGCGCACCGAGATACCTGGCGACGCTGTCTCCGGCCGAACGGCCCAGCGGGACCACTCTCTGCTTCCGCCCCTTGCCCGTCACTCTGACGAGACCTCCGTAGGCATCGACGTCCCGGACCGAGAGCGACACCAGCTCGGACAGGCGAATCCCCGTGCCGTACAGAAGTTCGAGGATCGCGCGGTCGCGGAGCTCCACGGTCGTCGGCTCGGCAGGGCAGCTGAAGAGCAGGTCGGTCTCTCTGCGCGTCAGGAACGAGGGAAGTCGCCTGGCCGGTTTGGGGGCCGTGAGCCCGAGCGTGGGATTGACGCGGATGGCCTTACGACCGATGAGGTACTTCGCGAGCGAGCGGAGTGCGGCGAGGTTGCGCTGCACCGAGCGTCGCGCGTAGCGTGACGACACCATCCAGGCCACGAAGCGCCTTACGGCCGCGGGCTCGAAGTCCGCGAGGCGTGGCTCATCATCGTGCGTAACCTCGGACAGGAAGTCAGCGAAGCGCGCGAGGTCTCCGCGGTACGCGGCAATTGTGTGCGGAGAGAAGTTGCGCCTCTCGAGGTCAGTGAGAAACGCCTCGACGGCCCTGCGAAAGAGCCGTCCGCCACGCTTCTTCCTGCTGCCGGTCTTGCCGGCGCTCGCGTTCGCTACGACGGTCAATGTTGTACTCCGGAGGCGCCTCGGTCAGCGCACCGACATGTCGCTCAGCCCGCTCCTCAGACGTCGTCGGTCTCCCTCTCCGGCGACGTCCTCTCCCCGCACTCCAGACAGACGAGTTGCTTGCCGCGGCTCTTCGTGGTCTTCTCGACCATGAAGCTCGCCTGGCACGACGGGCACGTGACCGGCACCGGTTTGTCCCATATCGCGTAGCTGCACTCCGGGTACCTGGTGCAGCCGTAAAAGGTTCGTCCTCTCTTGCTGCGGCGTTGGACCAGCGCGCCGTCGCACTTCTCCTGAGGGCAAGATACGCCCGTCGGCAGTGGCATGGTGGTCTTGCACTCGGGGTAGTTGGAGCAGCCGAGGAACTGGCCAAAGCGTCCGTGCTTGAGGAGCATCGGGGCGCCGCACTCCTGACACTTGACATCGAATTCCTGGGGCTCCTCTCCCTCCACCGGCCGGGAGAACTTGCACTTGGGATAGGCCGAGCACGCGAGGAAGCGCCCGTTCCTGCCCCACTTCTCGACCATCACCGAGCCGCACTTCTCGCAGGGTATGTCGGTTTCCTTGATGAGCGACTGCTTGAGGTCCTCGATCCGGCCCTCGACGTCATCCAAGCGGCTCTTGAACGGGCCGTAGAATTCTTCCACGACGTCCGCCCACGCGTCCTCACCCGACTCGACTCTGTCCAGGTCGCTCTCCATCTGGGCCGTGAAGTCCACGTTGAAGATATCGGAGAAGACCTGTGCGAGGAGGCTCCACACGGTGCGTCCGAGCTCCGTTGGAGCGAACAACCGCTTGTCGAGCGAGACGTATTTCCGTTTCTTGAGTGTCTCAACGATGGTCGCGTAGGTGCTGGGGCGCCCTATGCCGTTCGATTCGAGCGTCTTAATGAGTGTGGCTTCTGAGTAGCGGGCCAGCGGCTTCGTGAAGCGCTGGTTCGCTTCGATGGACTTGGCGCCCAGGGCCTCGCCCTCCTTGAGAGCGGGCAGCTCCTTGACGTCGCTCCGTACGGCGGAGTAGGCGGCCGTCCACCCGGGGAACGCGACCACCGATCCCGTCGCCTTGAAGCCGTGTCCTTCCGCCTCGATCATGAGAGTCGTGTTCTCGTAGACGGCCTGCGCCATCTGCGTGGCCACGAAGCGCCGCCATATCAGCTGGTAGAGCCTGAACTGGTCGGTGGTGAGGTGAGGCTTGAGCGACTCGGGGGTGCGTGCCACCGATGTCGGTCGGATGGCCTCGTGCGCGTCCTGCGCCCCCTTCTTCGTCCTGTAGTGTCGCGGCTTCTCGGCCTGGTACTCACGCCCGAAGGCGGACGCGATGTGGTCCATCGCCTCAGCGACGGCCTCGCCGGCCATACGAGTGGAGTCGGTTCTCATGTATGTGATGAGGCCGACGTTCTCACCGGCGATGGGAAGACCCTCGTAGAGCTGCTGCGCGACTGCCATGGTCCTCTTGGAAGTGAACCTCATCCTGTTGGCTGCTGCGCGCTGGAGTGTGCTCGTGATGAACGGAGGGAATGGGTTCACCTTCCGCGTCTTCTGCTTGAGGTCGGCGACGTGAAAATCCTTGCCCGTGAGCAGCCCGACTATCCCGTGCGCCTGTTCCGCCTCAGTGATGCGCACTTTCTTGCCGTCAATGCGCTCGAGCCTTCCCTCGACCTCCTCGCCATCCTTCGTGACGAAGACGGCGTCGATGGTCCAGTACTCCTCGGCTACGAACGCGTCGATCTCGTTCTCGCGTTCGCAGATGAGCCTGAGTGCTACCGACTGGACGCGTCCTGCCGACAGGCCGTAGTAGATCGTCTTCCAGAGCACCGGGCTTACCTCGTACCCGACGAGTCTGTCGAGTACGCGTCGCGCCTGCTGCGCGTCCACCTTGTCCATGTCGATCTGGCCGGGGTGCTCCATCGCGGCAAGGATCGCGCGCTTCGTTATTTCATTGAAGACGACGCGCCGCATCTTCTCCGGCGGCAGCTTCAGAAGCTCTGCGATGTGCCAGGCGATCGCCTCGCCCTCGCGGTCGAAGTCGGACGCCAGATAGACCATGTCTGACTTGCTGGCGGCCTCCTTGAGTTCCTTGAGCACTTTTCCCTTACCGCGGATGGTCACGTACGTCGGTTTGAATCCGTTCTCGGTGTCTATGCCCAGCTTCTTCGGCAGGTCGCGCACGTGTCCGATCGAGGCCTTGACCGTGAATCCACGGCCCAGGATCTTGTTGATCGTCTTGGCTTTTGCCTTCGACTCGACTATGACCAGCGACTTACCCATTCACTCTCCTGCATTCGACTGATCCCTCGCCCGCCTGCGATGTCCGGCGAACCATCGGCATCATGCATCGCGCCCGCAGCACTTCTTGTATTTCTTCCCGCTGCCGCACGGGCACGGGTCGTTTCTCCCCACCTTCTTGTCCTTCTTGACCGGGTCTCTTCTGGGGCCGCTCCCGCCGTCCCGCGCCGCGGTCCCAGGGCGCCGGCCGGGCGGCAACGGAAGGCCGCCCGGTGACGGTCTGCCGGTGCTTCCAGGGGCCTCCGCCCCGAACTGGGGCGTCGGCGTCGTCGACGTGGGAGAAGGCGTCGCGGCGTGCGACGCCACCTCGGCGTCCGGATGGTGCGCGCGCCCGTCGCTCACTCTCGAGGTCGGCTGGGGCGGGGCGGTGATCTGTGCGCGGAAGAGCAGCTGGGCCGACTCCTCCTGAATGGACTCGATCATGTTCATGAACAGATCGAAGGCTTCCGCCTTGTACTCCAGCAGCGGGTTCTTCTG
>JAUWCJ010000170.1 GCA_030609365.1 Candidatus Eiseniibacteriota bacterium | reverse complement strand
GACCTGCCGGAGAAGCTGACTTTCATCCACGCCGAGGAACTCCTCGAGAAGTACCCGGACCTGCCGCGCAAGCAGCGCGAGAACAAAATCCTGCAGGAATACCCCGCGGTCTTTATCTACGGAATAGGCTGGGTCCTCGAGGACGGCTACCCGCACGAGATGCGCGCGGCCGATTACGACGACTGGGTCACGGAGACGGTCGAGAAGAACGGGAAGATGATGCACGGCCTGAACGGCGACATCCTCGTCTGGAACCCGGTGACGCAGCGTCGTCACGAGCTGACGTCGATGGGTATCCGCGTGACCAAGGAGACCATGAAGGTACAGCTGGAGATGTCGGGCCAGCTCGACTTCCTGGAGCTTCCGTATCACCAGGCCATCCTGAACGACGAGATCCCGCTCTCCATCGGTGGCGGCATCGGCCAGGCACGGACCTACATGTACCTGCTTCGGACCGCGCATCTCGGTGAGGTCACCGTGAGCGTGTGGCCTGATGAGCTGAAGAAGATCTGTGCCGAGCGCAACATCATCGTTCTAGAGTAGAGGCGCCTCGCTTCCGCGGGGCCGTCTGGCGCCAGCGGGGGCCAGGGTGCGATCTGAGAGGGGCCATCCGCGGCGGAGACACCGGCCGACGGGTGGTCCCTCGACTGTGTTTCCGGGGTGTGGAGGGGCTACGAACCGGCCGTGAGGTGTGCTATCATCACGCCGCCCGTGGCCCGTCGAACACGACTTAGCAGGGGGTCTTCCGGATGTCGGACAGAGCCAGGATACTCGCCGTGAATCCCGGCGGCATGACCACCAGAATCGCGGTCTACGAGGGGGAGGAGCGCGTCTTCGAGGCGACCATCGAGCACTCGCGTGAGGAACTCGATGCGCTCTGCCCACCGAATGCGCCGCTCGAGTACGCCTGCCAGCTCGACTACCGGAAGGACGCCATCGAGCGCGCGCTCGATGAGAGCGGGCAGACCGGGGAGCCGTTCGACGCCGTCGTCGGGCGGGGAGGGCTCCTGCGCTCGATCCCGAGCGGGACCTACGACGTCAGCGAGCAGCTGCTGGCTGACGCGCGCGTGGGCTACCAGGGCCAGCACGCTTCCAACCTCGGGGCGCTCCTAGCGGATGCGCTGGTCAAGGATCTGGGTGGCAGGGCCTTCATAGTCGATCCGGTGTCGGTCGATGAGTTTGATTCCCTGGCGCGCTACTCCGGTCACAAGGACATCGCGCGGAAGAGCCTGGGACACGCCCTGAACACCAAGGCCACGGCGCGGAAGGCGGCGAAGCTGCTGGGCCGCCCCTTGAGCGAGGTCAACCTCATCGTCGCGCATCTGGGAAGCGGCATCTCCATCACGCCTCTGAACGAGGGCCGCATGGTCGACGTCAACAACGCGGCGTCGGGCGGGCCGTTCTCGCCGGAACGCGCGGGCGGGCTTCCACTGATCGAGATGCTCGACTACATGAAGAGAGAGGGCGTCGCGATCGAGAGGATGCAGCGCATCATCCTCCGCGAGAGCGGCTTGACGTCCTACGTGGGAACGAACGACTTCCGCTCCGTCGCGGAGCACGCGATGAGTGGCGACAACAAGGCGCGCGAAGTCATCGAGGCGATGGCCTACCAGATCGCGAAGGAGATCGCAGGGATGGCCTCTGTTTTGAAGGGCTCGGTCGACGCCGTCGTCTACACGGGATCGATGGCGAACTCCGACTACCTGGTCGGACTGGTCGACGACCGCGTTTCCTTCATAGCGGACAAGATGGTCCTGCCTGGCGAGAACGAACTGGAGTCGTTGGCTTCGGGCGCGCTCGAGGTGCTCGCAGGCCGGGAAGAGCCCAGGGAGTACCCGACGGACTGACGGCGATACGGCAGAACGGCCGACTGGCGGCAGAGCGCCAGGCCGACGGGCCAACGCCAACAGGGCAGAGCGACACCAACGCGATCAGACATGAGAGGAGTCACGATGACGGGATCGAGCGGCGTGCGGCCGCCCATCAGTTTCGACGAGCTGAAAGAGAGAGCGCTTGAGTATGGACGGGAGCACGGCAGGGCACGGCTCGGTGTCGCGGCCGCTTGGGACCCTGTGGCCCTCGAGGCTGTCAACGACGCGTGGAAGCTCGAGCTGATCGAGCCCGTCCTCGTCGGGGAGAGAGAGCTGATCGAGAAGGCGGCGGGGGAGGCGGGCGCGGACATCTCCCAGTGGACCGTCGTTGAGGCCGAGGGTGACGTCGCCTCCGCGCGCAAGGCCGTGGACCTCGTCCGCGCGGGCGAGATTGACTTCCTGATGAAGGGCAAGGTCAACACCGCGGATATCATGCGCGCGGCCCTCGACAAGGAGACCGGCATTCGGGCGGGCAAGCTCATGAGCCACATCGCGGTCATGTGGACGCCCAGCTTCGGCAGGCTCCTGTGCATGTCCGATGGCGGCATCGTGCCCGCCCCCACGCTCGAGCAGAAGGCCGACATCATCAGAAACGCGGTGGACGCCATGCACAAGCTTGGCTGGGAGAACCCCAAGGTCGCCGTCGTGGGTGCGCTCGAGAAAGTCAATCCGGCGCTCCCGCACACGGTCGATGCGGCAGAACTGGCGAAGATGAACCAGCGCGGCGAGATCACCGGGTGCATCGTCGACGGGCCTTTCGGTTTCGACAATGCCATCAGCGAGGTCGCGGCCGCGCGAAAAGGTGTCACGAGCCCGATTGCGGGCAAGGCCGATTTGGTTATCTTCGGAGACATCGATGTCGGCAACGTGTTCTTCAAGGCCATGAGTTTCATGACCGACGTGGCCAAGACCGCCGGAGTGCTCATCGGATCGGCAGTGCCGATAGTCATGCCGTCCCGTGCGGACGGCCCGGAGACCAAGCGCAATTCCATTATCGTAGGTACGGTAATCGCGCATTCTCAGCGGAGTTAGCGAGGGTGGCGGAACTGGTAGACGCGCTGGATTTAGGTTCCAGTAGGGAAACCTGTGGGGGTTCGAGTCCCCCCTCTCGCACCATGACACAGTCCGTTTTCTGCAGAGGACGGTGCCCGGTTTCGGGCATGTTTCCTGCAAACCTGACAAGGAGAAGCTCTTGCTGGTACGTGTGGAAGAACTCGAGGGATGGAAGCGGAAGCTGATCATCGGTCTCCCGGAGGCCGACGTCTTGGCAAAGGCGAAGGAACTCCTTGCGGAGGTCGCGAAGGCAGCGACGGCTCCGGGGTTCCGCAAGGGCAAGGTCCCTGCCGGCATGATCGAGCAGAAGCACGGCGCCGCAACGCGGGACGAGGCGCTCAAGATCATGGCGGGCGGCGCCTACGCCGACGCGGTCAGAGAGGCCGCCCTTCATCCGATCTGTGACCCCGTCGTGGAACTTGGCGATGAGGTCGAGGACGGGCAGTACACACTGACGGCGACCTTCGAGGTCAAGCCCGACGTTGAGCTCAAGGACTACGAGAACATCGAGTTCACTGAGCGTGTCCCCGTCGTCGCCAACGAGGACGTTGACAAGTACGTGGAGGGGCTCAGGGAGGAGAGGGCCGAGCTTCTGCAGGTGACGCGTCCGGCGGTCGAGGGCGACATAATGGTGCTGGACTACGTGCCCCTCGGAGACGACGGTGAGCCCATGGCCGACTCGAAGGCCGAGGACTACATCTGTGAGCTGGGGAAGGGGCAGGT
>JAUWCJ010000082.1 GCA_030609365.1 Candidatus Eiseniibacteriota bacterium | reverse complement strand
GGGCGTCTATCTGACGGCATTCGAGATTGTGAAGCTCGCGAAACGGATGCGCGCGGCGAAGACGAGTCGCGCTACCACCACGGCTTGAGAGGAGAACACATGAAGATCCTGACGATCCTGGGCAGTCCGAAGAAGAACGGGTCCGCGTGGAGGTTGTTGTTCATCGCGTCCATTCCGGCGAGGCAGTCGACCCAGTCGCGGCCGACGTTGCCGTAGATGTCGGAGCAGCTGACCAGGGGCGCGTCTCCGCCACAGTAGACGGCCCCGCCCTCAGTGGAGAACGCGATGATACAGTTCGTCAGCTCGAAGTTGTCGTCGCTCTCGGCGTAGATAGCCCCGCCGTCGCCGGCGCCGTTGCCGTAGAAGGTGCAGCCGGTGAGCACGGGCGTCGTGTAGTCATAGATGTAGATCGCCCCGCCGTATAGCCCGTCCGTGTGGCCGTAGAACAGACAGTCGGTGAACTCCGGGATGCTCGTGCCCTGTCGGTGTCCCCGCTCAACGCGTGGAGAACGGCCACCCAGGCTCTGAAGCTCTCTTCGGGAATCATCTTTATGGCTTTTTCGTAGCGTCCCTCCATGGGGTAGACCAACGAGAGGAAGTAGCGTGCCTGTGCAAAGCTCGGGTCAACCTCCAGCGTGGTCTCGAGAATGGCGTTCGCCTCGTCGTAGCGGCGTGCGGCGTAGAGCGCCATGCCGACGCGTGCGTTCATGAAGAGCGAAAGCGGGTCGAGTTCTCTGCCTCTGTTCATCACCTCGACGGCCTCATCGAACCGGTCGCTCAAGACTGAGATCCTCGGCCTTGTAGACGACGCCCATGCCGCCCTCGCCGAGCTTCTCGATGATCCTGTAGTGAGAAATAGTCTTGCCGATCATGGGCGCTCCCGGTGTGCGGTCGCCGCGCACAGCCATTCTACAGAAATCGCAGACTAGCGCATGGCTGATTCCGCGACAGGCCGACACGTAGCGACGATCGGGCCGACCACCACCGAAGACAGAACCCCGTGCGACGCTGTTGCGTCACACGGGGCTCGTTGCGTACGTGTCCCGGTCCGTTCCGGGGTCATTCCTTCGCTAGGCCGCGTCTCTCCAGGCGATGAGTTTCTCGATCTCCTTATCGAGACGGTCCCCGATCTCGTCCGTGTAGCCCAGGTGCCTGAACACCGCCCTGCCTTCATGGTCGATGAGGACGGTCACCGGGATTGCGAAGACCCTGTAGGCGTCGGAGACCTCATCATCGGTGTCGCTCAGCAGGATGTGTCTGGCGTTGTTCTCTTCAAGGAAGCTCTCGGCTTCCGCAGCGTCCGCACCGGAGTCGATCGAGACGAACTGCACTCCCAGCTCCCCGTACTTGTCGTGAAGCTCTACGAGGCGTGGAAGCTCCACGCGGGAGGCCCCGCACCCATACGACCAGAAGTTGAGGACAAGAATATCTCCACGGAAGCTGTCCAGACTGACCATCTTACCGTCGGCGCCATGTATACTGAACGCCGGAGCCGCCTTCACTCCCTCGTAACGCAGAGCGAGCACCAGATCCTCCATGGCGGTGGTATCTCCATCGCGCTGGGCGAGCAGCGCGGCCAAGTCTCTGCGGGCCGGGTCGTCGGCATCGACGGACCGCGCCGCGACCACGGCAAGAATATCTATGGCCTCGTTGATCATGCCGGCCGAATCGTACGCCGTGAGAAGGTGCTGGACGGTCTCGTTGTCCGACGTGAGCGTCTCGTCCATGAGGTCCACCGCGGTCTTGAGATAGCCCGCCGCTTCGGCGTAGTCGCCCGCGGCGTAGTGGGCCCACCCTACCGTGTCGAGGACCATCGTGCTGTCGTACCTCGAAGACGCGAACGCCAGGGCCTTCTTGCTGAGCGCGACCGCAACGTCGGGGGCCAGACCCCGCTCGGCCATGTCGTAGGCGATGCGGTTCATGGGCTCGGAGTCGCTCAGCCCGTCGAGTTCGGCCATTGCCATGGCGGCTTCCAGCGCCCGGTCCTCATCCTCCGAGATCGCGATGTCGTAGACTGCGGCGTTGAGCGCCGCGATGGCCATCGGGAGCTCGGTCTGTCCCGCGAACACCTCCGCGCGGGAGAGCGCCGTCACGAGGCCATGCTCCTCGACGAGGGAGTTCAGAAGCTTCCCGTATGCCATGTCGAGCATCGACGTCCACATGCCGTACTCGTCTCTGTCCGTCGCCTTCTCGGCCGCCAGCGCGACTCGAAGAGTCAGCTCGGGATTCGTGTGCTCGCTCTGCTGGTGGAAGTAGACGATCCAGTGGTACGGCTCCATCGGCGCGTCGTTCACCCTGAGAATAGCGCGCGCCAGGTCCTCAGCCCTCGCCGCGTGCGTGGCGTCCCCGGTCTCGATCAGTGCCTTGTCGAGTCTGGCGACTATCCGGTAGCGAAGCCACGCCGTCAGGTCCTCTGTGTAGAGTCCCTCGTACAGTTCGATGACCGACTCGGTGTCGTCGTCACCACGGAACTCGGACGCAGCGGCATCGAGGGCCCTCAGAAGGAGCTCCCGGTCGGCCATCTGGTTGTCGACCAGGAAAATGAGTGCGGCCTCCTTCCTGGCCGTCAGGTCTTCCATCATCTCGATGGTCGCGATTTGCCTCAGGAGTTCGGCTTCCCTGTAGGCCGGCAGCCACCACATGAACACGACAGCGGCGACGACGACGATGACCGCGATAGTGATCAGGAATCCTCGTCTCACGTGACCCTCCCTTTCTCGGGGCCCAAGGCTCTCCGCTAGGGGTCTTTTCCCTCACGGACTCCCTCTGTTGATGGCACGGCGGGCATACTACCACGAGTTTCGAATTGACTTCCAGATATTCCTCAGATAGGCTATCTTGTGTTAACATTGGGAGATGCGGATGATGGTGGCTGAGATTCACCCTTGGGCCGTGTCCATCCAGGATGCGTTCCAAATTCAGAAGGAACTGACGCGAAAACTGCTCTTTGAGGACGACACGGACGACCCGGCGCTCATAGCTGGCGTCGACGTCGCCTTCTCGAGGGCGCGCGATCTCCTTTATGCGGCCATCGTTGTGCTCGATGCTGAAACGATGCAGCCGGTCGAGGTTGCGTCGGCCGCGCAGCAGCCCGTCTTTCCCTATGTGCCCGGACTGCTCACGTTCCGTGAGGGGCCCGTGGTGCTTCAAGCCTACGAGAAGCTGAAGCTTGACCCCGACCTCGTGATGTTCGACGGTCAGGGCATCGCCCATCCGCGCGGCCTGGGTTTGGCGGCGCACATGGGTGTGATTCTGGACAAACCGTCCATCGGTTGCGCGAAGTCCAGGCTCGTGGGCGAGTTCAAGGAGCCGAAGCAGAAGCGCGGCGCGATGCGGACCCTCAGTCTACACAGGAAGAAGGTCGGCGTCGTGTTGCGGACTAAGGACAATACCAAGCCGCTGTTCGTGTCGCCAGGCCACAGGATCACGGTGGAGACCGCCGTGAAGAGAGTTCTGGAAGCAGGACGGGGGTATCGCCTGCCCGAGCCGACCAGGCTGGCGCACTACGAGGCGGCTCGCGCCAAACGCGCAAGATAGCGGAAGAGTCAGATGCAAGGAGAGCACGGGTGGAGCTATACGATATAGGGATGGGAGGTGTTGAGATGCCGAATACGTTTCCTGCATGCCGCCAGTGTGAGAAGGGAGTCCTGATTCCCCTTTCGGACTACGGGAGAGATGGGGCGGCCATTACCTACAAGGCATGGGTGTGCTCCAATCCGAGTTGTGGTTTTCATCTCAGAATCGACAACGGCGAGATCAGCCGCGGTTCCAAGGTCGCCGAGACGGCCAAGTAGGCTGCGAATCCCCAGTTACTGGGTGGGGTGGTGCTTCTTCTGAGATTTCAGGTTCTACCCGTGCTCGTTCCTTCACGCAGGATTAAGTCATGCTCCGAGCGGTCATATTCGACCTGGACAATACGCTGACCGACTTCATGAGAATGAAGGAGGTCTCGATCGATGCGGCGATAGAGGGGATGATCGACGCCGGCCTCCAGATGTCCGCGGAGGACGCGAAGCGCAAGTTGTTCGAGATCTACGGTCGCGAGGGCATTGAGGATCAGAGGGTGTTCGATCGGTTCCTCGAAGAGGAGTACGGAGAGATCGACCCGATGATCCACACGGCCGCCATCATCGGCTATCGCCGCGGCCGCGAGTACACGCTGGTTCTCTACCCCCACGTGAAGAAGACCCTGGTCGCACTTGCGAAGCGCGGTCTCAAGCTAGCCGTGCTGTCGGACGCGCCTCGCTACCAGGCGTGGTCGCGGCTCTGCTCCCTGCAGCTGCCCCACTTCTTCGACCACGTGATCACGTTCGAGGATACGGCTGTCCGGAAGCCCGATCCCGCCCCGTTCCACAAGGCGATCGAGCTTCTCGACATGCACCCCGATGAGGTCATCATGGTGGGGGACTGGCCGGAGCGTGACATGGTCGGAGGGTCGGGGGTGGGTATCAAGACCGTCTACGCACGGTACGGCGACACCTCTGGCGCCACCACGTCCGGCGCCGACTACGAGATCGACGACATATCGCAGCTGGTCGACATCGTCGACGAGCTGATGGGGGGGGAGCGGTAGGGAGGGGTACCATGATCCGGGCGATCGGAACGGACGTCGTTGAGCTCGATCACTTCACGGAGGTCGTCGACAGATCCAGGCCTGGCTTTCTCGAACGTCTCTTCACGCAGCGTGAGATCGAGCACTGCGAGAGATTCAAAGACAGGATGGCCTCCTACGCAGCTATCTTCGCGGCGAAGGAGGCCTTTTTGAAGGCCCTTCGCACGGGTCTCGCTCCCGGCATGCGGTGGACCGACGTCGAGGTACTCCACGACGAGAGCGGCGCGCCCTCTGTCGTTGCCCAGGGTCGCTGCGCCGAAGTTCTCGGTGCGGGGGTGGCGCACGTCAGCCTGACGCACTCCAGACGCAGCGCGGCCGCCGTGGTTGTCATAGAGGACGGAGCTTCACCACACAGCAAAGGAACAACACCATGAAGTTCGTTACCTCCAAAACCATGAGGACCATCGATTCCGAGTGCATCGACAATCTCGAGATCCCGGGGCTCAAGCTGATGGAGAACGCCGGAGTTGGGACGGTGAGGTTCATCGAGCGTGAGCTGGGTCCTCAGAAGGGCAAGATCGTCACGGTCGTCTGCGGGAAGGGGAACAACGGAGGCGACGGGTTCGTCATCGCGCGGGAGCTCCGAAGGCTGGGCGCGACCGTGTCGGTCTATCTGGTGGGCCACCGCGACGACGTCAGCGGCGATGCCGGCACGAACCTCGGCCGGCTCGGACTGGAGAGCGTCGTGGAGCTATCCGACGGCCGTTCTGTCGCCGGGTTCGTCGAAGTGATGACGAAGAGCGACTTCATCGTGGACGCGGTCTTCGGCACGGGCTTCAACGGTGTTCCCCGGGGGCTCTCCGGAACGGTCATCGGGCAGATGAACTCGTGTGGCCGTCCGGTTCTGGCCGTCGACGTTCCCTCCGGCCTGAACGCCACGACGGGGATCGCGGAGGGTGAGTGCGTCAACGCGGCCTGGACGTGCACGATGGGCCTGTCGAAGAGAGGATTCTACATTGACCACGGTCGCGCCTGTGTCGGAAAACTGCACGTGGTCGACATCGGGATTCCGAGGAAGGCGATCGAGACCGTCGGCGTGCGGGACAACGTTCTGACGATGCGGGACGCGGCCGGGCTTCTGCCCGCGCGTCCGTTCGACGGTCACAAGGGGACCTTCGGTACGGTGGTCGTCGTCGCCGGGTCGGTGGGTTACACGGGCGCCGCGGCTCTGACGGCAGCGTCCGCACTGCGCAGCGGGGCGGGACTGGTCTACCTGGGAGTGCCGTCGAGTCTCAACGACATCATGGAAGTGAAGCTCACCGAGGTTGTCACGAGGCCGATCGCGGAGACCGCGGCGCGGTCGCTCTCACCTGAGTCCCTTCCGGACATCCGCGAGCTGCTGGAGAACGCGGATGTCCTCGCGCTCGGTCCCGGCATCTCAGGCGACCAGGAGACCCAGTCGTTAGTGCGGTCCATCGTGGCGGAGGTGAGCGTGCCGTGCGTCATCGACGCGGACGGCTTGAACGCGCTCACGCCCGAGAGCATCGGGCAGCGGACGGGCGACGCGCCCGTGGTTCTGACGCCGCACCCCGGAGAGATGGCGCGGCTGGCAGGATGCTCCGTCAGGGACGTGCTTGCCGATCGAGAGGGAGTGGCTCGCGCGACGGCCGCTTCTGCCCGCGCGACCGTGGTTCTCAAGGGCGTGGCGTCGATTGTCGCCGCCCCGTCGGGCGAGCTCTACATGAACCCCACGGGGAACAGCGGACTTGCATCTGGCGGGACCGGCGATGTGCTGACCGGCGTCATCGCGGCGTTCCTGGGTCAGGGTGTCGAGGCTACCAGGGCGGCCGCGCTCGGCGTGTACGTCCATGGGATGGCGGGCGACCTCGCTGCGGAGGCGCTCGGCGAGGCCGGCATGATAGCCGGGGACGTGCTCGATCACGTTCCATATGCGCTGATGGAGCTGGGTGAAGTGAACCGGTGAATGGGGAATGACAGGCGGGAACGCGACACGGATGATACCGGGGACGAACAGTAACAGGACTAGTGAACTGGAGGGATGATGCCGAAGGGGTTGGCCGAGAAGGCGGAGAGTCTGGCGCCAAAGCTGTCCAGGATCCGGCGACAGATACACATGTATCCCGAGCTCGCATACCAGGAGAAGCGCACGTCTGAGTTCGTCGCGAAGACGCTGCGGCAGGCGGGGATCGAGGTTAGGACCGGCGTTGCGAAGACGGGGGTTGTCGGCTTGCTCAAGGGCGGGCGCCCGGGGAAGACCGTCGCCTTGAGGGGCGACATGGACGCACTGCCCATCACGGAACAGAACACGAAGCCTTACAAGTCCAGGGTCGATGGTGTGATGCACGCGTGCGGGCACGACGGCAACACGACCACCGTTCTGGGCGCAGCCATGCTCCTGGCAAAGGAACGACGAAACCTCCGCGGGAACGTCAAGTTCTTCTTCCAGCCTTCCGAGGAAGCGCCGCCCGGTGGCGCCATGCCGATGATCAAGGAGGGCGTGCTCAGGAAGCCGAAGGTCGATTTCGTCCTCGGGATTCACGTCGATCCGACCGTTCCGGCCGGGAAGATAGGTCTCCGTGACGGGCCGATGATGGCGGCTGCCGACGACTTCAGCCTGACCGTGCTAGGCACGGCATCGCACGGCGCCAAGCCTCATCTCGGCGTGGACGCCATCGCCCTCTCGGCGCAGGTCATTACTGCGCTCCAGACCATCCCCAGCAGAATGATCAACCCCACACATCCCGTGGTCGTCACGATCGGGACCATCAAGGGCGGCTACAGGCAGAACATCATCGCCGACCGCGTCGAGATGGAAGGGACGTTGCGGACGCTCTATGCCGCGGACCGGCGGAAGGCCGTGAAGATGATCGACCGCCTGACGAGCCAGATCACGAAGTCGGCAGGGGGCGGCTACGAGTTCGATTTCAGGGACGGGTATCCCATCCTGACGTGCGATCCCGCGATCACCGCGGTCGTGCGGCGCGCTTCGCAGGAGCTCTTCGGGAAGCGCAGCGTCGTCGAGATCGATGAGCCGTCGATGGGCGGCGAGGACTTCGCCTACTTCGTCAACGAGGTGCCGGGCATGATGCTGCGCTTAGGGACGGGCAACAAGAAGAAGGGCATCGTACACCCCTGGCATCACCCGAAGTTCGACATCGACGAGAAGGGCCTGTGGGTCGGCGCGGCAGTGATGGCGCGCGCCGCCATGATCTGTCTGGAGGAGCTCTAGGAGAAATCCCAGGGCGGAGTCGAGGCGATACACCAGGAGCGACGGCGTGGCCGAGTTCGATCTCATAGAGAGGATCCGAAAAGCCATCGGACCACCCGGTCACGGGACGCTCGTCGGTCTGGGTGACGACGCGGCCGTCTACAAACCGCCGGGGCAGCTTGAGCTTATCACCTGCGACGCGTTCGTCGAAGGTGTCCACTTCCGCCGTGACTACGTGACGTTCGAGGAGATCGGCGCCAAGTGCATGGTGGCCAACGTCAGTGACGTGGCTGCCATGGGCGGGTTCCCCGCGCGCGCGGTTCTCTCCATCTGCGTTCCCCCCGACATGACAGACGAGGATGTGGACGCGCTCTATCGAGGAGCGCTCGACGTGTGCCGCCGCTACGGAGCCGAGATCGTAGGCGGTGACACGGTCAGTTCTCCGAGCGGTCTCGTGGTGTCGGTCGCGCTGACCGGGTCCGTCGACCGCGATCACGTTGTAACGCGGGCGGGGGCTGTCGTCGGTGATGCCATTGTTGTCACCGGCGCACTTGGCGGATCGGAAGCCGGGCTGCGGGCGCTCACACAGGGCCTGCCAGAGGAGGGCGGCGTGCGCGATGCGAAGCGGCGCCACCTGACGCCGGTGCCTCGTATCGCAGAGGCACAGGCGCTCATCGAAGTGGCCACGCCACATGCGATGATCGACGTCAGCGACGGGCTGTCGTCGGACGTCTGGCACATCGCTGAAGAGAGTAGCGTGGGGATCGCGCTCGACGCGGACAGCATCCCACTGGCGCCGTGCGCGGTTGACGTCGCCGAACGACTCGGCATCGATCCGCTCGAGCTTGCGCTGGCGAGCGGAGAGGAGTTTGAGCTGGTTGTTGCGATACCGGAGAACGAGGTGGAGCGCACCGCCGAACACGTCGAGGCCGTGACGGGGACAGGGGTCACGTGCATCGGCGGGGTCGTCGGTGCTGAAATGGGATGCACGCTCGTGCGGCCGGACGGCGTCGCGGACCTGTTGGTGCGAGGTGGGTACGAACACCTGAGCGAGTAGGAAAGGAGAGTGGCCGATGAAAGTGTCCAGCTCAGGACCGAAGGCGACCTGGCCCGCAGATCGTCGAGCGGTCAGCCACCGACACTCCTGAGCCTGGCCCCGATCTTGCCGTTGCTCATCCCTCCTCGTCCGACGTCTCGTCCAGGACCCGTCGCACAGTTCGCCCGAGTTCGGCCCCTACGATGGGTTTCATCACCAACTCCCGCATCCCAAAGGCACGGGCTGACTCAAGCGTAACAGCACGGCTGAAACCAGTGCAAAGGACAATCGGGATGTCCGGGCGGATCCGAAGGAGTTCCCTTGCTAGGTCAGCCCCACTCATGTTTGGCATCGTCTGGTCCGTGATGACGAGATCAAACGCCCCAGGCTTGAATCGGAACAGTTCCAGGGCCTCGACACTGCTGGTCCGCGTGGTGACGCGGTAGCCCAGTCGTGTGAGTGTTTCGCTTCCCATCTCCACGATCGGGGCCTCGTCATCAACAAAGAGGATCGATTCGCTTCCTCCGTGTACTCGTTCTCTGGTCTCGGGCGCGTCTTCGGCGATGGATTCCACCGCCGGCAGGTAGACATCGAAGGTCGTCCCCCGGTGCAGTTCACTGTCAACGGTGATAGCGCCCTCGTGGCTCTCCACGACGCCGTGGACGACAGACAAACCCATTCCTGTGCCCTCGCCTGGACCTCTGGTGGTGAAGAACGGATCGAAGACGCGCTTCAGCGTTTCCTCGTCCATGCCGCAACCGGTGTCGCTGACAGTGAGCCTTACGTAGGAACCGGCTCGCAAGCCCTCAATCGCGACGGCGCGCTCCTCATCGAGTTCGACGTTCTCGAGCGAGACCTCCAGGACCCCTCCGCCGGGCATCGCGCGCTCCGCGTTCGTGCAGAGGTTCATCAGAATCTGGTGTATCTGTGTCGGGTCGGCGTTGACTGCGCGCGTGTCCGGCCCGATGTTTTGACGGATCTCGATCGTACTTGGCAGCGCGGCAACCAGCAGTTTGAGTGCCTCCTTGATGATCGGGGCGAGTTGCACCGGCTTCCGTTCCGCCTCCTCCTGGCGGCTGAACGCAAGGATCTGAGCTGCCAGATCCTTGGCTCTCCCCCCAGCCTTTAGTACCTGGGTCACATCTTCCCGCGCTTTGCTCCCCTCAGGCACACCGGCGAGGGCGAGTTCCGCGAATCCCAGAATCGGTACCAGAAGGTTGTTGAAGTCGTGGGCAATGCCCCCGGCAAGCGTTCCGACCGCCTCCATCTTTTGGGCTTGTCGGAGTTGGCTCTCGTGCCTCTTGAGTTCAGTCATATCCCTGACACTGGCCATCAGCGCAACAGGATTCCCGCGGCCGTCCACTACTCTCGACGACGACACTGCTATCTGCAGCAGTTGACCATCACTTCTTCTGCTCGTCAACTCGCCCGTCCAGCTTCCCTCCGCCGTTGCCTTCATCGCCTCTTCCAGGTTCTGCTCCTGGCCGGGGTGACAGAATGAGAGGTTCTTCCCTGCCAGTTTCTCTCTCGAGTAGCCAAACATGTCGGAATACGCACGATTCACGTACGTAAACTTGCCATCGAGGTCTACCATTACCATGGCATCAGCGGAGCCATCAACAGCCTGCGAGAACAGCTTCAGCTGCTCCTCTGCCCGCTTGCGCTCACTAATGTCCTGAAACGACTTGATGAATCGAACTGCTCCATCTTCTTCCGCCTGTGCTACGGACGCTATGGATACCCAGAACACAGTTCCGTCCTTGCGTCTCAATCGTACCTCGAAGTCCCTGACAGGACCGCTTCCAAGAAGTTCGTGGAACCGTTCCCTATCCTCCTCTTCGAAGTAGTGGTGAGAGGTAGGCACCTTGAGGAAGTCTCCCTTCGAGTCATACCCCAGCATTCTCAGGGCAGCCGCATTCACGTCCATGACGCCTCCATCTGGACTGCTGATCAAGATGCCGACGGGGGCGCCTTCCATCAAGGCCCGGAACCTCCTGTCCGATACCCAAGCCTCCTTCTCCGCCCGCGTACGTGCCTCTTCGTCCTCAATGCTCTGGATGGCGAAGGCCACATCACCTGCCATCTCCTTGAGTAGATCCACTTCGTCGTCGTCAAAGACATCCGAGGTTCCAGCGTAGACGCTGAGCGTGCCACAGACCCTCTCTCCAACGACAAGCGGCAAGGTTGCCGACGACACGTATCCGCGCTTGAGTGCCTCTTCACGGCATGATGCGAACCGCGGATCATGGGCGATATCTCGCACCACCAAGGGCTGTCTCGTCGTCACTGCCGTTGCGATGGCGTCCTCTCCGCGTTCGGAATCGTCCCAGGTAGCATTGATCTTCGACAGGTACCCCTCTTCGTATCCCGCGTGCCCCACAGGGACAACGCGCGGGGAATCCTCTTGAGTGAAACCGATCCAGACGAGCCGGTATGCTCTCGTCTCAGCGAGGATGTGGCAGGCCTCGTCCACCAACTTGTTGAGATCCCTCTCCCTGACGATGAGCTGGTTGACGTCTCGGATAGCCCGCAGGACGGAGTTCACCCGTTCAAGATGGCTGTTTGCGATCTCGAGCTCTTCTTCAACGCGGAGTTTCTCTCTGAAGACACGGGCGATCAGAAGGACTCCCGCCAGGACGAGACCCGAGATCGCGAGAGCAATCCCCTCAGCGGCGGTCCATCTCAGCAATTTCCCATGGGCGGGAACAAAGATCCCTAGAAGAGTCACAGCTCTCCGGCAGGCCATGAGAAACACCGCGGACGAGATGAACAGCCACGCGGCCCTTCTCTTGGTCAGAGGGATGAGACGGAATGCACATATCGCCGCTGTAACCTGCAGGGCAATAGAGAGGAAAAGCAGTATGATCCGACCGGTCAACATGCTGGCTCCCTCCACTCTCTGTTGTGCGCTGTCTAACAGACCACGTATCAGCCTTAGCGCTCGACGGGTTCATGCGCTAGCAGACAGCCGGCAACTGCATCAATATGACTGCATCCAAGACTCGCCCGACGACCGCGTCGGATTCTCTTCCAGGCAACGGCTCCCTACGTCGAGCGAATGCACTTGCAGAACGCGTGGTAGTTGGCGCAGAAGCCGCCGAAGATCGATATCAGACCCCAGAAAAGCGGGCGGAAGATGATGTGCTGCCACACCGGCTGCGAGTGCGGCAAGAGGTAGATCCCCCATGTGACCAGAATCGAGCCCACGACGATGCACGTGTGCCCGAACACGAGGAGCGCGACGCGCCCGGGCCGGTACCCCAAGAACACGAGCGACGCTCCAATCAGGGCAGGTATGACACCGCCGATGCCTCCGTGTCGCACGAGAGTGAAGACTCCGAGCGCGAACAGAACGAGACCAAGGATAGCACCTACAGGATTCTTGGGCATCGATTCAACCTCCGGGAATCCGGGTCTTGCCGCCATCCAAGCGCCAATCAACCGGGTGGCTGCATACGGTAGTTATGTAGCACACGGTTTGGAAATCTCACAGAAGAGACTGGACGCATCCACCTCCGTGATGTCGGCCGTGAGTCCCAGCTCCCCACACAACTGCTCGAGCTCCCTGCGAGTCGCCGCTCCGGAACGGAATCCATCTTCGCACACGATGACGCCGTCTCCTGTAGGGCGACGGTCAATGGGACCAAGCAACCCCTCGGAGGACTGCAGCTCGAACCACGATAG
This sequence comes from Candidatus Eiseniibacteriota bacterium, assembly GCA_030609365.1. Classification (GTDB taxonomy): domain Bacteria; phylum Joyebacterota; class Joyebacteria; order Joyebacterales; family Joyebacteraceae; genus JALGZG01. Next base: position 56 of record JAUWCJ010000082.1, on the reverse strand, counting down.
ACGGTCTTCCCAAAACGTGTCCGAGTATGTGGAGAAGATCAGACGGCCCCCGGGTC
>JAUWCJ010000124.1 GCA_030609365.1 Candidatus Eiseniibacteriota bacterium | reverse complement strand
GGTGAAGTCGCCACCGTTGATGGCTGTGACTGACGCGGGAGTCGCTAGACGGAAGGAGGCTGGCACGTGGCTATAGATGTTACGTATCTTGACGACGGAGTTGGAGTCAGCTGGCTTGGCGGGGGGATTGTGACAGGGCAGGACTTGATTGATGCTAGCGAAGAGACGTTCGGGCCTGAAGAAAGGCTGAAGCAGATCAGATACGCGCTTGTCGATTTCACGCACATTGACGGAGTGTCCATATTACCCGCAGACATTCGGGAAAAGGCCATTCTAAATGGTAGAGCGGCTCGCGTAGCTCCGGACGCTGTTGTTGCTCTGGTGGCCGAGAAAGACCTCATGTTCGGTCTTGCTCGAGTATGGGATGCCTACGTAGAGAGATTGAGTTGGGAGACAGAGGTCTTCAGATCAGTGGGCGATGCCGAATCGTGGATACGGGAACGGATAGGAAGAGCGTCACCGGACGATCTGACGACAGGATCAAGCTGACTGGAAACGGTGTGGTCGTTCTCCGATTGCAGTGCCCCGGGCGCTGCCACTCCGGCACACCCCGCGCCAGCCTTGCCGCTCGCGGCTGATACGCGGTCCGTTGGGATAGTCAGGCAGAATGAGTGCAGTCAGCAGGCTGGGAGGACGATCAGATGAAGAGAGCCGCGGTTGGTGTCATTCTTCTCGTACTTGTAGCTCTGCTGCCTGGGTGCGCTACGGTGCAGATTGACATGAGAGATCTCGATGGTGCGGCCGCCATGACAGCGGACCTCAATAGAGACTACGACGTTGTGGCTCATTTCTCCCGCTCCACGCAGGCGCAGTTTGCCTTCTTCGATCTTGTGACGATCAAGGAGCCGGAGATTCAGGAGATACTGGAGACCGAGCTCAGGGCGGCGTGGGGTGATGCCATTACGAACATCACTCTTAAGGGGCAGATGACATTCGTCGATGGCGCGATCTCCGTGGCGGCCGGAGTCCTCTGTGGGCTGATCTGGCCACCGTATGGCTTCCACGCCGTGAGCCTGTTCGGCTTCCGCACGTACACGGTTGAGGGTGATGTGATCAAATACACAGACGTAGCAACTCAATAGGAGACGGGACGCCGAAGGAGGCACCTCATGAGCGTTGGAAGCGCACGCAACCTCTGGTTGATCGGGCTCGGCATCCTGCTCCTGACGGCGCCCGCGTTGTGCGCGGCACAGGCGCCGGCCGCCTCCGACGCTGCGTCCGCGGGGTGGGAGGCACTGTGGACGAACGAGTTCACGAAGGCCGAGCACTTCTTCCAGGCTGCGCTCGCAGCCGACGACGATGACCAGTCGGCCAGGCGCGGACTGGTGCTGGCTGCGCTGGCTCGGGGTGAAGACGACCTCGTTTACGAGCAACTCGAATCGTACGGTGACAGAATTCCCTCGGGCCCGTTCGACTTCTTCCTGCCGCAGGCTGTGCAGCAGTTCTCCGACCTGGACTCCCGGGACTTCTACAGAATGCTGCTCGACTACGCGGACAACCTCGCCAAGGGCAGGGAGCTTCCGCCTGTCGACCGCCGGGTGTACGAGTCCCTCGCTTCACACTATGCCTATCTCGCAGGAGACGGGGGCGCGGTGAAGCGCATCGCCAAGCGCCTGAACAGGATCGAGGACTGGTGCATTCTGGGACCGTTCGACAACACGTCCGGGTGCGGTCATCGCAAGGACCACGCGGACACGAAGTACGTGCTTTCAGCTCCGTACGTGGGGAAGTTCGGTCAGCACATCAACTGGCTCACTCCTGACCTGATCGGACTCGACCGCTCCATTACCCCGACGCACTACTTCCACAAGCAGTACAACACCACGGCCTACATCCGAACGGTGGTAGAGCTCAAGGAAGTGGGCACGTATCTCATCTCCGTCGGGCACGTGGGTGCGATGGAGTTTCGCATCAACGACGTACTGGTGCATGAGGGAAGTCGTCTCGCCGGGGGAGAGGAGATCCTCCACTGGCACGTGGACCTTCCGGTCAAGAACAACCTGCTGTCCTTCAAACTCTCGAATCGCTGGGGCGACGGCTCGATCTCGTGCGCCATTTCCAGAACGGACGGGTCGGCCGTGCGTGGCGTCACCTTCGAGCCGGGCCAGCAGATGAGCCACATGCCCAGAGCGGACCTCAACGTCACACCCGTCAGGGCCGACTTCCTCAAGGAGATCGAGGAGCTTCGGGCCTCCAACCCCGGTGACACAGAGGCTCAGTTCTGGAACCTGTTTCGGGTGCAGAGCTATGCGGAGCCAGACAGTGCGGTCGCGCTGTGCGACTCCCTGGCCGGACGTTTCCCGGATTCCGCGCTGATGCAGCTGGCCATTGCGGAGGCCTACGGCGGAGCCGGCGAGGATGATCGCAGGAGGCAGCTGAGTGGGGGCGCGGCCGAGCTGGCCCCGGACCTGGCTCCTGCTGTTCTGTTCGTTGCCGCGCAGGACCTGGAGAAGAAACGCTACGCCACGGCGAGGACGGCGGCGGAAGCGGTGCTCATGAGGGCCCCGACGTGCCGCGCGGCGATCGACGTGAGATTGGGCTGCCTGCTCAACGAGCAGAAGCTCGAGGAGCTCAAGAGTGCGGCCGAGCAGGTCACGAAGAGCCTGGGCGACGACCCCCTCGGGTACTCGTATCTGGCCGCGCACGCCGGCGCGCTTGGTATCAGCGCTGAGGAAAAGCGGTACACGCGGAAGATGATCAAGCGCATGCCGACGCACTCGGCCATAGTAGCGAAGTACCTGGAGAGCGCGGAGGAGCAGGAGTACGCGGAGATGGAGAGGGAGCTGCGCCGGTTCATGGACCTCGTTCCCGACTCTGCCTTCCTCAGAGTGTCCTACGTGCAGCTCCTGCTGGCCAGGGAGAAGCTGGATAAGGCGTGGGACGTCATCACCGAGAGCCTCCACAGCTTCCCTCAGAGCATCCCTCTCATTCGTCACCGGTCCCTCTTCGTTGAGGGCGGCTATGATTTCGACCAGTCGGCAGTTCCTGCCCTGTTCCCCGAGGGAAAGAGGACGCTCACAATCGACGAGCTCAGAGTCATGTTCCCCGACGGGAAGATCCCCACGAGGGTGATCACGCTGCAGGACGTCGACGAGACGCAGCTCTGGTTCCGCGCGTTCTCCGGCCTCCGTGCGGCCGACATCCTCGAAGACGCCCTCGCAATCGATCCCGGGAGCTTCGAGATCAGGGACAAGATACGCTCGCTCAGGGGCAAGCCGTCCTATCGCACGTTCATGCCCGATCCCGACATCCGCGCCATCCTTGACGCTCGTGTGGATCCCGACGCGTACGAGGGTGAAGACGCGGTGGTGCTTGTCGAGAAGAAACGCAGGCTCGCGTTCGATGAGCATGCCAGCATCAGGGACTACTGCGTCGCCATTCAGGTGCTCAACGAAGAGGGAATACGGCGTTGGGAGAACTACGGTCTGAGCGTGAGCCCGTACGCGAACGACATCGTGATCCTGGAGAAGAAGACCATCAAGCCGGACGGAACGGAACACGAGGCGGAGAGTTCGCGATCGGGCGTGCTCTTCACGAACGTCGAGCCCGGCGATGTCCTCTTCCTTCACCACCAGATGACCACTCATGTGACGGGGGCTCTTTCCGGCAACTTCTGGGACTCGCACCTCTTCTCCTTCAGCAATCCCTGTCTTGAATCGAAGTACGTTCTCATCGCGCCGCTGGACAGCGACATCCCCTTCAGGATGCACAACGAGGCGGCCTTCGCCGAGTCCATCGACTACAGGACCGAGAGGCTGAAGGACGGGTTCGAACTGCAGGAGTGGCGCTTCAGGAACCCTCCGAAGATCAACTGGGAGCCCGGTGCGGTCACGGCCCGTTCCTACGTGCCCTGGATCGACGTGACGACGATCGAGAGCTGGGAGACGGTTGCCGAGTGGTACGCCGACCTCGCTGACGGACAGGCGGAGCTGACCAGGAAGGTGCGGCAGAAAGCTGCGGAGCTGGTCGAGGGAGCGGAGAGCGACGAAGACAAGATACGCAGCGTCCTCAGGTTCGTCGCCGACGACATAACGTATCAGTCCATTCCGTTCTTCCAGAGCGCACATGTCCCCCGGGAAGCGGAGGAGGTGTTGACGGACCGGCTGGGCGACTGCAAGGACAAGTGCACACTCATGATCGCGTTGCTTGAGGCGGCCGGTATCTCGGACTGCGATCTCGCGCTCGTGACCCCGAAATCGGACGCCGGCATTGCTTACTTGCCATCGCCTCGTTTCTCGCACGTGGTCGTCCATCGGCTTCTCCCTGACGGCACCTCGCGGTGGTACGACCCGACCGTGCGCTTCCCTGATCCCGACCAGGTCCCGAGAGCTCTGGCCGGCGTGCCGGCACTGGTCGCCAGGAGCGGCGAGACGAACCTGTCCGTAATTCCCAACCCGGGCCCGTGCGAGCACCCGCGGCGCATGAGCTCAGAGGTTACGTTGTCCGCGAACGGCGATGCGAGCGTGTCGAGGAAGTCGTCGTACTCGTCGATCAACGCGACAAGTTCGATGCGCACGCACCTGATGTCGGTGTCCCAACAGGACATCGAGGACGAGGTGCTGACGGGATTGGCAGTGAGCTGCCCGGGTGCGGAGCTGGTCTCCCTCGAGGTGTCCGGCATCGACGAACCTGACAGCTTGCTGGTCTACGATTATCTCTTCGAGGCTCCCAGCCTTCTCGCCCCGACGGGCGGGATCATCTCGGGCAGCCTCCCGACCGGCAGCCAGCTCACCGATGTCTTCGGCGCCATAGTCGCCAAGAGGGAGCGGAGCAGTCCTATCGACCTCCGCGCTCTCGGTATGTGCGAGAGCTCCCGGACCTCCGTCGAGTACCCTCCCGGCTTCGGGATCGTGGCGGTTCCGGAGGACCGGGAGTACCGATTTGATGACTGCCTCTACTCGACACGGTACGAAACCTCCGGCAACTCACTGCGAATCGAGCGGGAGACCGTCATTGCGGGGGACCGTGTGGAGCCTGCGCGCTACAACGAGTTCAAGGCGTTCCTCGATGGCATCCTCCAGGACATGAGAACGCCGATGCTCTTCCAGAAGCGATGACAGCGCCTCGTCTGCTGCCGTTTCTGATCGCCCTCAGCGTACTCGTTCCAGCAGCGGGCGCGCATGCGAACGTCGTCATCCACTCCCGAGTGGATGACGGTCCGTGGCTCACTGCGCAGAGCGTCTACCCCATTAAGGGGCAGAGGGTCTCGCTTGGCGTCGACGAGGTTCCGGACGCGACCATCCGCTGGTATCGGATCATCCCCGACCTGTCCAGGAACTACCAGAACGCGAACCAGCCATGGGAGGACCGGCCCTACGAGTGGACGGGCCACGCGAAGATCTCGTACGGTCGAGAGGAGCTCACGGAGTTTCGCGGCCGATGGGAGATCGAGCCCTTCCGCGTGATTGGCAGGGTCAGTCCGTGGGAGAAGCTTCGCTCCAGGCTGCGACGGATCTCGTGGCGTTTCGGAGGACCGCAGCTCGAGTACCGAGACGTCGGGAGCTTCTGGTTCCAGGCGGAGGTGGGAGTGGGGGGGAGGACTCAGCACTCACCCGGGATTGAGGAATCCGACGCGAAGGGACTGTCGCCCTCTGTGTTCCGTGTCTCAATTCGAGAGAGCGAGGGTTACCTGGGGTACGTTGCCTCGTTTCTCAACGTGCCGGGGATCTTCGGGTCCACGGCCTATCAGAGCGCCAACTACATCGGCGTGGATTGCGCCGACGTGCTCGTCGCGGCCCATGCCAGGTGGAAGGGTCGCTCCGACTCGCGGGACTACAACGTTGCCATGCTGGTGGATGAACTCACACGCGTCGCGGAGTTTGAGCTCAGGAGAGGTGCCCTGGATGCGGAACTCAGGTGGGGCAGCGACGTGTATCCCGGCGATCTCATAGCGGTACGCTATCGAGGGCACCGTCAGTACGGGCACATCGGGGCGCTTCACTCGGACCTGAACCGCAACGGGATCCTCGACCGGTGGGACCTGGTGCTGCACGCGGGACCTTCACCGCTGCACTACTCGCCGTTGAGGTCCGGAGGGTTCGAGGGGCACGTGGTTGTGCTGAGATTTCCCGGGACGGCGCCTTAGTGGCACCGTGGGCCTCCCGGCACGAGTTCGAGTCTCGTCGGCCCCGCCATGTCAAGGGAAGTGCTCGCTCACACGAGCGGGCACTCTCTGAGAGTCACTCTGGTGAGATAGCGTCGTAACAATCGGCGCTCGGCAGGGTTGCGCATCTCGGTTACATCCCGCCCAGTCGTGGATTCCCCCCCCCAGTCCAGAGTCCGATGACGTTACACTCGTGAAATATCGAGTGGCGGAACAGTGGCACAAGGTGTGCATTGTTGGACGTGTGTGTGAACGGGATCAGCAACATGGTCGGGTGCCTGCTATGTCCTGAAAGGCGGGCGGAGATCATGAAGAAGCTGCTGGCAGTCTGGGGGCTCGTCTGCCTCGCAGCTCTGGTTCTGGGGATCGGAGTCGCGAGTGGCCAGTCGACCGGGTCCATCGTGGCCTGGGGATACAACGGCCAGGGTCAGTGCGATGTCCCCGCGCCGAATGCCGACTTCGTGGCGGTCGCGGGGCGCCATATGCACAGCCTGGGTCTCACGTCCGGTGGGACGATCGTGGCCTGGGGGATCAACAGCTCCGGCCAGTGCGACGTGCCCGCGCCGAACGCGGACTTCGTGGCGGTCGAGGTGGGTCGGTACCACAGCTTGGGCCTCACGTCCGACGGGACGATCGTGGCCTGGGGACGAAACACCGAAGGCCAGTGCGACGTCCCCGCGCCGAACGCCGACTTCGTGGCGCTCGCGGCGGGCGCGT
>JAUWCJ010000015.1 GCA_030609365.1 Candidatus Eiseniibacteriota bacterium | reverse complement strand
GAGGGCGGCTACGAGGGACGGATACTGCCGGTCAACCCCAGGGGCGGTGAGATCCTGGGCCTCCCCGTCTACACATCGCTCGGGGAGCTGGACGGCGAGATAGACCTGGTGGTCACGGCCGTACCCGCGAAGTTCGCGTTCCAGGCCGTGAAGGACGCGGCGGACATCGGCGCGAAGTTCAATCTGGTCATCACGTCCGGTTTTTCCGAGGTCGGCAACATCACTGAGGAGCGCGAGCTGACGTCCTACGCCACGGAACGCGGCATGCGCATCATCGGGCCCAACATCTTCGGCATGTTCTCCGCCTCCGCGAAGCTCGACGCCAACTTCGGCCCCGGCGGCATCAGCGCCGGCAGCGTGGCCATCATCACTCAGAGCGGAGCGCTCGGCCTCGCCATGATAGGCAAGACCGCCGTCGAGAACATGGGTATCTCGGCGATGGTCTCGGTCGGCAACAAGGCCGACATCGAGGAGGCGGACCTTCTCGAGTACCTGATGCATCACGACCTGACCAAGGTAATCCTGATGTATATCGAGGGCGTCGGCAACGGGGACAAGCTCGTTGACGTGCTCGAGGAGGCGACGCGACTGAAGCCCGTCGTCGTCATCAAGTCCGGACGTTCGAAACGGGGCGCGGTCGCCGCGGCGTCGCACACGGGCTCGCTGGCGGGCTCGGACGACGTCTTCGACGCCATAATGCGGCAGTGTGGGGTCCTGCGGGCCGAGAGCATCCAGGAGGCCTTCAACCTCTGCAAGTTCCTCTCGACCTCAAGCATGCCGGCAGGCGAGAACGTCGCCATCGTCACCAACGGCGGCGGCATCGGAGTGTTGGCGACAGACGCCTGTGAGAAGTACAACGTCAAGCTCTACGACGACAACGAGACACTCAGGAGTATCTTCGACTCAGTGACGCCCGACTTCGGCTCAACGAAGAACCCCATAGACCTCACGGGAGGCGCCACCTCGCCGGATTTCACGGGCGCCCTGAATGCAGCGCTCGAGCACGAGGAGATCGACGCGGTCATCTCGCTCTACTGCGAGACGGCGGTGTTCGACGCGGACAATCTGACGCAGATGATCGAGGAGACCGCAGAGAGCTACCGCGCAGCCGGGAAGCCGATCATCTATTCGGTGTTCGGCGGGAGCACTGCCGAGGATGCCCTTGCGACGCTCACCAAGAAGGGCGTCCCTGTCTTCGGCGATGTCTACGAGACCGTGGCGTGCGTGGGTGGACTCTACAGACACTGGCGGAACGCGTCCGCGCAGCCGGCCGGGATCGACGAGGAAGAGATCGACGAGGCGACCATCGCAGGGATCGTCGAGGCGGCCCGCGCTGACGGTCGGAGCTTCCTGCTCGCGGAAGAGGGCCGTGACCTCATGGAGGCGGCGGGCATCAAGATGCCTGAGACGCGCGTCGCGAAGAACCTGAAGGACGCGGTACGATTCGCGGACGAGATCGGATACCCAGTCGTCATGAAGATCGTCTCACGCGACATCCTGCACAAGAGCGATGTCGGCGGCGTCGCGCTCGACCTAGAGAACCGCGAGGAAGTGATGGACGCCTACGAGGCCATCATGAGCAACTGCCGCTCCCGCGTCCCGCGCGCGCGCATAAAGGGCATTCAGGTCTCGGAGATGGCGCCGTCCGGCGTGGAGCTCATCGTCGGTGCTCGGAAGGACCCCGCGTTCGGCCCGACCATCATGTTCGGCATGGGCGGTATCTACGTCGAAGTACTCAAGGACGTGACGTTCCGCGCGGTCCCCTTCAGCAGGGCCGAGGCCATCGGGATGATGAAGGACATCCGCGCTTATCCGCTCCTGCTCGGCGTTCGAGGCGAGGAGCGCAAGGACATCGAGAGCGTTCTCGACACCATTATCAGATTGGGCACGGTCATTCAGAGATGCGACGGCATCTCGGACATAGAGGTGAATCCTCTCATGGCATACGAGCAGGGTCAGGGGGCGAAGGCCGTTGATATCCGCGTCCTCCTTTCTGAGACTACCGGAGGTGGAACCAATGCGTAGGCTGGTATTTGCATCGATGCGTGAGGGGGCCGGGAAGACCAGTGTCATAGTCGGTCTGGGTGGTGCCCTGGGCAGGCCGTTCGGTTACATGAAGCCGTTCGGCGACCGGCTTCTCTACAAGAAGAAGCGGCTCTGGGATTACGATTCAGCGCTCATCGCGAACATCTTCGATCTGGGCGAGAACCCCGAGGACATCAGCCTGGGGTTCGACCACTCCAAGCTCAGGTTCATGTACGACGAGGCCGAAACGAAGAAGAAGCTCGCGGAGCTCTTGTAGCACATCGAGAAGGACCGGGACATCGTGTTCATCGAGGCCGGAAGAGACCTGGGTTACGGCATCTCCGTCAATCTCGATCCCATTTCGCTGGCCAGATACACGGGCGCCTCTCTGGTGATAGTGACGGGAGGTGACGAGAGGACCATCCTGGACGACATCACGTTCGTGAAGAACCACCTCAATCTCGATGGCGTCTCGTTCGCCGGCGTCATCGTCAACCGCGCGTACGACGTAGAGGATTTCAAGACCACCTACGCACCGATCATAGCCGGACTCGGCGTTCAGGTGCTGGGAGTCATCCCCTACGCGGTCGAGTTGACCCATCCTTCGGTCGGGTTCCTGTCGGAGTGTCTCTTCGCCAAGGTCATAGCGGGAGAGGTGGGCCTCACGACCGTGGCCAAGAACATCTTCGTCGGGGCGATGTCGGCCGACGCCGCCCGCAGGCACCCCAGCTTCGGCAGGACGAAGAAGCTCGTCATCACGAGCGGGGACAGAAGCGACATGATCCTGGCGTCGCTGGAGGGCGACACGGCGGGGATCGTTCTCACGAACAACATCTCACCGTCGTCGACCATAATCTCGCAGGCGGGACAGCTGGGCGTGCCCCTCCTCCTCGTGCCGGACGACACCTACCAGGTCGCCAAGCAGATCGACGACGCTCAGTACCTGCTGAAGCGGGATGAGAAGGAGAAGATAGAGCTTCTGGAGAAGCTCGTGCGCGAGAACGTCGACCTCAAGGCGGTTCTCGGCAGCTGATACCAGTGCCCGCTCAACGCTTGAGGCCGGCCCCTGCTCTGAAGAGCGGTGGAATGTCGACGGGCAGGCGCCCGGTCAGGGGGGACTCCCCGAAGAGCGCCCCCACCGCCGCCCTCTGCGACGGTTCCGAGCCGTCGTAGCAGCAGATCAGGGCGGACGCCCCTGAAAGCTCCACTGAGATCTCCGGCCCCGCGAACGCGAGCACGATCGCGTCCGGGGCCGCTTCTATCAGGCGCCGCGCCGCGGCCAGAAGCTCCTCCGAAGGCCCCGACCGCCCCTTCCACGCCACGACGTCATCGAAGACAGCGACTATCGACACGTCGGCGGCAGCGGCCAGTTCCGTCATGCGGCCGAGCTCATCCATCGTCACTCGCTCGTCCAGGATCACCTCCTGGACGTCGGGCAGCGTGGCCGCAAGCTTCGAGCGGAACCACACGAGATTCATCGCTCTGTCTGCGTCCTTGAGCGTGAAGACCACGACGCGCTTGCCGGTCAGGTCCCGGACACTGAGCGGGACGAGTGATGCATCGTCTCGCAGCAGTGTGACGGCGCGCCTCGCGATGTGGTCGGCGGCGGCATCGTGGCCGTTGTGGAGACCGACACGGTGGTTGTCATCGGGCAGCTCGTCGTCGCCGAAGGCTCCGGCTATCTCGGGCGGGAACTCCAGGTGGTTGTCGTCCGTCTCTCTGTAGTCGCCAAGCCACTCGTGGAGCGCATCGATGCGCAGGAGCGACTGGTCAATCCTCTCTTCGGTGATACGTCCCGTCCTAACCGCTTCCCTGACAGCGCCGATCGCTTCCTCCACATCCGGAGGCATGAGCAGAATGTCAACGCCCGCCTCGATCGCCATGACGGCCGCCTCGCCGCATCCGTATCGTTCTGCTATGCCGCCCATCAGAAGCGCGTCCGTCACGAGCACGCCCTCGAATCCCATGTCGCTACGCAGAAGGTCGGTCATCACGGCGCGCGAGAGCGTGGCCGGCACGTCCCCGCCCGTCAGGGCCGGGTACGCGACGTGCGCGGTCATGACGGCTCGCACGCCCGCGTCGATGGCAGCACGGAAGGGCACGAACTCCCGCGCCTCAAGCGTCGCGCGGTCGACCCCAACCGAGGGCAGCTCGATGTGCGAATCCAGTCTCGTATCGCCGTGTCCCGGGAAGTGCTTCGCTGTCGCCGCCGCGCCCGCCTGCTGACACCCACGCACGAAAGCGGCGGTCATGGCCGCGACCACGGCCGGGTCGCCCCCGAACGCGCGCACGCCGATGATGGGATTCGTGGGCTCACTCGCGACGTCAGCCACCGGAGAGAAGACGAGGTCGATGCCCGCCGCAAGCGCCTCGTGCGCGGTGGCCCACCCTTGAGCGAACGCGAGGTCGGTGACGCCGGTGGCGCCGACGGCCATCTGCGTGGGGAAGACCGTACCGCCGTCGAGCTGCTGGCCGAGGCCGCGCTCCAGGTCGGATGCGACCAGGAGCGGATGGTCTGCCTCGTCCGAGAGCTCGTGAGTCAGCTGGGCCATCGAGTCCACGTTGCCGCCGAATACGATATAGCCGCCGGCGCCGAGTTCGATGACCTCGCGTCTGAGACGGTGGTACTGCTCCGCGAGGTCGTCGCCCTGACGGTTGCTGATGCTGCTCATCACGAGGCGAGCTATCTTCCGTCTGAGTTCCATGTGTCTCCTGTGGAGTGGTGAAGGTGTCTAGTCGAGCGGTATCGACGCACGGCAGATGGCTGGGCCGCCGCACGTTCCGCTCTCCGGCTACATCCCGGAGCTGATCTTGCCCAGGACCACGCGCCCCGAGGCGCCGGTCGCCGCCGGGACATTCCCAGGTGTGCCAGCCAGGGCGCGGTCGGCAAGCACGGCGAAAGCCACGGCCTCTTTGGCGTCGGGGTCCATTCGCAGCCCCGGCTCCATAGCGGGGTCGTCCAGCGCCAGAACAGGACACGGTTCGAGCAATCTCGCAAGATCCGTCATAAGCGCGCGGTTTCTCATACCCCCGCCGCTCACGACAACGCGTGTGGGCGCGGCGTCTTTCGGCAGAAACGCGAACGCGCCGTGAACCGAGCGGGCGGTGACCGACACGGCCGTTGCGAGAAGGTTGGAGAGCCCGTCGTTGTCCAGCGCTCCGATATCACTTCCGGGGTGGACGAGCTCGGCTAGTCTGCCGGCCGCCTCACGGCCGAACGTCTCCTTGCCCGTCGACTTCGGTGGGGCGGCCGCGAAGTACGGATGTGCCAGAAACGCATCGACCGCACGGGAGTCGGCCGTGCCGCCCATTGCCAGCCGCCCACCGTCGTCGATAGCATCGGCCCGGCCGGTCGAGGTCCGAATTATCTCGTCCACCAGAGCGTTGCCGGGACCCGTGTCGAATGCCAGTACGTCCTCGAGGCGCTCGGTGACGTAGGTCAGGTTGGCGATGCCACCGACGTTCAGGAACACCTGCGCCTCCCCTGCCCTGCGGAAGAGCAGCCAGTCCACGAGTGGAACCAGTGGAGCGCCCGAGCCACCGGCGGCGACATCCGCAGTGCGGAAGTCCGCGACCGTCGGAACGCCGGTCCGGCGAGCGATCACGTCCGCCTCCCCCATCTGCAGAGTCGCTCCTGAGCGTCCCCCCGAGGGCGGGTCGTGATAGACGGTCTGGCCGTGGGAACCTATCAGGTGGAGGTCGGAGATACTGCGGCCGCTTCCGGCGGCGAGCTCGAGAGCCGCGGCGGCGAAGGCCTCTCCGATGTCGAAGTTGAGTCTCGTGAGTTCGGGCGCGTCGCTCGAGGGCGAACGGACGATGCGCTCACGCAGGGAGAACGCGAAAGGCACACAGACGAAGGAGAGCAGCTCGACGCGGACGTCGTCCCCGTGCCCGCGTATGCTGACCAGCGCGGCGTCTATGCCGTCACAGGAGGTCCCGGACGAAAGACCTGCGACCAGGCGCTCGTCCAACGACGCTATCTCGTGGAGCCTCTCTCCGAGGGTCATCCCGCCTCCAGCCGCGATTCCGGTCCCGGCCCCCTACTCCTCAGGCCGTAGTGCCAGCGCCGCTCTGACGAATCCGCCGGCCTCGGCGAGCAGGCGGTTCGCCTCCTCGAGACCGACGCCGGCCTTCTGCATCACGATCGCCGCCTTGACGGAGCCTTCCGCTCGTGTGATGACGGCGGCCGCCGCCTCGTATCCGACACCGGTGGTCTCCACCAGGATCCTGCAGGCCCGGTCGCGCAGCTTCTCGCAGGTGGCCCCGAGATCGACCATCAGGTTCTCGTAGGTCTTTCCGAGCAGGACCATCGCCGCGGTGGTGATGGTGTTCAGGACGAGCTTCGTGGCCGTTCCGGCCTTCATCCGCGTCGATCCGGTGACCACCTCGGAACCCGTGAGCGGGGTGATGGTCACGTCGGTGGGCACCGCGCCTTCCTCCACGGGCGTGCAGCAGAGGAACACGGTTCCCGCGCCCGACCGGACAGCCTCCTCCAGAGCGCCCTGAACGTAGGGCGTCCCGCCGCTCGTCGCGATGCCCATGACGACATCGTCCGGGCCGACATCTCTCTCGCGCAGATCGGTTCCACCCGCGTCCCGATCGTCCTCGGCGCCCTCCCTGGCCCGGACCAGGGCACCGTAGCCGCCGGCAATCACGCCCTGGATCATCTCCGGCTCGGTGCCGAACGTCGGAGGGCATTCCGAGGCGTCCAGCACGCCCAGGCGACCGCTCGTCCCGGCGCCCACGTAGATGAGCCGCCCCCCTCGCCGCAACCGTTCAACGATGAGCTCGACGGCAGCCGCGATGCGGTCCTTCTCACAAGCGACGGCGGCGGCGACGGTCGCGTCCTCTGTGTTGATGAGTTCGACGAGCTCACTCGCGCTCATCGTATCGATGTTCACGGAGGCTGGATTCCGCTGCTCGGTGAGAGCGGAGCCGGTGCCACTCATGTCGCGGGTCGGCGGCCGCCACGCCCTGCCGTCAGGCTTCTTCGTCACTGCGTCTCTCCGGTATGTCCCATCGGTCGGCCGGGGTTCCCGTGGCCGGTGGCTCCGCAGCCGGTGGCTCCGGGTCAGGTGGCTCCACGGCCGGCGGCGAGCCGCCCGGCAGCGTGGCCGCGGTGGTCCTCGTGAGGTCCCGATACATGAGCGTCCATAAAGAGTGGTCGTAGGTGCTGTATGCCGAGATGGCCAGAACCACCACGATGAGGCCGATGGGAATGCCCAGCATGAGACCGGCTATCGGACTCGCGATACCTATCAGAATGAAGGGCATTGCTATGGCAAGCAGCACGACCAGGAGACCGACGATAAACGCCACGGAGGACACCAACGATACGAGCCACATCAGAAGGGACTGCCAGAAGTAGGTCTTCGTCAGGTTCCACCCGGCGGACAGCGCGTCGGTCACTCCGCCTCCCACTATCACGTACTCTCTCTCAGCATAGATCACGGTGAACGCGAGCAGGAACAGGAAGACGACGTAGGGAATGAACAGCACCGCTCCGATGAAGACCGCGATGGCGATCCCCGCCGCGCCCCCTATCATAGGCAGCACAACCGCCAGGACACACACTGCCGTCACAACAAGGAAGACGATCAACGCAATGATGGCGATCCCGAGCATGCCCCAGAATGCCCTGATGCCGGCCTGCCATCCTTCCTCGAATCGAATGCACTCGCCGTCGTCAGCGCGGCTGATGCACGAGAGGAGTGCTCCCTTCGAAATGAGGTTCAGCACGAAGAGGGCAAACCAGAGAAGCACGAGTCCCATGATGATGGCCACCATCATCCCAATGTGAGACATCAAGAAGTCCCGTATCTCATCGACTCCATGGTTTTTCCAGTTCATGGAGTTCCCGCCGCCTGCACCCGAGGCGGCGAAGAATCCGAAGAGCCAGAGGAACCTGTGGTTCCAGGTAATACCGGCGGATCTTGAGATAATTCCCCAGTAGTCGATGTTCCGATCTGTCGTCATTGCCGTTCTCCTTCCGTCCGGCTCCCGCCCACGGTGTCCCGTGGCGCGGTCCTCTCGAGCAGTTCCCGTCCGAGGTACTTCGTCACGCGCTCTTGTAGACGAGGAAGAGCGCGATGAGGTAGACGGGCACCGTGAGGATCACCATCGACCTGGCGATCGCTCTCCCGGCGCGGTGCGATCGGCTGAGAATCCCAACCAGGACGAACAGCGTCAGCAGGAGCGCCGCCGCAACACTCACAAGGTTGGACACCGAGATCACCGCCCACGCTGACTGCGAAAACCTGAATGCCAGCAGTGGCGCACCGACCGCAAAGACGAGAATGTTGATCATGTTGCTGCCGAGGATCGTCCCCATGGCCATGTCCTCCAGCCCGGCCCTCTTGACCGCCGCGTAGGCGACGGACACCTCGGGCATGGACGTGGCGACCGCGACCAGGAGCGTTCCCACGAACGTGTGGCCCAGGGTCATGCCGCCGGGAAACTCGTACGACGCGATCCCGTTGGCGCCCTTTGCGATCATGAAGCCGCCGGCAACGACAACGGCCGAGAGGAGCAGAAAGCGAAGAGCGACGCCCCCCGTGCCGCCGCTCACGTCACGGGCTTCCGCATCCGCCGTCCTCTTTCCCTGCACCTTGCGGTGGGTCAACGAGTCGTGCAGGAAGATCGCAACGATGGGAACGCTGAACAGGAGCACCGGGAGGACCGGGGACGACATGCGCGGGCCGATGAACACTCCCAGGCCGGCGATACAGGTGAGAATGAGCAGGTAGACGCACGTCCTTGTGTAGCGAGCCCTGTCGACGTTGTGAAGGAACACGCCGGCTACCAGCAGCTCGAGAATCACGATGCTCGTGATGTTGAAGTTGTTGCTGCCGAAGATGTTCCCGAAGGCGAGGTTGGGCGCGCCCTCTTTCAGCATCGCCGCGAGCGTCACGGACAGCTCCGGCAGGGACGTGACGATGGAGAGCACAAAGAGCCCGATGGCAGTGGCGCTTATGCCGAGCTTCCCCGCGAGGCTGTTCCCCGTCTCCGGCAGACGGCTGCCGCCCAACCATATGGCGGCCGCCCCGACGACAAAGAATGCCACGGACACCGGCAGGCTTTCGAGCGGCAATGGACCGTCCTCGCTGGTGGGTTGCTCCTGATTTCATCCGGAGTATAGGTACCCCGTTCGCCGGGTGTCAACGGAAAGGCTGGTACGTGGCGGAGCCCCGACACTGGCGCCGGGACCCCGCATTCCACCACGTTCCGTCAGACCGCGGAGGCGATTCCCCCCGGCCGCGCGGTTCCTATGGGTATCATCGGTCAGCGGAACAGCGCCTTGATCTGTCCCCAGTCGGCCGTCTCGACGGGCGCACCGAGGTTGGGCTCTCCCGGTGTTGGCGGGAGGCCGCTCCCGGGCGGGTTCGCGGGGTTCAGCCCGTCGTTGCACTCCCAGTTGAGCGAACCGTCCGGAACGCGCCCCCAGGACCGGTCGTCGCCTACGTCCTGGCTCTCATAGGTCACGAGGTCCACGACCGTGACAAGGTCGGCCGACACGAGCGTGATCGTGTCTCCAGCATTGTTCAGAGAGAGCCCGTTCTTCGCGTAGCCGTTCTGGTCCTCCCACTGGTAGGCCTCGTTGCCGTAGACGACGAAGAACTCACCCGGCTCCAGCACTCCGTCGAACCCGAACCGCCAGCTCGAGTCCGAAACGGCGTCGCGCAGCCTCCACCCCGTTACGTCGATCGCCTCCGAGCCCACGTTGAATATCTCGACCCACTCGTCCTCCAGCGAGCCGTAGTCCTCGTTGCCGTCCGTCGGCGACCAGTCGCTGGCCGGGTCCGGCATGAGCTCGTTCAGCACGATCTGAGCCCGCGCGGGGCCCGTGAGGATCGTCGACGCCAACAACAGCGCAAGCACGACAGACAACCGCATCGTCTTCATGCAGCATACCTCCTGCTCTTGAGTGTGAGGGGCGGAACTACGAAATCAAGAGGGGGCGACCGCAGGGGGACAGCACCCGTTGGGGCGGCACGTGCCGCTGAGACAGCACGCGTTGGCGGCGGTGGAGGCACAGGGAGGCCACCCCGCCGGCGTGACAACGCGATGTGTCAACCAGATAGACAAAGACCGGGAGTATGAACGAAACCTAGCAGGTCGCGTTCCACTCCCGGCCCTGTTGCCAATACAAAGATCCCCGTCCCGGTCTTCGGCGGCTCAGGCCGCCGAAGACGGGTTGGAGCCAGACGATGCTACTTCAGCAGCACCATCTTCCTGCTTGTCCTCTCTTCGCCGGCTGCCAGCTTGTAGAAGTAGACGCCGCTCGCGGCGCGCTCTCCGTCGCTGGTCCTGCCGTCCCAGTGAACCATGTGGGTGCCGGCGTCCATGTGGCGGTCGAGCAGGGTCACAACCCTGCGGCCGGCCACATCATAGACCCCAAGTGTCACATCACCGGGATCAGTCAGGTTGAAGGCGATCGTGGTCTTCGGGTTGAAGGGGTTCGGCATGTTCTGCGCGAGCCCGAACTTCCCGCCGAAGTAGTCGCCGGACACGCCGGTCGGGTTCGCGGCGATGTCCTCGTTGCCGCGCGGTTCGATCTTGTAGTTACCGTACACGAACCCGACTACGCCCCTGACGTAAACGTTGTCGCCGTTCACTGGGACGTAGTCGTAGTCGGCGTAGTCGTCGACGCGGCACGTATCGCTGGCGGTGCCGTTCGATATCGCCCACTCGCCGAATCCGAGGTCCTCGTCGATGACCGTGCAGTCCTCGGCGTGTACGAGCACGCTCTCATACTGCTCAGCGGACACGACGTTCTGCAGCATGCCCGTGGCTATGCTGACCGGGTCAACCAGATCTGACGGAACCGCCGTGATCTGAGCCGCGTCAGCGAAGTGCAGCGCGATCTGCGTCTGCCCGTAGTACTCGTCCACCTCGCCACAGACAATCACATGGTCACCGCGCTCAAACGTCAGGCTACCGGTCCGGTCGTAGACCATGATGCCGTGCCACGCACCGGGCTCTTCCTGAATGTAGAACGTGTTGTCGTTGAAGAGACCGGACTCGACAGTCACGTAGCCCTCGACGTTGACCGCGAGCGAGTCCATCGGCGAAGTGTCCCCTCCCGGCGGCACCTCCTGGACGCTCTGAATGGTTGTCGTGCCGACGTAGTAGCTGTAGCCGCCGACCGAGGGTTTCTCCGCGTCCATGCCCCCCGCATCGGCGCACTCGACGTAGTAGTAGACGCGCGTGCCCGCAGTCTGCCCGGGAACGTCACCCTCCCAGACGCCGGTGTACTTGGCCTCGCTCATCGGGACCGTGTTGGGATATGGCCTCGCCTTGCTGTACGACCAGCGCATTGTGGCCGAGGCGATACCGATATCGTCATCGAGGGTCGCCGAAATGGTCGTAGCCACGCCTTCTGCCGGCGGGACCGGCGAGTACCGCACCTCGCTGATGCGCGGCGGGCCGATAATGTCCTCATCGTAGCGAGGCTGGAGCTTGTACTCGCTGTAGCTGTAGAACAGAATACCGCGGAGTTCCGCAATCGAATCCATCACTTCAGCGTCGTAAGTGTAGTAGGCCTCGTCGTCGACCAGACAGTCGATGCCCGAGCTGTCCCTGCACTGCCAGACGCCGTAGCTGTCGGGCTCAAATGACACCGTGGCACCGGTGACTCGCACCAGCTGGCCCTCGTAGTACTCAGCGTCCAGGCTGTCCGCGGCGATCGCCTCCGTCTCGACGTCCGTGTAGCCGTGGTTCGGGTTGCCGGAGGACTCGATGACCATCGACTCGGTGAAGTGCCTGGTGACCTCCGTCAGGCCGTAGTACTCAGTAACGTAGCCGCTGAACGAGACGAGGTCGCCCTCCTGCACAGACGTGGGCGTGCCGGGCATGTAGCATGCTATGCCGTGGAACTCGCCCGTGCCGTCGTGGATGTAGAACAGGTCGTCTTCCATAATGTCGGTGGCCATCGTGACGATGCCCTGGACATTCACGGGCAGCCCGACGTATGAGGACTCGTCACCGCCCGGCTCCACGAACTGAATGTTGTAGATCGGCGTGATCCCCACTCTATAGGAATAGGGATCGCTCATGGCCCCCGCCGGGTAGTTCATCGCGGCGCCGTGGTTGTCCACGGCACGCATGAAGTAGTCCACGACGTCGCCGTCGAAGACCGCCGACGCGGGAATGTCGGCCGTGTAGAGCGAATCGCTCGTCGACGCAGCGACCTTGCTCCAGCTGCCGGTCCCGATCTTGTAGTAGACCATGACGGAGTCGATCGTACCGTCGTCGGTCACGTACGCGCTGATCATCGTGTCGTCGTTCTCGTTCGGCGGGATCGGCGAGTAGCGCAGTGTGCTGATCCACGGAGGCGTGTTCTCGACGTTCACCGCGCCCGGCGTGGGCGCCTGCAGGGTCCAGTCGTTGATACTCATGTCGGTATCGGTGCCGGACCCGTCACGTCCCAGCGTGTTGCCAAGGTAAGGGATCCCCTGGAACGCGTTGTCGTCCGCGCCGTCATCCGAGAACGGAGCGACGCACGGGTCGGTCGAGCACTCGTCCGGATCCATGTACTCGATGAGATCTACGAGAGTCACCGGACCGCTGCTCGGGTCACCATCATAGAGATAGACGACGTCCGCGTCACTCGACGGCGACGAGCAGACGACGCCGTATCCCCTGCCGCCGACCAGCTGGATCTCGTCGCTGTAGTTCGCCGCCCCGTCGGGCGTAAGAAGGTCCATGTTGGCGACGTTCGGGCTATCGTGTTCGAAATCGGCAGAGTCATCATACTGCTCGAACTCCGGCCAGAACCCGAACTCCCAGTAGAACGAGTCGTCGTACTCGGGGACCGCACTCTCGTCACCGTCCTTGGCAACGACCAGGTAGCCGCCGGGCGGGATGTTGATCGGCGACCCTAGCGGGAACTGCCACAGGTCCTCGCCTCCGCACGTCTGGTCGTACTCGACGCCCGTGAGCACCCAGCCGCTGATGTCGATTAACCCGTCGGTCGGGTTGTAGAGCTCGATGAATTCCGAGCCGTCGTAGTAGCCGTTGCCGTCACAGTAGATCTCGTTAATCACGATGTTGTCGCCCGCGGGATTGGCCACGGCCACCCCGAAAGCAAACACGAGGACCACCAGGGCTGCGATGGGTAGTCTCGTCATTTCAGGTCCCCCTTTGCCAAAGGACTTTGCGTCTCAGTACTGCCGGAATCCCATGTCACACGTGTTGTCTCGCCGTCGCACCTCCTTTGAACCAACAGACAGCTACCCGCTCGACGTTGGGCGAAAGCAGGACAACGCCCTCCGCGCGCCGCAGCGGCTTCTTTTCCGTTACGCCATTATATCACATTCCATATTGCTTGTCCAGCTTTCCGCCGCATCGACAAAAGCAGAGGGCCCGCGAACCGGCCTGTCCGGGGCCCTCCTCGTAACTCGTATGTCGCCCGCTGCTACTGGTACGCTTCGCCCGACTCAGCCTCCGGCGGAGCCAGCGGCTCCATTCCCTTCATAGCAGCGGCCAGGGCGGGATCGAGCTCTGAGGTGTCGTCACGAACCCAGCGCCCGTCCATGTTCTCTTCGATCGGTGAGTGACGCTCGATGTAGTGCACGGCGGCGTCCATGCACGTCGTCGAGGTCCTCATCTTCTTCTCCTCCGGCACCAGCGGCAACATGTAGAGGCCCGCGTTGCCGGTGGCGAGGAAGTCAGACGTCACCACGCTGTAGATCTTGTCGGGCTGCCACTGCTCCCCACCAATCTCGAAGTAGGTGATGCGGTCGTAGTCCGGACGCGTCTTGTTGTAGATGACCTTGCCGCCGGCCATGTAGACGCCGTGGTGCCCGGCGCTGACGCGGTACTCAATGACCTCCTTCAGCAACCTCCCGTCCATCTCGAAAACCATAAGGCTGTTGCCGAACGGAAGAACGCGAAATACCTGCCGCGGTGTCACAGACCCGGCCGGGATCTCGTCCCTGATGCCGCCCAGGTTCGTGAAAGCGAAGTCGGCTGACACCTCCTCACGCATGGCGTCGCACACGAGGTTGCCCATGCGGGTCTCTCCCTCCCCCCCCCTGGTCAGGTCGACGTTGGCCTCGCCGAGTACCCGGTCCATCCCCTGCTCGGCCTCCGCCACTCGAGCCTCGACCATGGAAGCCATCTCCTCCTCCGGCCACCACTGGTCCTCGAAGAGCGTCACCAGCACGCCCCGGTAGCTGGGCAGCTCATAGCCGGCGAGCGTCTTCGTCACAGGGTCGATCAGGAGGTCGACGTGGCCGACGCCCGAGCCCCTACCGTAGGTCTGGAAAAGAAGTGTATGATTCGTGGGCTCCTCCCAGGGCTTGTCGAAGCCCTTGTGGATGTGCCCGCAGAAGAACACGTCGATCCCAGGAACGCAGTGTGATATCTCTATCGTGCTCGGGCCCCACTTCCGTTCCTCGAGCGGCTCGCGCACGTTCTCCGCCTCCCGCTCTTCCTCCTCCTCGATCATCTCCATGTAGCTGGACTCGGGGTCGTACGGGAGTCCTATGTGTCCGGACACGAACACGAGGTCCGCGCCCTTCTCCCGGACCTCCTGGACGTACTTGCGCGCGGCCTCGATCTCATCGAGAAACCCCACGGCCGAGACGTGATCCGGAAACGCCATCTTCGGCGTGTCGGTCGTCGTGAGCCCGATGATCGCCACCTTGATGCCGCCGTAGTCCTTGATGATGTAAGGAAGGACGTGCTCGACCGGCTCGCCGGATTCGGCCCAGACGAGATTGGCCGAGAGGACCGGCATCTCCGAGATCTCGATCAGATCCCATAGGTTCTCGAACCCCTCATCGAAGTCGTGGTTGCCCACGGTCCAGAGGTCGAAGTCCATCGCGTTGAAGTACTCGATGACCGACTCGCCCTTCTTGAAGTTACCGACGGGCGTCCCCTGGAAGATGTCGCCCTGGTCCATAACAAGGACGTGATCACCTTCCGCCGCGGCTCGTTTCCTGACCGAACTGATGTACGTTACGGCCGACGCGGCCCCGCCCAGGGGGGGCGGAAACTCCCGGTTCATGAACGTCGCGCCGCTCCTGTCGATGCCGCCGTGGATGTCGTTCGTGAAGATGACCGACAGCCTGATAAGCCCATCCTCGCCCGACGCGGATGGGACCACCGCCGCCATGACGAGTGCGACTGCCACAAGAACGGCCGCCGGGCCTCTGATGCTTCTCATAATCGCGTGCTCCTCAGCGGTAGCCTCTCTAGAACGTATGCGTCAGTGTCATCATGGCGAGCGTCGTTGTCTCGCGCACTCGCACGTTCTCTATCCCGTGCTCCGTGTCGTCCTCTATGCCGTACTCCCGCAAGCCCACCTGCCCCCCAAGATCCATTCTCACGCCCAGAATATCGAGACCGAGCCCGACACTGAACGCCGTGGTCGTGTTTCTCTCGTCGGTGTAGGACGGCCGATACGAGAAACCGAAACGGGCAAACGTGTCATCGAAGAACCCGTGCTCGACGCCCAGACGGTACGTGACCGTGTCGTTCAGCTCGGGATCGCTCCCGGGCATGTCGTCCGTGAACTCGGACCAACAAGTGTACTCGACATCGCAGCTGACCGTCGTCAGCATTAGATTCCGCGGATGGTATTCCAGGCCCAGCGCAAGCTCGCCCGGATAACCGTGCTTGAAGCTGCCCTCCGAACCGGCCTCCGAACCGATGGTGCGGAGGTCGTAATCACCCGAGAGCGTGAACGGCGCCCGATAGACCGCGGCGATGTCCACCCTGTGGAGATTCTCGAGGAGAGCGCCGAGCGTGAACCGGGTCCCCGTCACCTTGTTGTACTCCGCGTAGGATTCGACATCCTCATCGTCGGAGTCCGCGGGATACACCCGTCGCTCGCTGACCTCGTAGTCGCCACTGAGGAAGTCAACGCCCAACCCCACGTAGACGTCCGGCGTGACCTCCTGTCCCAGGCTCACAGAGAAAGCGTTCACGCCGCCGCTGCCATCGATGTAGTCGTCATAGAGGATCTTGTCCGCCGGCTCCGTCTGGAAATCGGGATCCCTGTACTGCACGTGATACCCATAGCTCATATCGATGCGAGGGCTGTAGCCCACGGCAACCACCGGCGCCCACTTGAAGTCCGTGAGTTCGGTCGTCGGGTTGAACGCCACGGCGCCCACATAGCGGTCGTAGACCTCCGTGTTCAGTGCGTACGTGTTGTACCCGATGATACCTTCGAAGCTGTCGTGAAGAGGCGTCTCCCTGGCCTCCTCCGCGATGACGAACATACCGGTCAGGGCGACGTCGATGCCCTCACTCTTGCCCAGAAGCGCGGGGTTCAGAGCCATCCCCGCCGCTCCGTCTATGGCAGCGAGCCCCGCACCTCCCATCCCGAGCGATCGGGCGTCGTACGTCGACATCGTATAGCCGTAGCGCTCCCACTCAGCGAGCGTGAACGCGCCCGCGCTTCCGGCGAGCGCCACTATCGCAATGACTGCTGTCGCAGCCGTCAGGCGACGCATCTCTACCCTCCTCCTCTTACGATTCCTTGTTGACACCTTGGATTCCATGGCGTTGTCCTTGAGCTTCCTGCGCTCCCACCCCGCTACCATGAGTAATCGAGCTGGATGCGGAACGTGCCCGAGTCGTCTCTGACGTTCCAACCGTCAGGCTCCGGATTTCCCTCCGGGTTTTCGTTGTACTCCCTGGGGTCGACGTACGTCAGCGGGTACGAGTGGTCGTTCGTCCACCGTAGCCTCAGCGCGAGGTGGTCGGATATGCGATCCGAGACCGATATCCAGTACCTCACCGCCTGCCCATCCATGATCTGGAAGCTGCCGTCTTCGAACATCCAGAGGAATCCATCGTAGTACGTGATCGCGCCCACAAGCTTGAGCCAGTCGTTGACGTTGTGGGTCAGCTGAGCGCCGACGGCGTACGACGGGACGGCCGCGGATCCGATATCCGGATGGCCGCCGTCCGCTTCCACATTGTCCGACAGACGAGGTCTCGGCGGCCACGTGATCCACGACCGCGAGAGCAGGAACTCTACTTCGTCGTACTTCGACAGCCGGTACTCGACCCTCAGTCTAGTCTCTACCTGATCGTAGTTCTGAGGCGTTATCCAGTTCGAGCTCAGCC
The DNA here is from genome assembly GCA_030609365.1 of Candidatus Eiseniibacteriota bacterium. Taxonomy (GTDB): domain Bacteria; phylum Joyebacterota; class Joyebacteria; order Joyebacterales; family Joyebacteraceae; genus JALGZG01. Next base: position 15,492 of record JAUWCJ010000015.1, on the reverse strand, counting down.
GGCCCTGCCACTTGTGCCTGAGGTTCATCACAATGTTGTAGATGGGCTGGTATCGCAGCTTGAGCACGACCCTCGAGTAGTCAGCGCCATCGGCCTTCCGCTCCCACGTATCAAACTCGATCGCCGGCGTGAGACGATGCGAGAACCTGTACCTCGTGTTCAGGTAGAGCCCGCGCTCGGCCTGAGGCATGAAGGAGTTGTCGTACATCAGACCGTAGAGGGGATCCGAAAGGTAGTACTGGTCCTCGAGGATCGTCCCCTTGTAACGCTTGTACTCTGAGAACCCCCGGCTGTATGGGTTCTCGAACCCCACATCGTAGTCGCGGTAGAGCGCGAGCACGCTCAGGTTGCTGTAAGAGGCGAACCCGTTGACCACGAGGGCCTTCGGGTCGTCCTCGAACTTCGTGAGCTCGCCGTCTGAGTCCAGCCCGGCGTACTCACCCGCGAACGAGTAGTTGTCGTGGACCCACTGGAATTCAGCACCGTACACGCGCCGGAACTTGCCCGGACTCGTGTAGGAACCGAAATACTCGCTGTCCATATTGACGATGTGGTCCTGGTCGGATTCCGGGACTATCCAGCTGACGTCACTCCCGCCATCCGGGTCGTACGCAGCCTTGAAGAACTTATTGTACCGCGCCTCGTACCCCGAGAGTCCGACCCACGTGCCCGGACCGAAGATGTACTTGACGTTCCCACCGACGGTCTGCTCGTGAAGGACGTCGCGCATCGCGCGCAGTCCCCCCGCCGCGAGATCGCTGTTGTCGATCCTGGGCGTCATTATGATGTACTGGTTGGCCGTTTTGTCCGGGTTCAGGACCGCGTCCTTCCAGTCATCGGAGTAGAACAGAATGCTCCTCACATTGCCGACGTCGAACTCCGTCGCGATCCCGTGAAGCTGGAACTCCTGAGTCTGGGACACATCGCCGAGAATCCCGATGTGGCGCTTGTCCCAGCCGTAACCGGAGTTGCGCGGCTTGTAGAAGTCGGTGTTCTGCATCACCAGACCCTGACCGAACGCGACGGCGTAGTTTCCGACGATGACGTTGTCGAAGTGGACCGATCCCAAGTCCTTGTTCTCGACCGTCACGTGGTATTTCAACGCGTCGAATTCGTTACCAGCGTCGACGCCGCTATAGGCCAAGGCACCGGCCCTGACGTCCTGACCCCACCTGAGCCGCAGCTTGTGCTGGTAGACGGGGCCGGCGCTATCGAGGTCCAGGCGATCCCACCACGAGTCGTACGCGCCGTCCGCCTGGTTCCTGTTCTCCTGCAGACACTCTTCGATATCGAAGAACGAAGACGTGTTGAAGGCGCGGAACTGGTAGCTACCTCTCAGTGCCTCCGACTCCTCCGCCTCCTGGTAGCGCACGAAATTGCGGGCGTTGTAGTACCCCCAATAAGTGAGCCCCGGAACGTTGCGCAGCGCCGTCCGCCGCTCGATCCGATTCCCCTGTGTGTAGTGGTAGATGGCGGCCGCGTCGGGCGGCGAGATCGTCTGCAGATTCGCGATCTGCCAGTAGCTCGCTTCGTTGATGTTGAACGGGTCCTTCGCGAGATCGATCCAGTGATCCACCAACGCCTCACTGGCCCCCTCCTCAGCCTCCCAGTTGCGGATCCTGTAGTAGATCTCGTTGACCCTCTTGAGCTCCTCGTCCTCGACCGGGACCGCGACTATCTTCACCAGCGGTTTGAGCAGGTTGAGCTCTTCCTGCCCTATCTCGGGCAGCTCTCTCAGCTCGTACACGCTCACGAAGTAGGACCTGAACTCCTTGCGCTCCCATATCGCGCGCGCGGCCGGCTCCGAGATCGGGAGCTTCATGATCTCCTCAAGCGTCGCGCGGTTCAGGTCCAGCGGCTCCTCGGCCCGAACACATGGGGCGATCGAGGTCAGGAACAAACCGACCAGGATCGCGAGGAACCCCATGGCTTTCAGTGGTCTCATCGTGCCTCCCCTGATTCACTCTGCTTAGGAACCGGATTCGCCCGATTCCCAGGTCCGTCCGAACCGCTCTAGAACGCCACGCCCAGCCCGATGTGGTGGCTGCCGGGCAGAACGGCATGCGAAGTGTAGCTGTAGTCGATACGGACCGCCTGCCATCTCGCTCCGAACCCCGCCGAGACTCTGTTCGGGTTGTTCTGCAGACCCGCTCGAACCGTCACGTAGTCGTTTACGTCGGCCTCGACGCCGAAGCAGGTCCTGACGTCCTCGTTGTCCTGCTTCTGCATCTCGAGTGACGTCGTGACACCGCCGTAGGGATCGTACGCCACGCCTACCGTGAACCACTGGGGCAGGTCCTCGGTATCGGTCTTGCCCATCTTCGGGTTGTTGATGTTCTTCATGAAGAACCCGAATCGGGTCCGTCCGCGCAGGGTGCCGAGCACGCCCACGTCGAATCCGACGGCGTTGGCCGAGCCAAGGTCCTCGTCCGAGACGCTCTGAGCCTCGAACGACAGCCCGTAGAGGTTCGCCGCGTAACCGACCGCCAGCGAGGAGTGGATGTCCTTCATCAGCGTGAAACCCTGGCCGAGTGAGATCGTGTACTCCTGCAGGAGATCGACGTCGTTCTGCTCGACCTCGAACAGCCTGGCGCCGAATCCCACGGTCCCGTAGCTCGTCGGCATCACGGCCGAGAGGGACCCCAGATCGAAGTACGGATAGCCGAACAGGTCCACGTAGCTCCCGTAGAAGCCGATGGAAACCTGATCGGCGAGCCCCGCCGGGTTCGTGAATATGGCCGTCTCATCGTCCGAGACCGCAACGAACGCTCCGCCCATTGCGCGGGCCCTGGGCGACAGGATGAGATTGTCGAACACACCCTCCGCGTAGGCCGCGCACGGCACGAGCAGGACTGCCACCGTCGCAACGACGATGATCGTTCTTGCCCCTTTCACATGTACCTCCTTTGGTGCTGAGACCATTCGTGTCATCTGCATTCTCGTCCGCTGGTTAGTCCAGTTTCCTCCCGATGACTATCGGCGCTGCCGCGTTACTTCCGTTGCCGCGGTCCCTGTCTCTCGCCATCACGTGACACAGGTAGGCGCCCATCGGCACCCTGTTCCCCGCGTTGTCCCTGGCGTCCCACGTCGCCCGCTGCAGGCCCAGGCAGATGCCGTCGTAGACAGTCGCCACCTCTCTTCCCTTTAAGTCAAATATGCGCACGGTGACGTGGCTAGCCTTCGGCGCGCTATAGAGAATCTCAATGGCCTCATCGGAGCCCAGGTCGAGCACGCGTGCTGAGATCTTGACGTCCGCGCTCCCGGAGAACTGGGCCTCGAGGATCTCCATGTCAGCGTTGTATCGCGGCGCCAGCTCGTATCCGGACAGGTAGGGCACGCTCTGGTCGTACTGCAGAACGGCGCCCATCATGCTCACGCTGTCACCGATGGCGAACTGTTCGAAGTTGATGTTGTTGAAGTTCTGGTAGATCTGGATCGACCCGGAACCGTCGTCGACGAAGATGGCGAAGCCCTCGACGCTCACGACAACTCCGGACGTCTGCACGAACAGACCCTCGTTGTCCTCGTGGCCGACTTCGCCCGTCTTCAGCACGGTCGGCTCAGGCGGAGAGAACCCGCGAGCGAGAACCGTTACCGAACTCGCGTCCACCTCCGTCGTTGCCCCGGCGCCGGAGCCGCTGACGTAGTCGACGATCTCACCCGCAGCCGCGACAAGGTCGCCCTCGAGTGCCGGTTCCGACATCTGTCCGTACATGAAGACGTTCACTCCGAAGCCGTCCGGCTCCTGTATGTACATGCTGGTGTAATCGGGCTGGAAGACGCCCGCCGGGACCGTCGTTAAGCCAACGGCCTTCACCGTCTGGCCGGCCCTTATGCTGAAGCCATTCTCGTCGTACTCCTGCAGGTCGGTGATGGAAATGGTGGTGACGCCTATCGCTATCGAATCCGAGAAACTCTCCATCGTGTTGCCGGCCACGTCGGTCACGTTCTCGATATCGATGGAGTACGACTCGCCGGGAGTACGGTCGGTCGTCTTGAGCAGCACGGTTCGTCCGTCGCGCGACAGCGTGGCCTCGAGCACCACGACATCGTCCCCAACTGTGTAGTTGGCACGATTCTCCGCATCGTCTGGATTCACCGGCTTGCTGAACTTCACCAGCGCCAGATTGTGACTGGCGCCCGAAGCCGACGCGACCGTCGGGACCGACTCGTCCGAGATTGGATTCTGCTCGCCCGGCGTCGGCGCGACCAGGGAGAAGTCGTCACGGCTGACGTCCGTATCGTCGGAGACCTCGTTCCTGGCGAGCGACGTGTGCCAAGGCGGGGGGCCCGGGGTCCAGGCGTCGTCGATGCCTCCCAGTCCCGGAGCGTCCGCGCAGGGGTCCTCGGCCAGGAACACCGGGTCGCGGTACTCGACCGCGTCGACCAGATGAGTCATCGTCCGGTCGGTGTACAGAAGCACCGCTTCGTAGGACGGCGTGCCGGCAACGAGCGTGCCGTTGCCGTCGGGACCGCCGATGAGACGGATCTCCTGCTTCACCGATAGGTTGCCGTCGTAGGGAGTCACCAGGATCATGGCCTCGACGTCGTTCGGCGATGCGGCATCACTGCGATAGGGATCGACCAACTCGAAGTCCGGCCACTCCCAGAACACGTAGTAGAAGCCCTGCCCGTAACTGCCTTTGGCGTCCTTGGCGATCACGACGTAGTCGTGGGCCGCGAGCTCGGTCCCCTCGGGGAATTCCCAGAGGTTCGACCCGGCGCAGTAGCCTTCGTCGCTTATGTCGGTCAGCACCCAGCCCGTCAGGTCGACCGCCTCGTCACCGGGGTTGTAGAGCTCGATGAACTCCGACCGGTCGTTGAGGTCGGTGCCCCCGGAGTGGGCGTAGATCTCATTGATGAGCACCGTGCCGGCGTCGGCAAGCGCCCCCACTCCAATTTCAGGCTGTGCCTGGATGTCGGCGAGGTCGTTCCCCTCGTCCGCGGTCTTGACTTCGAACGAATACGTGCCCGCCGACGCGGGTGCCACAATTCCCGCCAGTATCACCGTGCCCGGGTTTTCCCGGGTCAGCTCGCACCCGGTCAGCACGACCAGGTCAGACGTAGCCTCGATCAGCGCGCCCGCAAAACCGGGGCCGACCAGGTGCACGGCGGACGCGGGATCCGGGAACTCCCAACCACCCGGCACCGCAATAGACACCTGCGTCAGCTCGCTGCCGTCCGCCTCGAATCCGAACAGGAGATCGGCCACCTCGTCCGTAAACACGCGGTCCGGCTCGAGCGTGACGAACCCGCTCCCCGGACCGGACGACAGCACGTCGCTCCTGCTCCTGGGAAGAATCCCATGGCCCGTCGTGGGCGTGCTGCTGATATCCGGAACCACAAAGCCGTACACGTCGAAGGTCAGAAGCGGCTCCGGAGGTCCACAGAGGTCCGTGTCCTTGTCGAACCAGAGCAGACAGATGGTGTCGCCGTCTGCGATCCTCGTGTAGCTGTCTACAGGAGGGCTGGCGCAGTTCTGCCAGCTGCCCGCGAGCGATACGTCCCTGACGACGGCGTAGATCCCCTCGAGGTCCTCCCCCGACACCGAAATCTGGCGCGGCGTCAGCTCGAGAGGCGTCGGGAGTTCGTTCCCGCTGTTCACGATGACCATTCTTGTCGAGGGATACGCGATGGCGTCGATGTAGAGAGCGGTGCGGCCACTGCTCGTGGCGTGGCCGACTCTGCCCTTGACCCAGACGCTGTCGCCCAGAGCGATGACCGGCGACGCCATGCCCGTCTGCCGCACGTTCACGCCGCCTGTCTCGTCCTGAATGTAGATATCGGTGTCGTCTCCCAGCACCCCGGTCCCTACGACCGCCACACCTTGCACCGTCACCACGGTTCCCCTGAGCACGGGGAACCCATGCTCGTCGTTTTCGTTGACGTCCGATATGGGGATGATGTCAGCGCCTGCCAGCACAGGCAGGGCGACGATGAACATCCCGATCAGAGCTACCCGCATCACATGCATACGATCGTCCTTTCAGTCCGGTTGCGCCCGTCACCTCGTGAGCTTGACGCCGACCACGATCGGCGCCGTCGACACACTGACCAGTCCGTCTCTGTCCTCCACTTCGAGACGGCAGACGTACGCTCCCGCGGGAGCCAGCCGTCGAAGGTCATCGCGGCCGTCCCAGCCGTTGATGCCCTGAACGAAGAAGTCCTCCTTGTAGAACTCCGGTAGGGACGAGTAGCCCGTGTACTCTTCCTCGGTCAGCGTTCGCACGACCCTTCCCTGCAAATCGTAGATCTTCATCGTGACCTCGCTACGGTCGTCCGCGAGATAGGCGATGGGAATCACCTCGTTGCCGTGAGGCCTGAACACCTGTGTGGGAATCCGGAGGGCGGCGTTCGGCCAGAACTCCGGCTCCGGCGGCCATGAGGCCGGCACGACCGCCATCTTCATGTCGCTCTCGTATCGCGGCGACAGCTCGTAGCCGCCGAAGAACGGCGCCTCCCTGTCATACTGCATCATGTTGCCCGTTACATCGATGGTATCACCGATATCGAACACGCCGAGATTCAGCTCTTCGTTGGCCCGGTAGACCTGGATGTCGGCGCCCGACCACGGCTGATGGATGTATATGTCGTACGGCAGGTTCCTCTCACAAACCACGCCGATGGTCCTGCACAGCCTGCCCTCGTTCTTCTCCGCTCCGAGTCTCTTGAGGCTCAGGTACGTGGGCTCGAATTCGCCGTCGCCCTCCGCCACCATCGACCAGCTTGACGGGCTCAACAGGACGATCTCCGTCGTCGATCCGGCCCCGGTGCTGGAGCTCTGATATTCCGTGACCACACCGGTCACTTCGATGGTGTCGCCCACGGCTACCGCGACAATGTCGGAATAGGGGTGGAAGACGTTGATCCCGCAGTCGCCCCACTCGATGAAGAAGGACGTCATCGCGGGCTGGAACACCCCCGGCTCGACCGTGACCACGCCCTGCACGGCCACGGTATCTCCTTCGAGCACCGAGAACCCCATCGCGTCATACTCCTGCACGTCGCAGATCGTCACTTCCTGCCCCGCAGCCGGCGCCGCCGTCAGAACCGCGAGGGCGACCGCCAGGATCACCCAGCCCTTCTGCTCTCGCATCATCGATCCCTCCTGTAGTTGCGTGCTATCCGTCGATTCGTCGTTTTCAAACCGGCTCCCGCTCCGCGCGCGGATGAGTCGGTCGGTCGATACTACTGCCCGGCCAGCGCAGCATTCACGAGCCGTGCGGCCTCGATGAGCGCCTCGGGCGGAGTCATCCGCTGCCTGAGCGCGCCCTCGACACCCACCTCCTCCAGATGTTTGCGCCCGGCGTACCATGCGCCCGACCTCGGCTCGTAGGACGCGAACTCAAGCTGCTGGAGGACTTCCTTCAGTCCGTCTATCTCTGCGAACCGCGCGGTCATCGCCTCGGACGCAGTCGCGCTCATCCGGACGGGCGCGTAGCCTGTCCGCGCCGCCCAGCGCGCCGTGGTCTCGGGGCTCGTGAACCACTTGATGAACTTCCACGCGGCGTCCTTCTGCGCCTGAGACGCGTTCGAGAAGATGACGACGTTGGTCCCGGCCACGTAGCAGCCCTTCCCCTTCTGCTCGGGCAGGGGCGCCACCGCCATATCGAACGTGTACTTCCCCTCCATGAAGGAGAGCGACACCGTCGAGCCCTCGATCATCGCGACCTTACCGGCCTGGAAGTCGTTCTGATACTCGTAGCCGGAGGTCACCTTGCCCCATTTCGTCAGGAGCCGGACCATGAACTCGAGAGCGTCCACTCCCTCGGCGCTGTCGAAGGCGACCGCCGTTCCGTCATCCGTGAGGATCTGTCCGCCGGTCTGCAACAGGAGGTTCTCGAACATCCAGGCGCTGATCTGGCCTGCGGTTCCCCACTGGTCGATCTTGCCGTCGCCGTCAGTGTCCTTGGTCAGGCGGCGGGCGAAGCCCTCATACTCGGACCAGTCGGTCGGAGCGTGGTCCAGACCCTCCGCCGCGAACAGGTCCCTGTTCCAGTAGATGGCCCTGACACTCTTGTTGAAGGGAAACGAGTAGATCGTGCCCTCCCACGAGTTGTTGTCGAGCATCCCAGGTACGAAGTCGTCGATCTCAGCGGCCGTCAGGCCGTCAGCTCCCTCGATGTACGTATTGAGCGGCTCTGCACTACCGTTCTCGATGAGTTCCCCGGTCCACGCCTCGTAGGCCTGGGCCAGCACCGGCGGCTGTCCCGCCGCGACGGCGGCCATGATCTTCTGAGAGAGAGCCTGATATCTCCCCATGCTGATCGACACGATATCGATCCCGGGGTGGGTCTCGTTGAACTCGGCGACGAGCTCGTCCAGCGCATCACCCAGGGGCCCGCCCATCGCGTGCCAGAACTGCACAGTGACGACACCGGAAGTCGATTCCTCTCCTCCACCACCGCACCCCGCAATGAGTGCCGCGACCGTGAGCACCACGGCGACCGCTATCACGTACCGTTTCATAATCTCCTCCGTCTGGCCCTTCATGTCCTGCGTCTGGCTCCTGGCGCCTGACGTCTAACTCTCGACGCCCTGCGGCTAGCTCTTCATGCCCGACGTCGCCAGGCTCTGTATGATCTGCTTCTGTGCGAAGAAGTACGCGACGATGAGGGGCGCAATGGAGAACGCCGCCGCGGCCATCATGAGCTCGTGGCTGGTGCCCTGCTCCTGGGAGAACCGCGCCAGACCGACCTGGAGAGGACGAACCTCCGGAGTGTTGGTCATGACTAGGGGCCACAGGAACGAGTTCCACGTGCCGACGATGGTAAAGATGACGACGGCGACCAGCACCGCCTTGGACAGCGGCAGCATGACTCGCCACAGGAACCCGAACCGGCTGCAGCCATCTATGATGGCGGCGTCGTAGAGGTCGTTCGGGATCGTCTTGAAGTGCTGCCTCAACAGGAAAATGCTGAAGATGTGCGCGAGCCACGGGATGATGAGCGCCTGATAGGTGTCTATCCACCCGAGCTTCACGAGCACGATGTACGACGGGACGATGTAGACGGGCTGCGGCACCATCATCATCGAAAGGAAGACCACGAAGATGTTGTCCCTTCCCCAGAACTTCATCCTCGCGAACGCGTAGGCCGCGAGCGAAGACGTCACCAGCACGCCGGCTACGACGAAGAGGGTCACTAGAATCGTGTTGAAGTAGTAGCGGGCGAACGGCGCCTGGTTCCAAGCCTCAACGTAGTTCGAGAACCGCAGGCGCGCCCGGTCTATCACCTCTGACGACAGCACGGTCGAGTCCGGTCCCCCATCGACGGACCGCACGACCGCGGTGCCCGCGGTGCGGTCCTCCGAAATCACGTAGACTTCGGCGGCGCCGTCTTCGGTCTGGGCGAAGTGCCCCGTCGGAATCCACGTCGGGGGAAACTTGAGAATCTCGATGGGAGACTTGAGCGACGTTGAGAGCATCCAGAAGAAGGGCACGATCATGATGATGATCCCCACCCACAGGGCGGCGTAGACGCCGGCCCGCCCGAGCGTCCTGCGCGCCCGGTACCGGGTGTTCATCTTGAGATCGTGCTGTGACATCTCCGGACTCACTAGTAGTAGACCCTCCGCTCCACGATCCGCCGCTGAACCAGCGTGAGCGTCAGTATGATACCGAACAGCACGAGCGCCACCGCGCTCGCGTAGCCCATGTTGCCGCCGGCGTCGAACCCCTTCTCAAACAGGTAGTAGACGATGACCTTCGTGGTCCCCATCGGCCCTCCGACCGGCGGGCCGGTCATGAGATAGATCTGCGTGAAGACCTGGAACGACACGATGGTCGTGGAGAGAAGCACGTAGAAGGTCGTCGGCGAGAGAAGTGGCCACGTGATGTTCCAGAAGACCTGGCGCGGGCTCGCGCCGTCTATCCGCGCCGCCTCGTAGTACTGGTCCGGGATGTTCTGAAGCCCGGCAAGGAAAATGACGATGTTGTAGCCGATGCCGCGCCAGATGGCGACGACGATGACGGCGATGAGAGCAAGGCTGGGCCCGGCCAACCCGCCCGGCCACCAGCTCCAGTCCAGTGCGCCCGCCGCCATCTCGAATATGCCCCGGGGCTCCTCGAGCCACTGAAGCGACCCGCCCCCAAGGAACTGCAGGAAGTAGTTCAGGAGTCCCAGCCTGGGGTGGAAGATCCACTTCCACACCATCGAGACCGCGACGAGCGAGGTCACGACGGGCAGGAAGTAGACCGTCCTGTAGAAGCCAAGCGCGCGGATCTTCTGGTTGAGAAGCACGGCGGCGAAGAGCGACAGGAAGAGCGACAGCGGCACAACTCCGAGAACGTAGTACGCGGTCGTGCCGAGCGAGCTCCAGAAGGTCGGGTCCTGGAAGAGCCGCGCGTACTGCGCGAGCCCGACGAATCCCCGGATCCTCCCCATCTTGACGTCGAAAAACGAGAGCAGGAAGGCGGAGCCGATGGGCAGCATGCGGAAGACGACCACGATGATGCCGGCTGGCACCAGGTACAGTGCCGCCGTCAGGGGGTCCATGTAGCTCTTCCGCTTGAGCCTCTCGAGCCAGGTCATCCCGCTCGCCTCCGGCCGCTCGCTACCACACGTGCTCTTCGGTGGTGACCTCAATAGTAGAACCGTCGGTGACCGCTATCACGTTGCCATACGTCGGAACGGCGTGTCTGGGGGTGTTCGCCACTACGCGATCCGTCACGAAGTAATCGGCGTTCACACCCCTTATGCCCCGGAGGACCTCTTCCTTCACGAGCGGCGCCTCGATAATGGCGCACGATATGAACGCTACCCGCGGGGAAACGTTGTCGAGCCACAGCCTGGAGGTGGAGTCGTCGCTGCCGTGATGAGCGACCTGAAGCAGATCGGCCCTGACGGCCTCTCTCCCGAATGCGTCGATGATGCCGTACTCGGTGAAGTGCTCGCCGTCCCCTGTCGTGATGAAGGAGACGTCCCCGAAGCTCAGCTTGAGCACGACGGAGTCGTTGTTGGTGTTCATACCCTCGTCGCCAGAGTCGTCGTTGAGACCTACCAACCCGCCCACGCCGGCCGACAGGACCGTGACCTCGAACCCGGAGGTGTTGTCCCACGCGAGCGCGGGATGATCCCACGAGCTGTCTCCCTGACCCACATACTCAATATCAACGTTGTACCGGTCGAGCTTCCCGGCGAGGCTGGTGACCATTTCTCTGTAGAGATTCGTGGTGTCGGGAGCAACGAAAACACCGACGCCGAACGTGTTCAGGATTCCATCGACCTCCGTGTTGGGGTTCCCGGTGTAGCCACCGAACCCGCCGTAGTGATCGTTATGATAATGCGTCACGACCGCGGCGTCGAAGTAGCTGATCGAGTGATCCTCGAGGTACGTGAGCACGTCGTCCAAGTGATCCAAGTGGCCCGCGTCGATGAGAACGTTCGCTCCAGACGGCGTCGTGAGCACCATCGAGAGCCCCCATCCGACGTCGATCATCGCCAGCGTCATCGTGAGATCGGTGAACGCCTCACCTGGTATGGAATCCGGCATCTGTGCGGATACCTCGTAGCCCTCGTTACCAGCGCGATCGACACTCCGCACCCGCACCTCGTAGTCGACGCCGTCCTCCATGTCCAATAGCGTAACGCGGTGGAACGTCGAGTGGTACTTGGTAGCCGCGTAGACGTAGTGCTCGAACTCCCCGCCGACGGGTCCGTACTCCAGCACACAGAGCGCCGGCTCATCGGTCGACCACTGGGCCTCACCACCGGAATACACGAAACCCGTCACCACCGGCGGATCCGGATCCTGTGACGGGTCGAACGGGTTCGTTTCCTTCTGGGCGCAGCCCGCGGCGAACACCAGCGCGAGCGCAACAAGCGCCACCGGCCAGAGCCTGGCTCGTCTCATGGTCGTCATCTCCTTCTGTCTGTCGTACACGGTAGGAAAGACATGGCGGGGCTCGGCATTCCCCGCCAACGGACGCGAGTGTAGACCCAATGTCGGCAGAAGTCAAGAAATGAGGGTGGGCTCAGCACGCTCTCACACACGAGTCAGCACATCCCCGCACACCTGTGGGATGCGGCGTTGCCGGAGGGGTTTCCACCGTGGGGCGGGACGTTACTCCCAAGCAGGGCGGCGCGTTACTCCGAGCCGCCGGTCAAGCTGTAGGCAGTGAGGTCGGGCACATCCTCCAGCAGCGTGCCGTTCGCCGCGTAGACGCGGAGCGACACGCTCTCGTGGTCTGCGTCGAACACACAATAGTGGTTGACCGGGGCAAAGGCGGCGACCTTGTCCACCCAGGGCACCGACTTGTCCTGCGCGTAGAACGGAGCTCCGGCGCCGCCGCTCACGATATGCCACACGGGATGAGCGAAGCCGGGGTCGATGTCGGTATCGATGAGGGTCCGACTGTAGTTGTGCTCGTCCCCGCACATGAACGCGACCACCTTGGGACTGTGCGCCAGGACGCCCCAGAACCGGTTCCGCATGTCGATGACGTCGCCCAGAGGAACCGAGGCGTCGTTGAGACCCCCTTCGTGCCCCTTCCCCGGCGCACCCCAGAACATCGCATCGTAGAGGTGCCCGCCGTTCGGGAACGCCGGCTCGTGCGTGAACACGAAGATCCAGTCGATGTTCTCGTCGGCCTCCGCGGCCGCCACATCCTGCTCGAGCCACTCGAGCTGGTAAGGGAGAACGTATCCCTCCCGGTTGCCGCCCAGCACGCGAAGCGCCAGAGCCGTGCCCTCCTTGTCACTGGGATACCGCACGGTCGTCTCGTCATACATCACGCCCGTGAACCAGTAGTTCGTGTTGATCGAGACGAAGTGGCAGTTCCCACGGTTGAAGGAATACACGGTCTCGGCGTAGTCGGGGCCCGTAGAGACCCGCCACCGGTCGTCCAGCAATTCCTCCGGGCGCAGGCTGAAGCCGTAGCAGCTTCCGGTCGGATTCGTGAACTCGCTGGAGAACACGGATTCAAGACTCTCCGCTCCCTCACGGTCGCAGTGGACGATGAACCTCTTGTCCGGCTGTCCTGGCTCAGGCGCCGCCATGTAGTCTCCCAGCTGCTCGTGGTTGCCAACTCCCTCGTAGATGGGAAGCGAGAAGGCTACCGAGCCAGCCGCTCTCTTCCACGAATCCAGCTCGGACCTGAAGGCATCCTCCGACGTCGTGTAGCCGTCGACGAGGTCACCGCCGAACAGCATCAGATCCACTTCCTTTGAGACCGCATCGGCAAGGATGGCCTTGAGGGTCGCGTGGTTGACTCCCTCGAGGTCGTGCTCGCATCCCCCGGCCCCGCCGCGGCTGTCGGACGCGTAGGCGAATCGACACCCACCGGCCCCCTCCTCAGGGGCCGTTCTCGCGCGAAAGGCTCCCGTGTGGGCGTCGTCCGGACCGTAGCGGACGCGATACTCGTAGTCCGAATCCGGGAGCAGGCCGTCCACGGCGACCTCATGTGTCAGGGAAACCTCCGGGTCGGCGAAGGTCGTATCGGCGAGGACGACGGCTCCACGGGCCGGAACATCGGTCTCCCACGAGATGACGAACGAGTCCGGGCCGACCAGATCGACGAACGGACCGAACGTCATGGTCGAGGCGAGCGCGTACTCCCCCGTCTTCCTCGGGCCCTCCCTCACGTAGCGGAACCTCCGGTCGTACAGACCTGCGGATCCCCAGCGTGGATCGTAGACCTCCAGCCTGTACGCGACCTCTCCTCCCCCGCCCTCTATGTAGTACAGATCGTACGAGGATGACTCCAGCTTGGAGACATCCACCTCGATGCGGTGAGTAGTCGCGGTCTCGCCCGACTCGAGCCGCTCCCCGGCGACCTTCCGAAAGAGCGCCTCTCTGACGCCACCCGCCAGGGTGAGAGGACCGAAGCGCACGACGGCGGCGGGAGTCGGAACGCTCGTTTCGAACTCGATGATCGCGCGAGGACCCTCGAACCCGATGACAGAGGGCCCTTCCACCAGGAGGCGGTCAGCGTTGAACTCGATCGACTGGAAATCGTCCAGCGCGATGTCCTGGAAACAGTGCGCCGCGGTGCCCCCGAGGTCGTCCGACGCTATGCTGTCAACAGCCGCACCACTGCCCGCCAGGTAGACGGCCGCGGCCAACATGGCCGTCGCCGGCGTGAGCACACTGTTCCTGCGCATTCGAGTCTCCTCTCAGTAGGGCTTCCCGATGGCGGCCGGGGGTCGAGCCCGGCCGATCACTCCGACGAGCGCCACCATGGTAAGTACGTAGGGAATCATCTGAACGAACTGCGTGGGAACCGCCTGCCCCTGGAGCCCCATCTGAACGGCCTCCGCGTAGCCGAAGAGCAGGCACGCGGCGAGCGCGCCCCCTGGGCTCCACTTCCCGAATATCATGGCCGCGAGGGCGATGAACCCCCTGCCGGCCGACATGTTCTTCACGAACTGGTGCGTGTTGAGCGCGAGGAACGCCCCACCGAGGCCCGCGAACGCCCCGCTCATGAGCACTCCGGCGAACCGCATCGCGTGAACGCTGACGCCAAGCGTGTCGACGGCCTCGGGATGCTCCCCGGTCGCCCGGAGCCTGAGACCGAAGGGCGTCCTGAAGAGCACCACGTGGGACACGGCCACCAAGGCGAGCGCCACGTAGACCAGCGGCGGGTAATGGCCTATGACGACGTTCACACCGCGCGCCACCGGGCCCCAGGTCTCGGGAAGAGACCAGTGCGCCATGCCCTGAACCGGCGGAGAGTTCGCTGAGCTGCCCCAGATTATCCAGGTGAGGAACTGCGTGAGTCCCATCGCCAGCAGGTTGATGGCGACGCCGCTCACGATCTGGTCGGCCTTGAACACGATGGACACGACCGCGTGGATCAGAGAGATGAGTATGCCCGCGAACACGCCCGCGAATACGCCGACCCACGGATCGCCCGTGTAGTAGGTGGCGACGATGCTCGCAAACGCCCCCGTTAGCATGATGCCCTCGAGCGCGATATTGACGACGCCCGAGCGCTCCGAGAAGAGCCCCCCGAGTGCTGCCAGTATCAATGGTGTGGCCATTCTCAGGGCCGAGTCAAGCACCACCAGCTCGAACACGCTCTCAACCTCCCGTTGGAACCAACGCCAGGCCGCGGCCCCGGCCTGGCCGGACGCGGACCGCCGCTTCGGCCTAGCCGGATGCGGACCGCCGCTTCCCGTGCAGCATGTCTCCCACTCCGTCCCGAATCGCCCGGAGCGTCTCGGTAAGCTCGGCTCTCGCGAACAGTCGCGCCGCTCCCACGTAGACCGCCGCGCCCACGAGAGCCGCTCCGCCCAGTACCGCCACCCGCGCACCTAAGGACTCCGCCACGGGCATGCCGGCCAGTCCTCGAGTCACGAGATAGAGCACGCCCGCCATCACCGCCGTCGACAGCGCGGTGCCTCCGAACGCTCTGAACAACCTCCCGTAGCGGCCTCGCCTCAGCACCGGCGGAAGCACCAGCAGGAAGATGCCCAGCTTGAACACGTGGGACACGGATGTCGCAAGCGCGATCCCGGAGAGCTTGTAGGCGCCGATGAGCGCGAAGACCAG
>JAUWCJ010000118.1 GCA_030609365.1 Candidatus Eiseniibacteriota bacterium | reverse complement strand
GTCACTGCTGTCGCTCACGCCCGTTTCGGTGGATGAGCTCGTGGCGGGAACGGGAGCATCCGTGGCGGTGGTGCTGTCCACGCTTCTGAAACTGGAGCTGGCCGGCGAGGCCGAGCCGTCGCCGGGTGGCCGCTTCGTTCTGGGCAGCAGAGCGAGATGCCGCGCGACGCGTGCGAAGAGGTCCTGAGCCCGCGGAAGGAAGAGGGATGGACGCAGAAAGAAAAGCGACGGTGGCCATAGCGCGATGCGCGACCTACGAGCCTGGCGACGTGTCGAGAGCCGTCGGCGAGATTCTCGGGCACCTGGGGGGCATGTCCCGGTTCGTTTCGCCCGGGGAGAAGGTCCTTCTCAAGCCGAACCTTCTCGCAGCGAAGGAGCCGGACCGGGCGATTACCACACACCCCGCGGTGCTCGAGGCCGTCATCACGGCCGTCAGAGAAGCCGGCGGCGAGCCATCGATGGGCGACAGCCCGGGAGGAGCGCTTCGCGGGATCGAACGCGTGTGGCGGAACACGGGCCTCAAGGACCTGTCCGAGCGGACCGGCACGCCCCTGGTCAACTTCGAAGCGTCGGGATCCAGGGAGGTCTCGGGCGAGCTCAGGTCCTACATGATCGCCAAGCCCGTGCTCGACGCCGACGTGATCATCGGTCTGCCGAAGATGAAGACTCACATGCTCACGCTCTACACGGGGTGCATCAAGAACATGTTCGGCGTGATACCGGGATTCGGGAAGGGCCGTCTGCACAACACCGCGCCCAGGCCCGTGCCGTTCAGCAAACACCTCGTAGACGTTTACTCCCTGGTTCAACCTAGGCTCCACATTATGGACGCCGTCGTTGCCATGGAGGGGGACGGTCCCTCCGGCGGCAGTCCCAGGAAGGTCGGGGCCATCGTGGGCGGCACGGACCCCGTGGCCATCGATACAGTCGTTGCCGGGATGATGGGATATCGGGACGGGCAGGTTCCCACCATTCGCTTCGCGGCCAGGAGGGGTCTCGGGACCGCCAGGCGGGAGGACATCGAGATCGTCGGGGAGGACCCCGCGAGCTTCGATCTCGAGGGCTTCAAGCTGCCGGGCACCACCCTGCTCAACGTGATCCCCGGCCCCCTGATCAAGGCACTTCGGCCCTTGATCTGGATCTACCCGGAGATGTCGAAGGAGCACGGCTGCCGCGCCGAAGCCTGCGGGCTGTGCGTGAGGAGCTGCCCCGTCGATGCGATCGAGATGACCGAGACGGGTCCCGTCGTCGATCGGAAGCAGTGTATTGAGTGTCTGTGCTGCCACGAGGTGTGCCCGGAGGACGCCGTGGAGATCAAGTTCTCTTGGCTGGCCCGCAAGTTCCCCTGATATAATGGTCCTCACTCGCGCGGATCGGCCTCGTAGGCGTCCCGCGTGGTGTGTGCAGGGCGCCAACAGTTCGTGTCTTAAGGAGTGTCGATGTCGAGAAACAGACAGACCACGTTCCAGCACAGGCTCGAGTACGGCGCGATGCGGGCGGTTCAGGCGCTCATCTGCGCGCTTCCTGCTGGAGCGGCGCGGGCCGTCGGGGGGTCCCTGGGTGACTTCGCATTCACGGTTCTGAAGCTGCGGCGCGACGTCGCCATGGGAAACCTTGAAAGGGTCTTCGGGGACCGGTTCGATCGTGATGAGCTTCTTGCGATCGCGCGCGAGTCTTACAGGAACTTCGGACGCATGGCGTTCGAGTACGCTCGCTTCCCGCGGCTGACGCAGCGCGACATCGAAAGGCTCATCACCGTCACTGGTGGGGAGCACATAGATGCGGCGCTTGCCGGTGGCAAGGGGGCCATACTCGTCGCCGGGCACTTTGGGAACTGGGAGATCCTGGCGACGCTTGCTCGCCTGGGCTACCCCGTGACCTTCCTGGTTGGAGAGCAGCACAACATCCTGGTCGACGGCCTCATGAACCGGCTGCGCGGGCGGTTCGGTGGGGAGATCGTCCCGGTGACGGGCAATCTGATGGGGGTCCTGCGCGCCCTGCGGCGGAACAGAGTCGTTGCTACGCTGTCGGACCAGAACGCGGGCAAGAAGGGGGTCTTCGTCGACTTTCTGGGGAAGCCGGCCTCGACACCGTACGGCCCCGGGCGGATGGCCGCGGGCACGGGGGCGGTGCTTCTGCCTACCTTCGTCGTGAGACGAGGGGGCGGAGCGCACGAGATAGTCGTATCCGAGGCCATCGATCCCCCCTCGGAGGACCTCCCGCTGGACGAGAAGGTCAGGATCTTCACGCAGGCCTATACGAAGGAGTTTGAACGGCTCATCCGTCAGTACCCTAATCACTACTTCTGGATGCACAGAAGGTGGAAGACGAAGCCCCCGCGCGCCCGTGACTGAGCCGTTGGGAACGAACATCCGCACTGGCAAGAAAGAAGGGAGCCGCCCTCGGGCGGCTCCCTTTCCTGGTACGTCTGCTGCTGCGCTCTTGAGGCGGGCTGCTAGTTGCCCCAGCCGACCGTGAGACCAAGACCCCACGGGGCGACAATGTTGGTACCCATGAGCGGGTAGTGCATGTCGAAGCCGAGCGACATCCCGTTGTCCATGATGTAGTCGAAGCCCGGGTTGATGTAGACGACGTTCGAGGCACTGTTTTCTACGGCCTCGAAACCGTCACCGTCGTCTTCCTCGTTCTCGCCGCCGAAGAAGCCGTCGGCGCCGACCCTGAGACCCATCGCGTCGTTCAGGAAGTAGGTGTAGCCCGCGAAGAAGTGGAACTCGCTGCCGGGCTTCCAGTCACCGGCGTCACGCGCGTCGTCGTCGGCCGAGATGGCCAGTCTGTAGCGGTAGCCGAGCGCCGCGTCGAACGAACCAGGACCGA
The DNA here is from genome assembly GCA_030609365.1 of Candidatus Eiseniibacteriota bacterium. Classification (GTDB taxonomy): domain Bacteria; phylum Joyebacterota; class Joyebacteria; order Joyebacterales; family Joyebacteraceae; genus JALGZG01. The sequence continues at coordinate 4,555 of JAUWCJ010000118.1, read as the reverse complement.
CCGGGACGCCGAACAGGAGGGCGCCGTCGATGTCCATCTGGCCTGACCCGAGCGCCAGTTCGTCTTCGTCCGGCTCATCGTTACCCGTCGCCACCTTGAATCCCACACGCGCGGTCAGCATGGGATCGGGCATGAATCCGTACTTCGCCCAGATCCACGTGTCGCCGATGCCTGTACCAGAATACTCGTCATCCGGATCCGTGATAGTGACCTTGTCCATCATGAATATGGGGGTGACGCCGATCTCGAACCCGTCCATGACGCCGTAGTAAATATCGATCGGGAACCACATGCCGGTGTAGTCGGCGTTTTCCCAGTCGACGCTCTCGCCGTCCTCGTCGTAGTAGCTGTTGGCCATGAGGTACAAGAAGCCCACGTCGATACCGAAGGCGCCGGCATCGTGCGTCGCGGCCGTGTCGTTGCTGTAGAGAATGTCGTAGGCGCCTGCGCTCATCGCGAGAGCGATGACCAGTGCCACTGCCAGTATGACGCGCATCATCGTAACTCCTCCTGGTTGAATCCGTAACGTTCCGAACACCTAACCTTGCCGAACCCCATTCACGAGGCCCGCCCTGGTCTATTCGTGTTCTCACCTCCCTTGAGTTCTCGGGGGCTTCCGTGCCCCCGCAGTAGTGTTGAAACAATCACGTCTTCCGTCCCGGGGTTGCCGTTGCCACGACCGGCACGTGTCCCGGGCAGCTTATAACTAGCCTCTCACCGAGTTCTACTGAAACCCTATCTGCTTCTCCGGCGGCGTCTGCCCCGACGACTTGATCTCGCCGTGCCGCTCCTCGTACTTGGCGATGTTGTCCTGGAGCGCCCTGACGAAGGCCTTGACGTTCTGCGGGGCCATCACGAGGCGCGCGTGCACCCTGCTCTTCTTCGTTCCGGGCAGGACTCTGATGAAGTCCATCACGAACTCAGCGGGGGAGTGGGTGATGGCCGCGAAGTTCGCGTAGATACCTTCAGCCTGCTCGTCCCGAAGTTCCACATTGATCTGCTTCTTCTGGTCAGCCATGAGACTCCCGTCTGCGTGCAACCCCCCCACGGTCCATAGGACCCAGTTCCCGGCAAACATATGAGCGCCCCGTAGCGTTGTCAAGCTCATTCTGGACCGTGTTTTAGCGGCACGGGAGGCGGGGTCCGGCAAAGCGAGGGATTGTTCATCGGGTGGGTGGCGGCAGCCCGGCGAGGCACGGGGCTTGCGCGAGGCATCGGGCCTGGGCGAGGCGCCTCGCCAGCGCGAGTCACCGCGGCAGGTGCGCCGCGTGGCAAGGGGCGCGTGCGCGGGGACTCCGATGGGAGCAGGGGAGCGCGGACCGGCGCCCGCGGCGCCGGCTTCCTGTGCCTGGTTGGTGGAGAGCCCGTGACGACGGCGAGCACGGGCCAGTTATGACGTGGGGACTCGGCCGGCGCCTCGCCAGAAAGCGACGTAATTGTGCTTTGCCGCACTATTGACTTGACAGGTTTTGCGGGAGATGATATGTTCGGCGTGCTTGATTGACACGTGGTAAGAACTGTGAAACTAGGACAACGTACTCTCATGATTATGTCACGGCTTTGTCAGTTGTCCGAACTGTAGACTGGAGGGGCTATGGTAACGGAGCTGAAAAGGCTGGATCCCGAGAAAACCGCATCCGGGCTTGAGCGCACCGAGGTCATCCAGACATACGAGGAAGTGTTCGGCGGGCGGAGACGGCGTTTCCCCAACAATTTCTTCCAGGGGGAGACGGGCCGATCACGCGCCGCGATCATCACCAGGTACCTGCTCGAGGATAAGCTCGGCATCGCTGTGGTGGACATTCCGCGGACGATTCACAAGAAGCTGTTCTACGAGAACGGTCTCACCTGGATGCTCGGCAGCTGCTTCGACTGGTCGCCGTACAAGGCGATCGACAACGCCTACCCGAACCGATTCCACAAGTGGCAGTTCAATGTCAAGGGTATGTGGCAGGGCCCCGATCGGTTCAAGCTCGCCGCCGAGGCGACTCGCTGGATGATCGAGGAGGTCGAGGGTGTCACCGTCGGCGACATCCCGCAGAGGATATCGGCCACTACATTCGGCAAGCACAACCTGCGTGGGATGCTCTCCGTGTGTTTCCGGGGTTCCTTCTTCAGAGCGATCGAGAACGCGTATCCAGGGCGATTTCATCCCTGGGAGTTCCGCAACGTGCCGAAGAACTTCTGGCAGGGTGAGCAGGGTCTCGGGAACGCGCGCAGGGCGACGCGCTGGCTCTGCGAGGAGAGACTCGGTGTTCCCAGAGAGCGCGTGTTCCAGGACGTGACCTACCACCTCTTCAGGGAACACGGTCTCGGTGGGATGCTGACCGGGTGTTTCTCCGGCTCTTCCATCCAGGCGCTGCACAACGCCTACCCGGATCTGATGGTTCCCAAGCACCCGAAGCGGAAACCGAGGCGCAGACGCACCATCGAGACGGTGAAGCTGACGGAGCATTGATACATATCATATAGAGCTTGGTTCGGTTCGAGGGGCGGCCGGTTCGCGATTGCGGACCGGCCGCTTCGCTTATGAGGGCTTGCCGGTCGGCTGTTGCAGGGCCGCCGGTCCGCCGCTGCAGGGGGCTGCCGTCCGGGCTGGCGCGCTTGACTTCACCAGCTACGTGCTCTAGCATTCAGCCACTGACCGGCTTGGGGAGACCCGCCGGTGCACTGGAGACTGACTCGAAACCGGAGGACGAGGGTGACGAAGCTCGACCCCACGCGACTGAGAGCGTTGCTCGATGGGTTCCCGCGCACGAAGGTGGCCATCCTGGGCGACATCATGCTCGACCGCTACGTGTGGGGTGACGTGAACAGGATCTCGCAGGAGGCCCCGGTGCCGATAGTCGAGGTCAGGGAGGAAAGCGCGAGGTTTGGCGCGGCCGCGAACGTCGCGGAGAACGTCGCTTCCCTGGGCGCGCGTGCGACGCTCGTCGGTGTCGTCGGGGACGACGACGCTGGGCGCCAGCTGCTTTCGCTCCTGACCGGCAGAGGTGTCGACGTCGAGTCTGTAGTGACCGAGCCGGGCCGGCCGACGACGACCAAGCTTCGCGTGATCGCGCAGAGCCAGCAGGTGGTCAGGGCGGACAGCGAGGTGACGACCGACGTAGCGGGCGAGGCGGAGGCTCGGATACTCGATGGGGTCAGGAAGGCCATAGCGGATTCCGATGTGCTCATCGTCTCGGACTACGGCAAGGGCGTGGTCACGGGAACGACGATTGCGGCGGCGATATCCGCGGCGCGGGACCTGGGGAAGATGGTCTGCGTCGACCCAAAGGAGTCGCACTTCGCAAGCTACGTGGGCGTCACTGCGATCACGCCGAATCAGAAGGAGGCGGGAGCCGCGGTCGGGGCCACCATCACCGACGAGGACACGCTGCTCGCTGTAGGGTGGAAGCTCCGGGAGCAGCTCGAGGCCGAGTGCGTCGTCATTACGAGAGGCGAGCACGGCATGTCGCTCTTCATGTCGGGCGGAGAGCTCGTGCATCTTCCTACGGTCGGCCGGGAGGTCTTCGACGTGACGGGCGCGGGCGACACCGTCGTCAGCGCGCTGGCCGTCGCCCTGGCGGCCGGAGCGTCCATGGAGGAAGCAGCTATGGTGGCTAACCACGCGGCCGGTCTTGTCATCAGGGAGGTCGGGACAGCGTCCGTCGGGTTGGATGCCATCGAGCGCTCCTTCTCGGACGCCGGGGAGGGGGAACGCGTTGGGTAGCATCGTCTCGCGCGAGGATCTCGTCAGAGCGTCAGCCGGTGCGCGCGCGGAGGGCCGGGTCGTCGTGTTCACGAACGGCTGCTTCGACATCATCCACCGCGGGCACACGCAGTATCTCGCCGAGGCCAAGGCGCTCGGAGACATCCTGGTCGTGGGTGTCAACACGGACCGTTCGGTCCGGGCCCTGAAGGGTGAGACCAGGCCCATCGTGCCGGAAGATGACAGGGCGCACGTCGTCGCCGCCCTGTCATCGGTCGATCTGGTCTGCCTGTTCGACGAGGACACGCCGCTCGATCTCATCACGGCCGTCGTTCCCGATATTCTCGTCAAGGGCGCGGGCTACGCGCGGGACACCATCGTCGGGGCGGACTTCGTCGAAGGACACGGTGGTAAGGTCGTCGCCGTCGAGGAGCTCGAGGGGCGTTCGACGCGAGGAATTATCGCGAGGATACTCGACTCGGACAGGTCCTGACGGCGCCCGGCCGGGTCACCGAGCACGATTCATTGTTATTCCTCATCTTTGACTCTGGACACTCGAGGGGCGCATCAGATATCATGGTCATCTTGACTTGCTCGGAGCCTCTATCTACATAGCTCCGCTTCCGGATCCCCCGCACGGCCGCGCTCGGAAAGCGATGTCGGCATGGGGGATTCTCTTGCGATTGGCGCGCACGGTCGCTTCAGTTGCGACGTCCGCGCACGGGGACGCGATTCGATTACCAGGAGGTGGGATGCAGAGACGACGTGTTGTAATCATGGGTGCTGCCGGAAGGGACTTTCACAACTTCAACCTTGTCTACAGAGGTCACGAGGAGTACGAAGTAGTCGCCTTCACCGCAACAC
>JAUWCJ010000027.1 GCA_030609365.1 Candidatus Eiseniibacteriota bacterium | reverse complement strand
GTAGACCCCCAGCCCGAACAGCAGCCCGAAGGCGTAGGGGAAATTGTAGAAGTCGTAGCCCCTGAAGTAGTAATGGGGCTTCAGGAGCCACATGTAGGGGTGAAGGTGGTCCGAGTCCAGGCCGTCCGCGTAGGTCTCTCTTTGAGCGTCGAGCATGAGTTCGCAGAACTCGTCTGCGGACAGCTCGGCGGACTCTCTTCGCTTTATGACCTCCGACTCAAATACGAACCTCGAGTAGATGTCGACGATGACCGCAGACGCGTCCATGAGCTGATTGTCGAGGATGGCGACCTGAGCCTCATCCGGCGCCGTGTCGAGCGCCGCGTTGAACACGATGGTCTGGCAGAAGATGGACGCCGTCTCTGCCAGCGTCATGGGCGAGCCCCGCCGCAGCGAGGGGAGTCCCTTCTGGCAGTGGTTGTGGAAGCCGTGCCCCAGCTCGTGCGCTAGCGTGCCCAGCCGGTCAAAGCTGCCGTCGAAGTTGGCAAGGATGCGGGACTCGTCTACCGAGCGAACACCCATGCAGAACGCGCCGCCGCGTTTCCCGTCACGCGGCTCGGCGTCGATCCAGTTGTGGTCGAACGCGTACCTGGCGAAGTCGGCCAGTTCGTTGCTGAATGTGCCGAACTGCTCGACGACGTAATCGCTGGCCTCGTCCCACGTGTACTCGAGTTCAACCTTGCCCACCGGGGCGAGGAGGTCCCACCACGGGAGCTTCTCCTTGCCGAGCTTCTTCGCCTTGCTGCGGAAGAACCTGCGGAACATGGGGAAGCTGTCCTTCATTGAGCCCAGCAGCGCGTCGAGCGTTGCCTGATCCATCTTGTTCATCTCCAAAGACGCATGCAGCACGCTGTCGAAGCCGCGGCGCTTCGCGAGCGTGATCGAGGTTCCCTTGACACCGTTCAGGGCGAACGCCACTGGCTCTCGCACCGACTCCCAGGCCACAAGCTCGGCGTCGTATGCTCGCTTCCTCACGCTTTCGTCGGGGTCGCCCGCCAGGTTTCTGATCATGGTCATCGGGAGCATCTCGGTCTTCCCGTCCCGCTCGAACGGGGCTTTGAGCTGGCTGGTCACGGTCCCCTGCAGCTTGTGCATCGTGCCGCCGCCGGACAGAAGCAGCTCGGAGGTGAGATCCTCGAGCTCTGTGTCCATGCGGAATCGGCTCTCATCGACGATGTCCTTGAGAGCGAGTTTGTGCTCGCACGCGACCGGTGCTTTGTCGCACGCGACATCGAGGACCGATGCCAGCGAGCCGACCCAGGCCTCGAAGCGGACGTATATCCGGTCGACGCGGACGCCGACCTGCTCGAGTTCGCTTCCGCGGCGCGCCGCTACCTTGTTGTAGGAATCCGTGGTGATGAAACTTTGCACGTACGCGCGGAGCGAGCCGTAGTGTGTCAGCATGTCATTCAGCTGAACAATGAAGTCGTCCAGAACGGGGGCGAGAGCATCGACATCGGCCGGGGGCTGCTCGAGCCTCCCGATGCCGTGTTGCTCAACCAGACTTTCCAGCTTCGCCAGCTGGCCGTCGAGTTTGACCACACCGGCCTCAAAGTCATCCGTTTCGAGGCCCTTATAGACGTTTGACAGGTCCCAGCGCGGGAGCTTGACTTGCGTATCAGGCATGTTGTTCCTCCTGGTTGGATTGACGCGGAAGTTACATTCTATCACGCGGAACGCGGTCTTGAAACCCGAGAAGGAGCTTGGTGGTCCTTAGATGTGTGCGACACTGGCAACGAAACGGCTCGCGGGGGATGAGATGTCCGTGGCGGGCGTACGTGTGCGTCAACCTGGCCGGAGGAGGCAAGGGACGATGAGAACGCTAATCCGTGTTGGAGTGAGCTGCCTGCTGGCTGTGGTCGCGTGTTCACCCGCGTTCGCGCGCGAGATAGAGAAGGACTTCCACGAGACCTTCGATGTCAGCGAGGGAGTCGTCCTGCGTCTCGACTACGGCGACGGCGACGCGACTATTATCCCCTGGGACCAGGACGTCATCGATGTCGTGGTCCACTACCGCGCCGACGTGACGGCGATCGGGTTCGGAACAGAGGCGGAATTCGAGGTCGAGTTCAGGCAGAGCGACGAGAGAGTTACGGTACGCGGGAAGGAAGGAACCACCTCTGGGGTCTACTTCTTCCGGTCGATGCACGAATACGATTACACCTACACGATCAAGGCACCGAGCTATGTCATCCTCGATCTGCAGGGCGACGACGGCGACCTGGTACTGTCGGGGTGGCGAGCCGACATAGAGTGCAGGGTTGATGACGGGGACGTCAGGCTCGCAGATGTCGTCAATGGAAACACCGAGATATGGATAGAGGATGGCGACATTCGCCTTGCCGAACTGTCCGGTGATCTCGTCGTCAGAGGCGACGATGGCGATGTAGTCGTCACGAACAGCACTCTCACTCATGTGCTCTTCGCGCTCGAGGACGGAGATATTCGAATCACCGACAGCGAGGGGAACTTCGACGCCACGGTGGATGATGGTGACGTCACGCTGAGTAGAGTGACGGCGTCCGTCGTGGATGTGCGAGGTGAAGACGGCAGTGTCAACCTGGACATCACAAGCGACGTCGATATACACCTCAATGTGACGACGGACGACGGCGATGTGACTATCAGGCTGGGAAGAGAGCTCTCGTTTCAGTATCTGGTGACGATGGACGACGGTCGCGTCGATATCGATCTCGACGGAGCGACGGAGACGGAGAGCCACGAACACAGGGTGTCGGGCAGGGTCGGGACCGGCGGCGGACTCGTTCGTGTCAGCACGGCGGACGGGAGCGTGGAGCTCACGACCGCCAACTAGACTTGGGGTTGCTCGCCGGGTCGCGAAAACCGTCTGATTATCCTCACCGAGAACCAGAGGACTGCGGCGACGAACGCGATCATCACATACCAGAAGCCACCAGGGAGCCTGGGCAGAGCACTGCCCAGGTTCTCTCTGAATACGAGCTGCGCGAGCGCCACGAGAAACGCGAGCGTCGCGGTCTCTATCCACAGTATCTGGTCTCTCAAGAACGCCCGGCTCTCCTCTTGCCTTTCGGGCGAGAACCAGTAGTGCTTGTTCGGGACGTTGATGAGGGCCAGGGGGATTCTGTCGAGCATGAACGCGAATGCCAGGCCGAACAGCACGAAGAACGCCTCCATGGCGCCGAACAGCACCATGAACTCCCCCTTGCTGCTCCAACCGTTGGCCTCTCCTGACGCCCCGAAGTGGACAGCAAGCCTCTCCGGCAGCATCGGGTAGTAATGGGTCATCTGGATGGCCGCGACGGCGGCGAGCAGCAGCAGAACGGTCATGGGTGTCCTGTTCAGTCTCATCGGTGTTCCTCCTCGTGAGGTGCTTCCCCGGAACCCGCCGGGTCTCACGCTTCCTCGGAATCCGCCTGACCGGGCGCTTCTCCAGAACTCGCCAGGCCCCGTGTTCCCCCCGGTCTCCACTCGTCGTCAAGAATGGAGTAGAGGCGCGAGCTGCGCCAGTGTCCCCTCAGCCAGGTATCGTCCCGCATGGTTCCTTCCAGCTTCATCCCGACCTTCTCGAGCACGTGTGCCGACCGTACGTTCCCGGTGTCGCAGGTCGCCCAGATACGGTGGGCGCCGAGCTGTCTGAACCCGAATCCGATCAGCCCCCCGGCAGCCTCCGTCGCGAGCCCTCTGCCCCAGGCATCCCTGCGCAGACAGTATCCCATGTCCGCCGTGCGGAAGCACTCGTCCGCGGCACGGATGCCGGCGCCGCCGATCAAGTGACCGGTCTCTCTCAATGTGACGGCGAGTTCGAAATGAAGCCTCGGGTCCCGGTGTCGGGAAGCTATGGCACGCTCAATGAAGGCGCTCGTCTCGTCCTCGGTGTTGGGCCCCCACGGCATGTGGTGGTAGACTTCCGGGTCCACCGCGTACTCGTGCACTTTCTCCCGGTCGTCCCGGCGGAACTCCCTCAGGATCAGTTGCTCGGTCTCGATCGTTACATCGCCGCCCATTCACGCTCCCATCAGTCGCCTATAAGAGCAGGCAGGCCTCCGCCGCCAGCCACAGGAGGTCTTCCCTGACCGATCTGTGTTTGTGCCACTCCCGCCGGTCCCATTCATCGCCACTGACGTCGTCCCCGCCGTAGAGTATCTGGGCGAATGTGACACCCCTGAAGCGAGCCACCGCGAAGAACGCGGCCGTCTCCATCTCGACGGTGATGCAACCCTCTGCCCCGCGCAGGGCGATCTTGTCCGATGTCTCCCTGTAGATTCCGTCGGTGGTCCATGTCTTCCCGATCGTATATGGACGCCCGTGGCTGGTCAGCACGCGCTCGATGGCGGCGACCCCCTCCGGGCTTGCTTCCACGTCGCGCGATGGCGGCATGTAGTGGTACGATGCCCCCTCGTCGCGGACGGCGGCTCGCGGCACGATGATGTGGCCCGCGTCTATGCTCCGGTCTAGGACCCCGGCCGCCCCACAGGCAACGAACTTCCTGCAACCGTGTGCGATGACCTCCTCGAGCATCGCCGCGGCGAAGGCGGCGCTTATGCCGGGCTGATAGACGGCGACCTCACGGCCATCCACATCCATCACGAGGAGCGGGTGTTTGCCCATCTCCGATCTCATACAGGCCACCTCCCTGGCCTGCCCACTCTCGACCAGTTTGGAGATGACGTCACCGAAGAAGCACGGGACGCAGTGCTCGGGTACATCAGAGGGACTGATCTGCTCGGAGGGTTCGATGACCGCACGCCGGGCGGGATCGAACTCCAGGATGGGGAAATCCTTGGTCTTCATGGGAACCCCGTCAGTCGGCGGCAAGCGTACGCTTAAGGAGGAGCATCGTGATGTCGTCGGTCGGGCTGGCATTACCCACGAACTGGTCGAGGTCGGCCTTCACTGACGCCACGATCTCCTCGGCGGAGTTGTCGCGTTCGTGACAAAGGATGTCGCGCAGGCGGTGCTCTTCGTAGAAATCTCCGTCCGCATTCTGTGCCTCCGGGATGCCGTCACTGAAGAGAAAGAGCATTCCACCCGGTGCGACAGTCAGCTGCCCGCAGGCGAACGGGACTGATTCGAGCATCCCGATGGGCGTCCCGGTCGCGGCGATCTCCTCGATCTCGCAGCCGGGCGTCAGCAGGTAGGGAGGGTTGTGTCCCGCGTTGACATACTCGACGTTGCCCGTGGGGGGGTCGAGTACTCCAAGGAAGAGCGTCGCGTAATGGACGGGGTCGGTGGAGAGAAATATCTGGCGATTGAGCCGCGTGACCAGTTCGGTGAGGTCCTTTGTCCCGTCGATGAGCACGGAGATTATGGGCATGATGTTCGAGACGAGAAGCGCGGCGCCCAGCCCCTTGCCCGCCACGTCGCCCGTGAGAAACAACACGCGGCCGTCCTCCAGGCACTTGACGTCGTACAGGTCACCTCCCACTTCGAGGCACGGCTCGTGATAGGTGCCCATCTCGTAGCCCAGCACGCAGCCGAGGTCCGCGGGGAGGATGTAAGCGAGTATATCCTTGGCCGCCTGCACCTCTCTTGCGAGGCGACGGCCCTCCTCCTCGGCCTCGGCGAGTCTGGCGTGTGTGATCTTCACGCCGATGAGGTTCGCGAGAGTCGTGAAGGTCCGAAGCTCGTCACGGTTGTACCAGGACGCGGGGTCGGTGGTGTCGGCGTAGAGGATGCCGATGACCTTCTCGTTGTCGAACAGCGGGGCGGCCATCGCGGAACGAATGCCCTGTGAGACGATGCTCTGCTGCTGTTGGAATCGCGGGTCCTGCTGCGCGTCGCTGGTCAGAAGACCGGACCGCTGTTCGAGGACCTTCCGCACCATCGTGCGACTCAGCACCAGCTCGCCTTCCGCCGCGCCGGGTCTGAGTCGGGACGCCTTGACGACCGGCTCTTCTTTGCCCTCTTCCATCAGAAGGATCACAGCCTTGTCGCAGGTCGCGAGCCTCTCAACATGGTCGAGAATCACCTCGTAGAGTTCATCGAGGGGACGTTGGGTCGCGAGGAGCTCCCCGGCCTCCGCGAGGATACGGAAGAGGTTGGTGCGTTCGTCGGCGCCGCCGGCCGGGCCGAATATCTCCTCCAGCGTCACGGAGGAACTCTCTATAGAGCTGCCGTTCTGAGAGAATATCGTCTCTTCCGGCGGGGTGCTGTCAATGAGTTTGAGCTCGACGTCCGCGAACGCCAGCATGTCACCCAGTTCGAGCTCGCGAGGCTTAGTTATGGGCGCGCCGTTGACGAACGTGCCGTTGCTGCTCCCGAGGTCCGTCAGGGTGACCTTGCCGCCCTCCAGCACTATCTTCGCGTGAGTTCGGGAAACGGAGGAGTCCGGGAGCCTGACGTGACTGGTGGCGGCCCTCCCGACTATCTGTTCGCCTTCCCTCAGGAAGTGGCGGGCTGCGCGCCCCTTCATCTTGCCGACGAGTGCGAAGGCCATGTCTCGGTCCTTGGATGGCGTCCATGGAGATGTCCGGTGAAGATGCCTCAGTGCCCGACACTAACAGACCGCATGGGGCGTTTCAACGGGGTTTGGGCGCCGTCCCTCTGGAACTGGAGCCCGGCGTGTGGTTGAATCGTCCAGGGAGAAGGGAGGTTTCCGCGTGCTCAACCTCGATGGACTGGCCAGGGGTAAGGTCGTCGTTGTCGGGATAGGTAACACGCTCCGGGCCGACGACGGCGCGGGTTCGCTCGTGGCCGAGAGGCTGCGGGAGCGGTATCCTGACGTCGTCTTCGACGCCGCCCAGGCGCCCGAGAACTACCTGGCGCCGATCCGGCGGGCCGACCCGGACGTCGTGGTGCTGGTCGACGCCGCCGACTTCGGCGGGAGCCCGGGTGAGGTGAGAGCGGCGACCGCGGAGGACGTCGAAGGACTGATGATGGGTACGCACGCGGCGCCCCTCTCCATGCTCATGAGGGTGCTGGGTAACGAGACGCGGGCGGACGTGAGGCTCGTGGCCGTTCAGGCCGCGACGACGGCGCTCGGTGCCGACATGACCCGTGAGGTCGCTGACGCTGTTGAGAACCTTGTGTCGCAGCTCGAAGAGCTACTCAAGAGGAGGTCGGAAACATGATCCGGGAACCACGTGCTGTCCTGGCGCCGGCGCTTCTGCTGGTGTGTCTTCTGACAGTCACCTCGTGCTCGCAGATGGTGGAGCCCGTCGTGACTATGACCGGCGTGGATTTCAAAGGAATATCAACCGAAGGCCTGTCGTTCAAGCTGCTGATGGACGTCGAGAACCCGAACGGATTCGGCACCGACATCAGCGAGCTGAGATATCGGGTTCTGTTGGACAACGCGGAGGTGGCCACCGGGCTACAGGAAGACACCGTCGTCGTGCCCGCGGAGGGTGTGGTCGAGGTGGGGATTCCCTTCGTCATTGTATGGAGCGGGATAGACAAGGGTCTCAAGAAGCTCCTGGACGGCGAAGAGCACGAGTGGCGCCTCAAGGGGAGTGTAAGGCTCAGCAGGGGCGCAATATCGCGCGTCTTCAAGTTCTCCGAGAACGGGACGTTCGACTCGCCCAAGGCGAACGACATCGAGATCGACCTGGACTTCTAGCAGCTGCGCTTCCGCGGCTGCAGTCGCTCGTGGATGTCGCTGCGACGAGCCCCGCTCCCGATACACGGGAGGTTTGTTATCAAGAGAAAATTCGTACCGAAAGATGAACGTGCGATCCTGGTCGGCGTGAGTCTGCCCAACACACGGGTAGAGGAGGAGCACGAGTCGCTCGACGAGCTGGCCCAGCTCGTGCGGACGGCCGGCGCCATGGTAGTCGACCGCTTCGTCCAGAACCGCACGCGGCTGGACGGGAAGACATACATCGGCAGCGGGATGGTCGAGAGGATCAAGGCGGCGGCCGAGATGCACGACGCCAACATTTTGGTCTTCGACGACGACCTGAGGCCTGCGCAGGGCAGAGAGATCGAGCAGGCCATGGAGATCAAAGTCATCGACAGGACCGAGCTCATTCTCGACATCTTTGCGAGGCGGGCACGCACGAAGGTTGCACGCGCGCAGGTCGAGTTGGCGCAGCTCGAGTACGAGCTGCCACGTCTGAGGAGACTGTGGGATCATCTCGAGCGTCTGGGCGGCGGTATCGGCACGCGCGGTCCGGGAGAGACACAGCTCGAGTCTGACCGCCGCAGCATCAGGGTCAGAATCAAGATGCTCAAAAAGATCCTGAAGGGTGTTGAGGTCGACCGGCAGGAGCAGCGCAAGCGGCGATCTCACATGGTGCGCGTGGCGCTGGTCGGGTACACGAACGCCGGTAAGTCCACGCTTATGAACGCGCTCTCCGGGGCGGACGTTCTGACAGAGGACCTTCTGTTTGCGACCCTTGACGCGACTACCAGGAAGATCGAGCTTCCGGGTGGGCACGAGGCACTCCTGACCGATACGGTCGGGCTCATCAAGAAGCTGCCTCACCACCTGGTTGTCAGTTTCCACGCTACACTCGAGGAGGTTGCTGCCGCCGACCTGCTTCTGCACGTCGTAGACGTTTCGCGACCGCACTGTGAACGCTACATGGATCTGGCCAACGCGGTCCTGAGGGACATGGGGGTCAAAGAGAAGGCCACGCGGCTCATCTTCAACAAGATCGACCGGCTTGCCGATGGAAACGGGCTCGAGCGGCTCGAGCGCGTGTACCCCGGTGCCGTGTTTACGAGCGCGGTCAACGGTGAGGGCCTGGAGGAGGTCCGGCGGGCCATCTGCGCTTTTGTCGAGAGCAAAGAGGAGATTCTCAACGTCACCATTCCGTACGGCGAAGGACGGCTGATATCGACCGTGCACGAGATGGGGGAGGTCCTTTCAAGGCAGGACGGGGAGGAGGCCCTCGAGATGAGGGTGCGCGTCTCGAAGGCTGACGGGGACCGGCTCCGGAAGCTGGGCGTCGTGGGGTAGCACTAGCGGGTTCACTTGAGCGCCGAGTAGGTGCCACCACCCACACCCACGCTGGGGTGCGTGTGTTCATGTACTGAACACGGACCCGCGCGGGCAGGCCAGGATACGGGATATCCCGTGCTTTCCAAGAACGACCGACAACTTGTTGCTTGCATACGAAAGAAATACCCCCTAACCTTTATTAGCGAATCGCGCAACGAAAGCTCAGCCACATAGAGTCCGGTAGCTCATCATCCCTCCGCGGGCCCCTTGGCAGGAGAAGCCATGACCCACACGAGAACCACGGGACGCCACATCGATTTCTCAACAGGCGGTGAAAGCTACAGTGCGTTCGTGCCCGACCCGTTGCCGCCCAATCCACCCCTCAGCCTCAGTGAAAGCATGCAGGACTTGAGGGACCGGGCCAACAGAGCGCTCGGTAGACTCGACGGTATCGCCGGTGTCCTGCCCGAGACCTCGCTCCTCGTCTACATGTATGTTCGGAAGGAGGCCGTACTCTCGTCGCAGATCGAGGGTACACAATCATCTCTGTCAGAGCTGCTCCTGTTCGAAAGCGAGCAGGCTCCAGGGGTTCCCCTCGACGACGTAGAGGAAGTGTCGAAGTACGTTGCTGCAATGAAACACGGGTTGCGTCGTCTCGGTGGCGGATTCCCTCTCTCCTTAAGGCTCATTCGTGAGATTCACGGAGTTCTGTTGTCGGAGGGGCGAGGCAGCGAGAGAACACCGGGGGAGTTCCGCCGTTCTCAGAACTGGATTGGTGGGACGCGACCAGGGAACGCGGTCTTCGTTCCGCCGCCGCCGGACATGGTCATCGGCTGCATGGGTGCACTTGAGAAGTTCCTACAGGATGATCCGGTGAAGACCCCGGTCCTGGTCAAGGCGGCCTTGGCGCACGTTCAGTTCGAGTCAGTTCACCCCTTCCTTGATGGCAATGGGCGTCTGGGTCGGTTGCTGATTACCTTGCTCCTGTGCGCAGAGGGAGCCCTGCGCCATCCACTGCTATATCTCAGTCTGTACTTCAAGCGCCACCGTCAGACATACTACGATCTACTCCAGAGGGTCCGGAGCGATGGCGACTGGGAAACATGGGTGGAATTCTTCCTGTCCGGGGTGGTTGAAACTGCCGAGCAAGCAAGTGATGCGGCGGACGCGATCCTGCGGCTGTTCGAGGAAGACAGGAAGCGCATCGAGGCACTTGGGAGGGCCGCGAGCTCGGCACTGCGGGTTCACGCGCAGCTCCGGAAGGCGCCCCTCATCTCCATCCCAGTCGCGTCGAAGCGCTCAGGACTCTCGGGGCCGACAGTCGGCGGGTCAATGGGGCGCCTCGTTGATCTGGGGATCGTCCGTGAGGTGACCGGCAATCGCCGAAACCGGGTGTTTATCTATGACCGATTTGTCAGCATACTGAACGAAGGGACGGAGCCCACTCCATGAGCACGGGGGTCTCATGACATCGACGAAGTGGAAGCCCAAGGGCGGCTGGCGCGAGAAGCTACTGGATGACAAGGACTTGCCGAAGATCGTGCGCCCGAGCGCGAAGGGGCGGAAGCACTGGAAGTGCGAGACCATGCTCATTGCCAGGCCGCGGGACGTCGATGCGACCATCAGGAAAGCACGCAAGGCACGTCTCATCACCGTGGGTCAGATACGCGAGTTCCTCGCGCGGGAGCACGGCGCCGACATCACCTGCCCTCTCAGCACTGGGATTTTCACGCGAATCGCCGCCGAGGCGGCCGAGGAGAACAGGAAGGCGGGGAAGAAGCGCATCACACCGTACTGGCGCGTGGTGAAAGACGACGGCAGTCTGAATCCGAAGTTCCCCGGCGGCGTCAGGGCGCAGACCCGGCGATTGCGCGAGGAGGGCCACACGATCTCAGTGGGGAAGGGCAAGAAACCACCAAAGGTCAGAGACTTCAGCGGTTCACTGGTCAAACTTGCCTGAGGTCTCGCCGACACGGAGAACCGGCCTGCGCCCTTTACACAGGGGAACGCGTCTGATACAGTAACAGGCTGAATGGGCCCGGATCTTGGGGCCTATTTGGCTGCACGGGTGCCGTCAGGCGCCGCAGATCGCGGGGATCATTGAACTGAGAAACAGTGGAGTCACCAACACCCGGGACGTCGCACCGCTCGGTGTGGACGGGAGGATTAAGGATGCCGATTCTCAACTCCAAGACTGGCAAGATTCGCAGGAAGTACTCGACGGACGACCTCAGGAAGGCCGCCAACCTGATGCGCGGCTACAACTTGGTCGCGCTGAACGCAGCGGGCTCGGGCCACTCCGGCGGGACGCTGTCGATAATGGACATCACGGCCGCACTCTACCTGCACGTGGCCAACCACGACCCGAAGAACCCCGACTGGAAGGACCGCGACAGGATCATCTGGTCGGCCGGCCACAAGGCGCCATCGCTCTACCTCGGCCTGGGCGCCGCCGGATACTACGACATCGAGGAGGTAGTGACGCTCCGCAAGCTCTACTCTCCGTTCCAGGGGCATCCGCACTGGAAGAAACTGCCGGGGATCGAGGCTTCGACGGGGTCTCTCGGGCAGGGGCTGTCCATCAGCATCGGCATCGCCCTCGCGGCGAATCTGAACAACAGAGACTACCGCTCCTACTGCCTGATGGGGGACGGTGAGCAGCAGGAAGGGCAGGTCTGGGAAGCCGTCATGGCAGCAGGCCACTTCAAGCTGGACAATGTCTGTGCGGTCATCGACAGGAACCGCCTTCAGATAGATGGATGGGTCAGGGACGTGATGAACGTTGAGCCCCTGGAGGACAAGTACCGTTCCTTCGGCTGGCACGTCATCCACATCGACGGTCACGACATGGAGCAGATCCTGGCCGCGTTCGAGGAGGCCGGTCACGTCAAGGGCAAGCCGACCGTGATCCTGGCCGACACCATCAAAGGCAAGGGTGTCGACTTCATGGAGGACATCGCGGGCTGGCACGGCAGGGCGCCGAAGACGGATGAGATGTGGGACGGTCTCGCGCAGCTCGGTCTCGACAAGATCCTGCCGGTCAAGAGAATGCTCAAGGCCGCCGAGTCCCACCAGAAGAAGGCTATCAAGGCCCTCGAAGCCAAGCAGCCCGGGTTCTCCAAGGACTACTTCTGGAACCACACGAAGAACATGAAGACGGACATGGACCCCACAAGGAAGGGATTCGGCCGCGCTCTGGCCGAGCGTGGTGACGACAAGCGCGTCGTCTGTCTGGGCGCCGACATCTCCGGGTCCATCACCATCAGCCAGTTCTACGAGGGTTTCCCCGAGCGGAACGATCGCTGGTTCTCGATGGGCATCGCCGAGCAGTCAGGAACCGGCGTTGCCGCCGGCCTCGCGAGGGAAGGGAAGCTTCCGGTCTTCGGGACCTACGGCGTCTTCGCATCCGGAAGGAACCTGGACCAGCTGCGAACGACGGTGTGTTACGGCGAGTTCAACGTGATGATCGCCGGGGCGCACGGCGGGGTTTCAGTCGGCCCGGACGGCGCGACGCACCAGGCGCTCGAGGAGCTGTTCCAGATGTGCGGCATTCCCAACATGAACGTCGAGGTGCCGTGCGACTCCGTCGAGACGAAGCGCGCAACGGAGCACCTGCTGTTCAAGGTCAAGGGTCCGAAGTACGTGCGGTTCGCGCGCGAGGCGACTCCGGTCGTGACTGACAAGAAGACCCCCTACAAGTGGGGCAAGGCAAACGTCATCCGGTTCCGGGGTGCTAGGCCGAAGTTCAAGGACGCATTCGAGCACTCGCTGTCCTCGAGCTACAAGAACGAGAACGAGGACATCTCGATCATCGCGTGCGGACCCTCGGTTCCCGAGGCCATGAGGGCAGCCTGGATCCTGAAGAACGAGTACGACATCGAGACCCGCGTCGTGAACATTCACACGGTCAAGCCGCTCGACCGGACGGCCATAGTCAAGGCCGCGGCGGACACAGGGGTAGTGGTGACGGCCGAGGAGCATCAGATCGGCGGGTTTGGTAATCAGGTGGCGGCCGTGATCGGCAGCGCCGAGAAGCTCTACGGGAAGCCGATCGTTGTGGGCATGATAGGGGTGACTGACCGGTTCGGCGAGTCGGGAGCTCCATGGGAGCTGCTCAAGGAGTTCGAGATCTCGGCGGAGCATATCGCCGTCGAGGCCAAGAGGCTCTACGACCTGAAGGTCGCGAAGACGATCGGGACTCGCAAGGCGAAGCCCAAGGCTCCCAGGAAGGCCGCGAAGAAGACCACCAAGAAGGCGACAGAGAAGACCACGAGGAAGACAAAGAAGTAGGCTTCTGTCGCGGTTGGAATATGAACCGACGGGCCGTCCCATGGGGGCGGCCCGTCTTTGTACGCGGTGCGGGTGGGCGTGCTACTGAAGGGCGTGCCGCGGCCAGGGACCTCTTCGGCGGCAGAGCCATGAAATCAGCGCCGGGCAGTCGCGCTCTTCATGATCATGTCGATGGACCTCGTGGCGCCCTTGATGTGTGATCTCTCCGTGAGTACGAGCGTCACGGACTCGTAGCACCCACTCGCCCCGTCGAGCGTACCGGCGTCGAATTTTGTCTCGCTCGCGCGGACCTTGAGGTCCGGGGGGAAGCAGGGTCCGAAGCCGGGCCCCAGAGTCAGGTGGAGAGACGCAGCTCTCGCTCGCAACGACGCGAGCCGTCTGCCACGGTGCCTCACGCTGACGAGCTTGTGCGTCGCGCTGAGTGCGTCGCCCGCGAGTCCGTGGCGTAGGTGGAAGTGTTCGATAACGCCCCGCAGTATGGACCGAAGCGTGTCCGTCCGAAGCGCTAGGAAGAAGCCCTCGGTGCCTCCGATGAGCTGTCTGTCCGTGTCGGGGATGAAGTTCCTGGTGATGAAGTCCCTCACGTTCTCCTTCGCGAGAGCGACCGGCGCTCGCTCCATCAGAAGATCGGCGATAACGTCGAGGACGTCGGACTCGTTCGAGCGCAGCGTGCGGCTCAGCACATCTTCGAAGGGCTCGTCCTTGCCGGAGAAGCCCCTGGCGCCGAGTTCATAGACCACGGCCCGGACGGGTTGCCATTTGTCAAAACCCGCGGCCCGCACGAGGTCGGCGATCCTCCCCGTTGGCAACATCGCGCTCGCTTCGTCCCGTCCCGTGTCCACGGCTATGCGCAGGATATCTTTCGCCAGTAAGGTGACGTCTTTGTCGGGGCCGTCAACAAACCCAAGACAGACATCATCGTCGATCTTCCCGATGTCGAACATAGCGACGGCACGGAGCGCGCCGCGGCGAGGCAAGACGACGACCTGAGCGAGCGACAGGAGGTGCCTGATGCGGCGTCGCGTCAACTCAGGAAATGTCCACCCAACGCCCGCGACGCCGTTGGTCGCCTCGTAGCAGCTTGACCCGTGGACGAACCGCACCACGGCATCCAGGTCGTCGGGCGTAGCGCGGCGTCCGCTGACAGGAGAGGGCTTCCGGACCTTCCCCCACATCCAGCCCGTTCTGGCTATCTGCCAGAAGCCGTTCTTCTCCGCGATCCGCCTCGACGCCTCGTTGCCTATCCAGGTGGAGTAGCGGACGGTTCTGGGACGGAGCTTCGAGGCCTCACGGAAGGTCGCGCGGTGGATGCGCTTGGAGAGACCCCGCCCGTGGAACTCAGGATGGAGCCGGAGTCCTTCGAGCCACACCTCCCCGGGGGAGATAAGCGATACCTTGGACGTGCCGACCGACCGCCCGTCGACCGTGACGGTGAGGAGCGCACCCTTCTTCTCTGCCAGCCACCGGTCCCAGACCAGGGGCATGTAGTCGTGGCCACCCCAGATGCGCTTCGACATCTCGAGGATCGCCTCACGGTCGGCGGGGCGGGCCCTGCGGACGGAGAGGCTGTCCTTCGTTGGTGCGCCGGTACGAGACGGCGTTCGCTTGCGGGGGCTCATATTGCGGAAGTCCTTCCATGGCTCGCTCTAGGTGAGCTCATCCAACTTCGCCACAATGTCGTCGGCGTGACCCGTTATGCTGACCTTCGGCCATGTACGCAGTATCGTTCCGTCCTTGCCGATCAGGAACGTCGCGCGAGCGGCCCGTCCGGTTTCGCGCAGCACACCGTAGGCCCCGGCGATCTTCCCGTCCGGGTCGGCCAGCAAGGGGAATGTCAGTCCGTTGTTCGCGGCGAACCGCTCGTGGGATTCCACGCCGTCGGTGCTGGCGCCGATGACGACGGTGGAGCGCTTCGTCAGCTCATCGACCGCGTCGTTCAGAGCCCTGGCCTCGCGTATGCATCCGCTCGTGTTGTCGCGGATGTAGAAGAAGAGCACAACGTTCTTGCTGCCCGAATAGTCGGAGAGCGTCACGGTGGAGCCATCCCAGGAGGGTGCGGAGAACGAAGGTGCCTTGTCGCCGGGTTTCGGAGTCGTGGACACGGTGCCTCCAGTTTCGATTCGGGTCTCCGGGCGGGGCCGGCCACGGGTGACCTGTTCCCAGGGTCATGGCGGGTCACAGCAAACCGACGGAGACGGTGGATTTTGCGAGGTTCAATGATTGTATTAGAAGCGGGCGCCGTCCGCAAGAAGCGGAGCGTGTCCTGCGTCGGGTTTGGCTGAGGGGACGACTGCAAAGGCTGCCTAGCGTGACGATCGCCGGGGCCCGTTGAGCCTCCTGTCGAGCCTCCTCATCGATGCCAGCCGCTTAGTGTCAAACTCGGGCGTCTCGCCCGGGATCTCGAAGATGAACGGCAAGTGGGAGAGGGCTTCACAACCGACGATGTTCCTGAGGCCCTTCCGTCCCATGTATCCCGTGGTCCAGAATGCGTGCCGGTCCCGGCGCGACCCGAGGTCGGCGTCGGAGTCGTTGCCGTGGATGGCCCAGACCCTGTCCAGGCCGGGGCCCGATTCGAGATCGGCCACGAGTTGGTCGAGTACGGATTTCTTAGAGAGATCGAATCCGAACCCCCACAGGTGGGCCGTATCGAGGACGATGCCCACTCTGTCCCGCGGAAACGGCGCGACGAGCCGAGCGAGTTCGTCGACGGAAAGCCCTATCTGCGTGCCCTTGCCCGAGCCGTTCTCCAGCGCAACGGTCGACTCCGGGGGCGTTTGATTCAATACCCTTTCGAGCATCCGCACGGCGCGCTCGATCCCTTCGTCAGTGCCCGCCCCCATATGGTTCCCGCAGTGGACGATCACGGGGCCGGCGCGAAGCTCGTGCGCGCGGACCATTGCCGCCACGAGGCCCCGACGCGAGTTCGCCCGGAGCTCCTTGTCCGGCGTCGCGAGGTTGATGACGTAGGGCGTGTGCAGGACGACCGGGTCTATGCCGGCTCGCTCGATCTCCAGGATGAACCCGTCCCGCTCCCGGCTCGTGAGCCTCCCGGTGCTCCAGCTCATTGGGTTGCCGGAGAAGAGCTGGATCGTCTCGCATCCGATGTCGGCGGCATAGCGGGCTGTCGCCGGCAGATTCGCCTGTTTTGGGACGTGAATCCCGAAGCGCATGAGTTCCTCCGTGGAGACATCATAACATATGAGCGGGTTTTGAGTTGATTGTACGCTTGCTAAGTGGTATAATCTACCATAGGTTACGGCGGTTCGTGCACCTTCACTTGGTCGCGAGGGTGGCTCGTATCGGCGATCCCAGAGCACAAGGTCACCGGAGTTCCCGGTGGCATCACTGGCTGACTGTGTCCGGAACGAACGGACGATTCCGTGCGCCCGTCCGGGCGGTTTTGTCAAGGAGACAGGACCGTGCGGACAGACAAGGGGGAAACGCATGAGGCTGACGGCAAGCCTTCGGGTGACGGCTGTTATCGCTGTTCTGCTGCTGTCCGGCAGCGCGATGGCCGGCGTCGTGACCCGCCACTACGAGTTCTCGGAGCCGCTCATTACGGTCGAGGGCGACTACCATCGAATCACAATGACAGACGCGTGGAACTACGGAGATCCGGGTCAGCCCATGCTCCCCCTGGCAGGTGTTCGGCTGCTGCTCCCGCCTGGCGAGGTGGTCTCTGAGGTTCGCGTGATTCCGGGCCAGAGGATCGTGCTCGGAGACGGCTACGTCATCGAGCCCGGGCAGAGGCAGTATCCGCTCTCCCATGCGGGCCCGCGGCAGATCGCTGAGGCGGACTATCCCGCCGGCACGACATATCCGGGGGTGCTTCACTCGGATCCGATATCCGGGCGCTACCGCGGGTACGGTATCGCGAACGTCGCTCTCTCTCCCGTTGAGTACGAGACGGGAAGCGGCACGATCTCGTACTACACGAGCATGGACGTTGAGATCATCACTGAGCCCGATCCAGCCGGCATGCGCGGTGTCGAGACGATGATTCGCCACGATGTCACCACGCTCAAGCGCCTGTCGGGCATGGTCGACAATGCCGACGACGCGGTGCTCTACGCGGGCATCGAGCGCGTCGCGGAGCTGAGCCGCACGCTGGATCCCGCGCTTGCGTACGACTATATCATCGTCACAACGAACGCGTGGGAAAGCTACCTGGACACCTACGTCGCCTGGAGAACCGAGCGCGGCCAGAAGGTCGGTGTATTCACCAAGGAGTGGATCGTCCTGAACTACACCGGTGACGACACCCAGGACCAGATCCGGAACTTCATCATCGATGCGTACGGCACGTGGACGCCCGAATATGTCCTACTGGTCGGCGACGGCGAGCCTTCCGACAGCAACGGGATTCCGCCGCGGGGCTTCTACGCCACGGCCTACGGCATAACGGACAGCGACATCCCCGCGGACCTTTACTACGCCGCACTTGACGGGAACTGGAACAACGACGGCGACGGCTACTACGGCGAAACCGGGGAAGAGGATTTCTACCCCGAGCTCGCCATCGGCCGCGTCGCGTGCAGTGCTTCCTCCGACATCGCCAACTTCACCACGAAGACCCAGCGCTACTCGGACGCGCCGATCGTCTCCGAGTGCGACGAGGCCCTGATGGTCGCAGAGCTCCTCTGGGACGACCCGACGTTCGGTGGGGACTACAAGGACGAGATCAAGGACGGCGCCAGCACTCACGGTTACACGACCGCGGGTTTCCCGTCCACGATGAACGTCGGGACACTCTACGATCGACCCCTCTACCCTGGCGAGTGGTCGAAGTCGACGCTCATCCCGCTAATGGAGAACGGGATGAACATCGTCAACCACCTCGGTCACTGCGGCAATGATTGGTTCATGAGGATGACCGCTGCGGACATCCCGTCGTTTGACAATGACGGCACCGCGCACAGCCTCAATTTCGTGTATACGCAGGGTTGTTACGGTGGCTCGTTCGACAACCGCACCTCGAGCGGTGGCTACACAAGCGACTGCTTCTCCGAGAGATTCGTGGGCGACGACGACGGCGCCGTCGCCATCGTCTCGAACACGCGGTACGGCTGGGGCATGCACGAAAGCACCAACGGCTCATCGCAGTACTTCGATCGAGAGTTCTTCGACGCGATGTTCGGTGAGGATATCTACCCGCTTGGCCACGCCAACAACGACTCCAAGGTCGACGTTATCTGGGCCATCACCTACGGCGCGAACAGGTGGTGCTACTACGAGCTGACCTTGTTCGGAGACCCGGCGATGGAGCTCTGGACCGCCGAGCCCAGCGCAATGAGCGTGACGCACGCAGGGGCCGTGATAGTCGGGCAGCCGGACTTTGACGTTTCAGTGACTGACGCATCGAGGGGCGTCGTCGAGGGCGCGATCGTCACCATCTACACCGACGACTACTCGGTGTACGACTCGGGCGTGACGGACGCCGGCGGGTCGGTGACGCTGCATCCGAACGCGATGAGCGTGGGGACGATGTACGTCAAGGTGACGGCACACGACCATCTCGTCAGCAACACGACGGCGACTATCGCGCCGGCGGCCGGCGTGTATCTTGCTCTTGACGGGTACACTATCGACGACGACACCGTCGGCGACAGCAACGGGAACGATGACGGCGAGGTGGGCGCGGGTGAGACCATCGAGTTCGTCGTGACCATAGGTAACTTCGGAATCGAGACGGCCTACGGCGTCACCGCGACGCTCTCCTCGAGCAGCAGCCGGATCGACATTCGCGACGGCGACGAGGAGTTCGGTGACATAGTGGGCGGTGGAACGGGGACGTGTCTGGACGACTTCGAGTTCTCCATCGCGTCCGACACGCCGGACGGCGAGGTCATCCCGATGACGCTGACGATGAGCGACGCGGCGGCAAGGGAGACATGGGAGTCCCATATCAACCTCGTCGTTTACGCGCCGGTCCTCGATTACGAGAGCCACGTCGTGGATGACCCGCTCTACGGGGGCAATGCCAATGGTTGCCCCGAAGCCGGGGAAGTCATCTTGCTCGGTGTGACGATAGGCAACTCCGGCAGTTCCATGGCCACGGGCGTCACCGCGACGCTGACATCGACCGACCCATATGTCTCGATCAATGACGGCGAGGCGACGGTGGTCTTTGTGGATCCCGACGGCACGGCGACACTCCAGCCGGACTTCAGGGTGACGATCCTCCCGTCGACACCGGTTGACCACGACATCATCTTCGACGTTGCCATCACAGCCGATTGGAGCTACGTGTCGGCGTCGCAATTCAGCATCAGGGCGCTTGGCAGCAGCCACGCGGACGACATCGAAAGTGGAGAGGGACTGTGGACGCACGATAGCGTGACGAGTGGCTTCGCGGACGAGTGGCACATCGAGACCTACCGGTCGCACTCTACGAGCCACAGCTGGAAGTTCGGAGGGTCCGGATCTGGGATCTACGCCAATTCATCTGACGGCGCGCTCCTCATGAAGCCGATCTGTCTCGGAACAGACGGTTCGATGACATTCTGGCACTGGATGGACGCGGAGCAGGAAAGCGGGACGTTGGCATGGGACTGTGGTCTCGTTCAGATCTCGACCGACGGAGGCTCGACGTGGGGCGTGCTGTATCCGGACGGCGGATACAGCCACACGAAGAACGACAACGACGCCAACCCGCTTCCCGAGGGCATGCCCTGCTGGTCCGGCACCTTCACCTGGCGTCAGGAGACCTTCGACCTGACGAGCTACGAGGACCAGCAGGTCCAGATCAGGTTCCGGTTCGCCTCCGATGGATATGTCCAGGAAGAGGGCTGGTACATCGACGACATCGACCTGACCTCGACCGGCACGCAGACATCCGTGCCGGAGGATGAGGAGGTTCCCAGGACGTTCGCTCTCAGGCAGAACGCTCCCAACCCCTTCAACCCGGTTACTGTGATCCGGTATCAGCTTCCGAGCGCCGCGCACGTCACGATCGACGTTTACAACATCGCCGGAAAGCTGGTCACGACGCTCGTGAACGAAGAGCAGGATGCGGGCATCAAGTCGGTCACGTGGGACGGCACGAACGGGGCGGGCGAGAAAGTCGCCAGCGGCATCTATATGTATAGGATGCAGGCAGGCGATCACTCTTCCAGGAAGATGATGGTCCT
The DNA here is from genome assembly GCA_030609365.1 of Candidatus Eiseniibacteriota bacterium. Taxonomy (GTDB): domain Bacteria; phylum Joyebacterota; class Joyebacteria; order Joyebacterales; family Joyebacteraceae; genus JALGZG01. The sequence goes on along the minus strand of JAUWCJ010000027.1, from coordinate 6,317 downwards.
TCTGAAGTAGCCTCTCTCTCAACGGGGCGGGGAGTCGTGTGTTCGCACTCGTCTCCTCGCCCCGTTTTTCTTGGCCCAGCGCCCGGGGACGCCTCGTGGGAGTGGGTTTTCAGGGGGTTTCCGGCGGAATTACGACCGGCGGAATTCATCGTGCAGGCGAGTTGCGCCAACGTGACTGTCTGAGTAGATTTGTGCAAGTGGCCCCCTGAAGCTGCGGGGCCCGGTTACGCCGGAGGCTAGAGGGATCCGATGCCCGCGGTAGCGGCGTGGGCTCCGTCGAGCGACGAGAGACCCAATAGGGGGAACAGGTGGTCGTCAAGGCTGCTGGACTGTCCTATCCGAAGCACGTCTCCGAAGAGGTCGACCTTCTGGCCCGCGCGCTTGGCGCGGCCACGGAGGTGTACCTGTTCCTCGACTACGGCGGGACTCTCGCGCCGGGAGTTCCGGGCGAGCTGCTTCGCCCGGAACCGGGAGTGTTGACGAAGCTCGAGCAGCTCGGGAACGAAGAGGCCTTCTCGGTCTTCGTGTTGAGCGGACGGACGATCAACGAGCTCGATAGAACCCTCGGCGTCGAGAACATCGGTATGATAGGGCAGCGCGGGTTCGAGATACGTCGGGCGTACGAAGAGACCGAGTACCCCGTGGACCCGGAGTCCCTCGGCGGACTGATCCACCATCTCGAGCTCGACGCCCACGGGCGCCTGGAACGGTTCCGGGGTATCTCGATCGAGAACAGGGGCTTCGCGCTGGTCCTGCATCTGAACCATAAGGATGCGGCTCTCGACCGCGAGGCCAGCCGGGAGTTCCTGCGTTCGGTGCGCGATCTGGATGCACATCACCAGCTGGAGGTTCTCTACGGAGATCGGACCGTGGAGGCCCGGTTGGCTGGATGGCACAAGGGCGACGCCGTCAGCCACATCCTCAGGGCGGCCGACATGGAAGACGCACTTGCCATCTACATTGGTGACGATGTGACTGACGAAGCGGCCTTCGAGGCGGTCAGGGATTGGGCCGAGCTCGACGATCTCGAGGAACCGTGGTTCCTGCCCGGCGATGAGGACGAAGAAGAGCCGCCCCGCGCGCTCACGATACTCGTCGCGGAACGGCCCCGTCCGACCATGGCTTCGCTCTTTGTTCGTGAGCCGCACGAGGTCTATGAGTTCCTGTCCTCGCTTGCGGCCGTTGCCTCGGCCATTCTGTAGGTCCTGCATCGCGGTGCGGCGCTCCCTGGCGCCTGCTACTGCTCCTCCACCGAATCTCTTCTGACCAGTAGTACGGAACAGCTCGCCTGCTCGGCCACGGCCGTGCTCACGCTGCCCATCGCCCGTGCTTGGTCTGCGGTTCGGCCCCTGACGCCGACCACGATGAGATCGGCCTCGAATTCCTTGGCGTACGCGATCACCGCCTCAGCGGGGTGTCCCTTCTTCAGGAGCCGGGTCGTGGCCGCAATTTCGGCCTTCTCAGCAACGCTGGCGGCGTACGACAGGATCTTCTCGGCGTCTCCCTCGAGGACATCTTCCAGCTCGTCAGCGAGATCCGCCTTGTAGCGGTCCGGGATATGAAAAGCGTGACAGATGCTCAGTGTCGAGCCGTGGGCCCGCGCTACCTCGGCGGCCGCCTCGACGGCCCGGTCCGAGTTAGTCGAGCCGTCCACCGCGACGAGGATCCTCTCGAACATCAGCAGTCTCCTGTTGTGGTTATCTGGTCGGTCGGTGTGTGACCCCGGCGCTCAGACACACGGCGCGCAGCACCCAGAACTCGCGGCGGGGTTCCGCCCCAGCCACCCTGGAACTAGCTGGTGTCCGGACGCCGTGTTCGTCAGGCGTCGTCGCGCTCTACCTTGACCCGCATCATCCCATTCATCGGAGCAGCGTCGCCCAGGTAGATGGTGGTGTGCGGGAACGGGATCTCGATGCCCTTTGCGTCGAACGTGTTCTTCACCCTGCGGCGGAACTCCCGCCCGACGGTCCACTGCTTAACGGGCTGCGTTGTGAACATCACCCTGATGATGACGGCCGAGTCGGCGAAATCCTGAACGCCCAGCACCTCGAGCGGCGCCGTGATCATGGAAGAGAACTTCGCGTCGGCCGCGAGCTCGTCACCGATCTCCTTCAGGATGCTCATCACATCGTCGACGTTCTCCTTGTACGCGACACCGATGTCGAGCACGAAGCGGGACCACTGTCGCGTCTTGTTGGTGACGACGTCGATCGTGCCGTTCGGGATGATGTGGACGTTTCCCTCGTAGTCGCGCAGGGTTGTGGCGCGAAGGGTCATTTTCTCAACTGTCCCGGAGGCCCCGGCGGCCTGGATGACGTCGCCGACGTTGTACTGGTTCTCGATGAGCACGAACATGCCCGCGAGGAAGTCCTTGACCAGCGACTGCGCGCCGAAACCGACGGCAAGCCCCATGAGGCCAACACCTGCGAGGATCGGACCGATATCGATCCCGAGCTCCTTCAGGACCATCATGACGGCGACGCCCCACACCAGGATGCGGGTGATGTTCCTGATGACCTTCCCGAGCGTAGCCGCCTGCTTCTCACGCTCGTTCATCGTGGAGGGGTCGTTGTCCTCGAAGGCATTCTCCACGCGTCGGGTGATGAAGGTGGCGAGGCGCACGGCGACCAGGGCACCCACGAGTATCAGAACAACCCTCAGGCCGCTGGACGTGAGCCACTTAAGGATGGCCTCGACGTTCACGATCTCGCTCCAACTCTCTGACATACGAACCTCCATAGCACGTTGTTAGATCGTGAACTGCCCGTCCTTGTAGATGATCTTCCCGTCCGCGTAGATTTTCCCGCCACTGCGCATGTCGTTGACGATGTCCCAGTGGATGCCGGACTCGTTCTTGCCGCCGGATTCGGGAATGGATGCGCCTAAGGCCATGTGGAACGTGCCGCCGATCTTTTCGTCGAACAGTGTGTTCTTCGTGAACTTCTGGATGGCGTAGTTCGTGCCGATAGCGAACTCGCCCACGCGGCGCGCCCCTTCGTCGGAGTCGAGCATCGCGAGGAGAAAGTCCTGGTTCTTCGATGCGGTGGCCTTGACGACACGCCCCTTCTTGAAGGTTAGCTTGACACCGTCAGCCTCCCTGCCGGAGTAGAAGGCGGGGAAGGAGAAACTGACCGTGCCCTCCATCGAGTCCTCGATGGGGCCGGTGAAAATCTCGCCGTCCGGCATGTTCGCCGAACCGTCACAGTTGATCCACTTGCGACCCTCGACGTTCATCGTGAGGTCGGTTCCCTTCGCGACCACCCGGATCTTCTTGCGCTCGTCCAGCTGCTTGCAGATCTTCTTCTGCTTGCCGCGCACCCTTTTCCACGCCGCGATTGGGTCTTTGACGTGCAACATGCAGGCCTTGAGCACGAAGTCCTCGTACTCCTCGAGTGACATCTCGGCGTCCTGAGCCGAGGCGTTGCAGGGGAACTGCGTTCCCACCCACTTGAGCTCGCCGGCGGCCTCGCGCTCCATGAACTTCAGGAAAAGCCTGCTCGTCGCCTTGCTTCTCACCGCCTGCTTCTTCGGGTCTATTCCGGCCATGGCCTTCGTGTTCTCAGTTCCCCAGAGTGAGATCACCTTGTCGATCTTCTCGACCTCGAACTCCGAGATGGGGTTGACAAACTTGAGCTGGTGCTGCTTTGCGGTCTTGAAGAAGGTCTCTGTGAGTCCCGGCAGGCCGATGCGGAGGAACGGATGCCCCCCCACCTTCAGGACCTCACGGTAGATCTCAGCGATCAAAGGCGCCGCGATCGCCCCACCGCTTATTTCCACCAGCTCGCCCTTCTCTACGGCGACCGAGTAGTTGACCAGTACTCCCGCGAGCTTCGCATATCTTGGGTCTCTCAATGGTGTCTCCTTTAGCCCAGTGTGAACTGCCCGTCCTTGTAGATTATCTTGCCGTCGGCGTAGATCTTCCCACCGTCGCGCATGTCGGCGACCATGTCCCAATGGATGGCGGACTTGTTCTTCCCGCCCGACTTCGGGTAGGAGGAGCCGACCGCCATGTGAATGGTGCCGCCGATCTTCTCATCAAAGAGAGTGTTCTTCGTGAACTTCTCTACGGCGTAGTTGGTGCCGACCGCGATCTCACCGACGAACCTCGCGCCCTTATCAGTATCGAGCATCGCGTGCAGAAACTCCTCACCCTTGGAGGCAGTGGCCTTCACGACCTTACCCTTCTTGAATGTGAGGCGGACGTCGTGAACCTCGCGTCCGCCGTAGCACGCGGGGAACGTGAAGGCTATCTTGCCCTCGACCGAGTCCTCGATAGGGCCCGTGAATATCTCGCCGGAGGGCATGTTGTTTCGCCCGTCGCTGTTTATCCACGTTCGCCCGGCGACGCGCATCGAGATGTCCGTCCCTTCCTTGACGATCCGGATCTTCCTGACGGCGTTCAGATATCTGCAGAACTTCGCCTGCCTGCGTTTGATCCCTCTCCAGGCCGCGACGGGGTCCTTCTTGTGCACGAGGCAGGCGCGCAGAACGAAATCCTCGTAGTCCTCGAGGGACATCTCCGCATCCTGCGCCGAGGCATTGCATGGGAACTGCGTGACGCACCAGGAGATCTCTCCGGCGGTCACGCGGTCCTGGTAGAGCTGTCTCAGACCCGACTGGGCTCTCGCCACGGTCGTCTGCTTCGCGGGGTCGACGTTGGTAAGGGATTTCGTGTTCTCGGTGCCGCGGATGGCCAGCAGCTTGTCTATCTTGCCGATCTCGTGTTCCGCGAGCGGGCTCACGAATTCCAGCTGGGCCTTCGTTGCGTGCTCGAAGAATATCTCCGTGGCCCCCGGAAGCGCCACGCGCGTTATCGGATGGCCGCCCGCCGCGAGGACCTCGCGGTACACCTCCTTGACCAGGGGCGCTGCCGGGAGGCCGGCACGTATCAGCACAAGGTCCTTCTTCTGTACATCGAGACAGTAATCGACCAGCACCTTAGCGAGCTTCTCGTATCTGGGATCTGCCACTTGGTTTCACCTCTCAGGTTGCTTTGCTCGCGCGGGGGCCCTACCCCGCCGCGAGGTTAGGCGCGAAGCGCCGCGTGTCTGAGCGCCGGGGTAGGGCCCCCGCGCGAGCACCGTCGCTGGTGCGTGCGACTACGGTTCGTAGCGCGCGGCCATGGGCATGCGCCTGCCGGTGCCGAACGCCTTGCTCGTTACCTTCAGACCCGGTGCGGCCTGTCGGCGTTTGTATTCGTTTCCGTTGACGGCGCCGATGGTCCATCGGACCGTCTCTGCGTCGATCCCCTCCGCCACGATGTCCGCCAGCGACATGCCCTCATCGACGTACATTGCCAGTATCCGGTCCAGGGTCTCGTAGGAAGGCAGTGTGTCCTGGTCCTTCTGTCCGGGCCTGAGTTCCGCCGAGGGTGGCTTCTCGATGGTCGTGTTCGGTATGAGCTCGCGGTCGCGGTTCACGTGTCGCGCCAACCTGTAGACCATTGTCTTCGGGACGTCTGATATGACCGCGAGACCTCCGGTCATGTCCCCGTAGAGCGTGCAGTAGCCGACGGCGAGCTCGCTCTTGTTCCCGGTCGACAGAACCAGGTGCCCCTCGCGATTCGAGAGTGCCATCAGGAGATTGCCCCTGATGCGCGCCTGGATGTTCTCGATGGTCACGTCCACTTCGTTGCACGGGAACAGCTGGCCCAGCGTGTCCAGGTAGGAATCGTGGAGCTGCGCTATGGGCACGGTCTCGATACGGACGCCGAGGTTCGCTGCGAGCGCCACGGAGTCGTTGACGCTTCCCGGAGAGGAGTAGGCGGACGGCATCGTCACGCCAACGACGTTCTCTGCCCCGAGCGCATCCACGGCCACAGCGCAGACCAGCGCGGAGTCGATCCCTCCCGACAATCCCAGAGTCACGCTCTCGAATCCGCATTTGTTCACGTAGTCTCTCAGTCCCAAGACCAGCGCCTCGTAGACGGAGGCAACGGCGTCGCCGGGCACGAACGGTATTACCTCTCGCTGGGTTGTATCTACCACGCTGACGGCTTCCTCGAACGCCGGCAGGCGCACGAGAAGCTGTCCTTCCCGCGATACGCACATGCTGTTGCCGTCAAAGACGAGCTCGTCGTTGCCGCCAACCTGGTTGACGAGGACGATGGGCACGCCGTGCTTCCGCGCGTGGCCGGAGAAGAGCCCGTAGCGAATCTCGTCCTTCCCGATACCGAACGGCGAGGCGGACAAGTTGATCAACACGGTAGCGCCGGCGGCGATCTGCTTCTCTATCGGGTCAGACGTGTATGCTGGCCCGTTCCAGAGTGTGGGATCGTTCCAGGCGTCCTCGCAGATGGAGATGCCCAGAATCTCATC